>CAYQDR010000037.1:0-38406 GCA_964416315.1 uncultured bacterium
ACCCCCGGCGGTCGCGCCGCCAGCCGCGCCGCCGACCCCCGCCGCCCCGGGCGCGCCGCCGCCGGTAGCGGCGGTCCCCCCGGCGGCGCTGCCGGCTCCGGTCCGGGCGGTGCTCCGCGACATCCACTTCGAGTTCGATCGCTACGATCTCACCCCCGAGGCGCGCCGGACGCTCGAAGACGTGGCCCAAGCGCTCAAGCCGAGCCCCGGGCTCACGCTCCTCATCGAGGGGCACGCCGACGAGCGCGGCACGACGGAGTACAACCTCGCCCTGGGCGAGCGCCGCGCCCAGGCCGTTCGGGAGTACTTGGCTTCCCTCGGGATCGAGGCCCGCCGGATCGAGACGATCTCGTTCGGCGAGGAGCGCCCGCTCGACCCGGGTCACGACGAGCTGGCCTGGGCGCTCAACCGCCGCGCGCACTTTGTCGTGAGGATCCGCCCATGACGAATCACGTGAGGACCGTCGCGCTCGCGCTCCTCGTTGCCGCCGCCGCGCCCGCCGCGGCGGCCACCGCCCCGGGCCCGGCCGTCGGCGCGTGGGCGACGTACCAGTGGACCTCCTCGCTCAGCCGCCAGGTCCCCGTCGTCGTCCGCGAGGAGCGGCCCGGCGGCCAGGTCGCGTGGTCGGTCACGCAGGAATCGACCCCGCCGCCGCCGATCTTCGTGACCTACGCGATCGTCCGCGGCGACGCCCGGACCTACACGCTCCAGATCGTGACCCACGTGAGCCTGGAGAGCGCGCCGCTCTCGGTCACCCAGGTCACGATCGACCGCGCGTCGGGCAAGGCCGTCCGGAGCGTGATCCGGCGCCCGAAGGGCGTAATCGCGACGCCGGAAAGCGGCCTTCGTCCGTTCCGCCAGAGCGCCGTCAAGGGGACGGAGGAGCCCGTGGCCGTCCCCGCCGGGCGGTTCAGCGCGGTGCGGGCGTCGTACCGCGACGGCACGGTCTGGGTCTCCGACCAGGCGCCTGCGCTGGGCCTGGTGAAGGCCACGTTCGCGACGGGCACGCTCGAGCTGGTCCGAAGCGGCAGCTCCGGTGCCAAGGACCTCCTCCGCTCGTAGCCCATCTCGTACCCCGATGCAGCTCGCCCTCGTCCTCCTGACGCTCCTCCTCCTCCTCGCCGTCGCGGTCTTCGCCCTGCAGAACGCTCAGGCCGTTACCGTCAGGTTCCTCCACTGGCAGATCGAGTCGTCGGTGGCCACCCTCACCCTCGCCGCCATGACCGCCGGCGCGCTCGCCGCTGGCCTCCTCGGCCTCGCCACGCGCTTCCGGCGCTGGACTCGGTCCCGCCCGCCGGCCGATCCGGCCGCGCCGGGTCCGGAGGCCGGCATGCCGGTGGGGCCCCCGATGCGCCCGATGCCGTGATGGAACCGATCGAGGCCGAGGAGACGACCGGCCTCGCGGAGGAGCTGCGGGGCCACCTTGCCGAGCCGGAGGCCGGACGCCTGCGCGAGCGGCTGGCCGCGATCCACCCCGCCGACCTCGCACGCGCGCTCCGCGAACTGGCCGTCGCCGAGCAGGTGACGCTCTTCCGCCACCTCCCGCGCGACCAGGCGGGCGCGGTCCTCGCGGAGATGGACGACCAGAGCCTGCTCACGCTCGTCCAGGCGCTGGACCAGGGCGAGGTGTCGGAGATCCTGGACCGGATGCCGCCCGACGAGGCGGCCGACGTCGTCGAGACGCTGCCCGAGGAGCAGGCCGAGCAGATCCTCGACCGGCTGCCGGAGGCGGAGTCGGAGGAGATCCAGGGGCTGCTCCAGTACGGCGAGTCCACGGCCGGCGGCATCATGACCCCGGACTTCGTGGCTGTGCACGAGGACATGACGGTCGGCCAGGCTCTGGAGCACCTCCGCAAGTCCGCCTCGGGCGAGGGCGCGTTCTACGTCTACGTCGTGGACGACCACGAGCACCTCGTCGGCGTCGCCCCGCTCCGCCGGCTCATCACCGCGGATCCGGCCACGCCGGTCCACGCGATCCGGCGGCCGGACGTCATCAGCGTCACCGCCGACACCGACCAGGAGGAAGTCGCGCGGCTCGTCACGAAGCACAACCTCCTCGCCGTGCCGGTGGTCAGTCGGGAGAACCGCCTCCTCGGGACCATCACGGTGGACGACGTGATCGACGTCATCCACGAGGAGGCGACCGAGGACATCCACAAGCTGGGCGGCGTCGCGGGCGACGAGACGGTCTTCGACGCCCCGGCCCGGTCCGTGCGCCGCCGCCTGGTCTGGCTCCTCATCAACCTGCCGACCGCCCTGGTCGCGGCCACCGTCGTGGGCCTGTTCGAGGAGTCGATCCGGGCGATGGCCGTGCTGGCCGCCTTCATGCCCGTCGTCGCGGGGATCGGCGGAAACGCGGGGATCCAGACCTTCACCGTCATCGTCCGTGCCATCGCCCTGGGCGATCTCACGCGCGCCAACACCCGCAAGGTGCTGCGGCGGGAGGTGCTGATCGGGCTGATCAACGGCGCCGGGATCGGAGCGGTCGCAGGCCTCGTCGCCTTCCTCTGGAAGGGCAACGCGCTCCTCGGCGTTGTCCTCGGGCTCGCGATGGTCACGAACATGGTCATCGCAGCGCTGGCCGGGACGCTCGTGCCGATGGCCCTGCGCCTGCTCAAGCTGGATCCCGCCGTGGGCACCGGCGTGATCGTGACCGCGTGTACGGACTCCTTCGGCTTCCTCTCGTTCCTGGGCCTGGCGACGCTGCTCCTGCGCTTCCTCCAGTGACCCGGAGGATTGGCGCTTGGCAGAACGGGACGGGCGTGGTAGAACTACGGTGCCCCCCCCGGCTCCCCTTGCGCGAGGAGGAGGCGACTTGGACGTCCCCCTGGAAGAGCGGCAGGTCAGGCGGGCCTACGACTTCTACTCCCCGATCTACGACTTTCTGTTCAAGAAGATTTTCGAGCCCGGCCGCATCGCGGCAGTGCGGCTCCTGGGTCAGCCGCCCCGCGGCCACGTGCTCGAGGTCGGGATCGGGACCGGCCTGAACCTCCCCTTCTACCCGGCCACCATCGACCTCGTCGGGATCGACCTCTCGGAGGCCATGCTCCGCAAGGCCCAGGAGAAGGTCCACGACCTGCACATGGAGAAGGTGACGCTGAAGGTCATGGATGCCTCGGCGATGGACTTCGGCGACGACGAGTTCGATTCGGCGCTCGCGACCTACGTGATCAGCGCCGTCCCCGATCCCGTCACGGTGCTCCGGGAGATGCGCCGCGTCACGAAGCCCGGGGGAAGCATCGTCATCCTGAATCACTTCCGGAGCGAGAATTCCGTGATGCGGCGGATCGAGGACGTGCTCGCGCCGGTCTGCGCCCACCTCGGCTGGAAGACGAACCTCGCCCTCACGCCCCTGCTCGAGACGGTCGGCCTCACCCCGGAGGTCGTGCGGCGCGTGAACCTCCTCCGGGGTTGGCACCTCGTCAAGTGCGTGAATAGGAAGTAGGCGACCCCCCTCGCCCTACCCTCTCCCCCCAGGGGGAGAGGGGCCGTCAGCGGTTCTACCGGGAGTCGTGCCCAGCGAGCCCGCCGCGACCCGGCCCGTCGTCCGGCTCCTCGCCGCCGGGGCGGTGTGCCTCGTCCTCCTCGGCCTCGCCGTGCCGGTCGGGCTGCGCGCGACCACCGCCGTCACCGCCGCGCGGTTCCTCGCGGAGTTCCTCACCGAGGGCCAGCGCCCGTGGCTCTCATCCGTGACACCGGCCCCGTCGCGCGAGCCGGTCACCCTCGCGCCGCCCGGCCGCGCCGATTTCTGGCGCCCCGGCGCGCCGCCACCGCACCGCGGCCTGGTCCTCGTCCACGGCCTGACGCCGGAGGGGAAGGACGACCCGCGGCTCGCCCGGGCCGCCGGGCTCCTCGCGCGCGCGGGCCTCGCCGTCCTGGTGCCCGACCTGCCCGCGATGCGGAGCCAGCGCCTCCGGCCGGACGATGCCGCGGTCGTCGCCGCCGCGATCGCCCGCCTCGCCGCCGACCCGCGGATCCACCCGGACGGGCTGGCCGTCGTCGCGGTCAGCGTGGGCGCGGCGCCTGCCCTCGCCGCCGCAGGCGAGGCCGCGGTGGCACGCCACGTGCGACTGGTCGTCGCGCTCGGCGGGTACGCGGATGCGCGGGAGCTCGTCCGCTACTTCACCACAGGCCACTACGCGTTCGGCGAGGTCTCGAGGCGCGTGCGCCACGACCCCGCCCTCGCCCAGGCCTTCGTCGCCGCCAACCTGGACCTGGTCCGTGACCCTGCCGACCGCGCGGCCGTGGCGGCGGCGCTGGCCGGCCGCCCGCTCTCGCCCTCCGCGGGGCGGGAGGCCCGCGCCGTCCTCGCCGTGCTCGGAAACCGCGACCCGGCACGCGTGGACGCGCTCCTCGCGGCGCTCCCGCCCGAGACCCAGGCGCTGCTCGACGCGCTGTCGCCGGCCCGCCACGTCCGCCGCGTCCCCGGCCGGCTCCTCCTGGTGCACGGCCGCGGCGACCCGGCGATCCCGCACACCGAGAGCCTCCGCCTCGCGGCGGCAGCCGACTCGCCGCGCACGCGCCTCGTCCTCGTGGACCTCGTCGCCCACGTCGAGGGGCGCACCCCCGCCTGGCGGCAGGCGTGGGAGCTCCTGCGGCTGACGGGCGTGGCCTACGAGCTCTTGCGGGGCTGAGGCGGCGCGGGCTCAGCGCGCCGCGGAACCGGGCGGCTCCGTGGGCCGGAGCCCGAGCTGGGCCATCTTGGCCAGGAGCGTATTCCGGTGGAGGCCGAGGAAGCGGGCCGCCACCGTCTGGTTCCCGTCGGCGCGATCGAGGGCCCGGAGGATGAGCTGGCGCTCGAGCTCCTGGCGCGCCTCCCGGAGGCTCAGGCCGTCGTCCCACACGCTGCGAGTGGGCGCGAGGGCGAGGTCGAGCGGCAGGTCGGCGAGCTGGATCTCCTCGGCCGTCGCCAGGGCGACCGAGCGCTCGATGATGTTCTCGAGCTCGCGGACGTTGCCGGGCCAGGGATACTCCTCGAGGAGTCCGAGCGCGCCGGCCGACAGCCCGCTCACCGGCTTGGCGAACCGCTTCGCGTACTTCGCGAGGAAGTGCTCCACGAGGAGCGGGATGTCCTCGCGCCGCTCGCGGAGCGGGGGCACGGCGATCGGGACGACGTTCAGGCGGTAGAAGAGGTCCTCGCGGAACTCGCCCGCGGCGATCGCCCGGCGGAGGTCGCGGTTCGTCGCGGCGATGAAGCGCACGTCCACCTGGATGCCGCGCCCCCCGCCCACCCGCTCGATCTCCCGCTCCTGCAGCGCGCGGAGGAGCTTCGGCTGGAGGTCCAGGCGCAGCGCCCCGATCTCGTCCAGAAAGAGCGACCCGCTGTGGGCGACCTCGAACTTGCCGAGCTTCCGCGCGTGGGCCCCCGTGAAGGCGCCACGCTCGTGGCCGAACAGCTCCGATTCCATGAGCTCGGGCGGGAGGGCCCCGCAGTTCACCGCGACGAACGGCCGGTCGCGCCGCGGACCCTGCCGGTGGATGGCCCGCGCGATCAGCTCCTTGCCGGTCCCGGACTCCCCGGTGATCAGGACGGTGGCGCTCGTCGCCGCCACCTGGCGGATCAGCTCGTAGACCCGCCGCATCGCCGCCGACCGCCCCACGAGCTGGTCGAACCCCTCGTGGCGCGCCAGCTCGTCGCGGAGGTAGCGGACCTCCCGCTGGAGCGCCCGCCGCTCGAGCGCGCGGCCGACGACGCCCCGCAGGTCCTCCACCGCGAACGGCTTCGTGAGGTAGTCGTACGCGCCGAGCTTCATCGCCTCTACCGCGGTCCGGACCGTCCGGACGGCGGTCACGAGGACGACCTCGAGCCCGCCGTCCAGGCGCTTGACCCGCTCGAGGACTTCGATCCCCTCCATCCCGGGGAGGCGGACGTCGAGCAGGCAGACGTCCACGTCGCGGCTCTTGACGGTCTCGATGGCGGCGGGCCCGTCCTCGGCCTCGAGGACCTCGCACTCCCTCTCGAGGATCACCTTCACCGAGGCGCGGACGCTCGGCTCGTCGTCGACGATGAGGACGACGGGACGCACCTCGGGCCGAGCCATCGGCGCTCAGGCCTCCGACGCGCGCGACACGGCGGCCGTCCCGACCCCGGCCGGGACCGTCGCCCCGCGGTGCGCGCGCTCAACGGGGAACGTGAGTCTCACAACGTCCTGCCTCAACGCATCAGGCATTCTACGTGCATCTCGCCGGAGATTCGAGGGTGCCGGCCGCACGCGCCGTTTCCTGGGGGGAGGCAGGCCCGATGTGTTCGCCGAAGGGCGAACGGCCTAGCTTGGCCAGGAGGGCCGCCCAGCGCAGCCGCGCCGGTCTGAACGGAGGGGGGCGGAGCCCCCCTCCGAGGAATCAGCGGGGCTCGGGTTTCATGACGAGGTACATCGAGCGGCCCTCCCGCCGGACGAACAGCAGGGCGTCCTGGTCCGTCCGCCCGAGCGCCTCCTCGAAGCTCCGCAGGTCCTTGACCCGGCGGCGGTTGACCTCGAGGATCGCGTCACCCTGGCGGATCCCCGCGCGGGCTGCGGGGCTGTTCTCCTCCACCTCGGAGACCAGGACACCCTCGTCGGCAGTGAGGTTGAGCTGCCGCGCGAGGTCGGGGGTGATGGGCTGGACGGTGAGCCCCCACCGCTCGACGCCCCGCGAGGCGAGGACGGGCTCGTCGGACGGCATCTCGCCGATCTTGACCCAGAGGGTCTCGGACCGCCCCTCGCGCAGGACCGAAACCCGCGCGGTCTTCCCGGGGGGCGTGTCGGCCACGGCGCGCTGGAGATCCGGGACCTCGGGGGTCTTCTGCCCCTCGAACTCGAGGACCACGTCGCCCGGCTTGAAGCCCGCCGCCTCCGCCGGGCTGCCGGGCATCACGTCCGCGACGAGGACGCCGTCACCCTCCTTGGTGCCGAACGAGCGCGCCAGGTCCTCGGTGAGCGGCTGGATCCGGACGCCCAGCCAGCCCCGCGTGACCCGGCCCGTGGCCAGGAGCTGGGGGAGGACGCGGCGGGCCATGTTGACCGGGATCGCGAAGCCGATCCCCTGCCCCACCGAGACGATGGCCGTGTTGATCCCGATGACCTTGCCGTCGAGGTTGACGAGGGGCCCGCCGGAGTTGCCGGGGTTGATGGCCGCGTCGGTCTGGATGAAGCTCTCGTAGGTCGCGACCCCCACGCCCTGGCGGCCGGTGGCCGAAATGATCCCGACGGTGACCGTGCGGTCGAGGCCGAACGGGTTGCCGACCGCGACCGCCCACTGACCGATCCGGAGCCTGTCCGAGTCGCCGAGCTCGGCGACCGGGAACTCCGCGTCGCCCTCGATCTTGAGGACGGCGAGGTCGCTCTTCGGGTCGCGCCCGACGACCTTCGCCTTGAACTTCCGCTTGTCGCTGAGCCGGACCTCGATGTCGTCCGCCCGCTCGATCAGGTGGTTGTTCGTGAGGATGACGCCCGACTTGTCCACGATGACCCCGGAGCCCTGGCTCCGGTTCTCGCGGCGCTCCGGCGGGCGCTGGCGGAAGAAGCGCTCGAACTCCTCGCCGAAGTACTCGCGGAAGCGCCGCTCGAACTCGCGGCGCTCCGGCGCCGGCATCCGCTCGCGGGGATCGCGCCCCTCCCGCTCGCGGGGCTGCTCCTTCTGGGTCGCGTTGATGTGGACGACCGCCGGCATGACGCGCTCCGCGACCGAGACGAAGGCGCGCTCGAGGCTCTCGAGGATCGCCTTCGGGTCCAGCGCGGCGGGAGCGGGCCCCTGGCCGTCGGCGGAGGGCGCCGCCAGCGCGATGAGCGTCAGGGCGAGGACGACTCGGCTCAGCAGCATTCGAGTCACAGTACTTCCTCCTTCGGCATCCCGACCGGCTCGGGCACGGCCCGGATCCGGAGCATCACGCGGGTGTCGGCCGTGACCGGCGCGGTCCGACCACGGCGCACGCCGATCACCCACAGCACCTCTTCCCCCGCCCCCTCGCCGGCGACCAGGAGCGGCCAGGCTTCGCGAGCCACCCGGGCGGCGCCGGCGGCCGCGAGGAGGCGCGACACGCGGACCGGCCCGTCGCCCCCGAACGGGACGATGCGGTCACCCAGCCGCCGGGGGCGCACGGCCAGCCCGGCCGGCAGGCGCTCCCCGTCGAACCACGCCTCCCACGCGGGATCGGCGGGGCGTCCGCCGACGGGTGGGACGACGGCGGCGTGCAGGGTGAGCCGCGCGGCAGGGAGCGGGGTCTCGCCCGGCACGGCGAGCGGCGCGGTCCGAGCCGGCGGCCGGGCCGGCGCGACCCAGAGCGCCTCCCGCGCCCGCTCGACCACGAGCCCCCGGGGCAGGCGGACGCGCGCCCCGACGCGCGCCTCGCGCAGCGCCACGAGCCCCTGGAGGTGATGGGCTCGGAGGCCCGCCGGCGCGACCTCGCGGAGCGCGAGACGCAGCAGCGCCTTGACGGCGCCCGGCGGCAGTCCGTCGAGGGCCGCGAGCGCGATGGCCCAGCCCCCGGCGCCCGGCCGGACGAGCCCGGCGGCCCGCGGGGCGAGCAGCGCGTCGAGCGCCTCGACGGTCTCGCGCGAGGCGAGGGCGAGCCGCCGGAGGGCCGCGCGGATCCCCGGCCAGCCGTGCGCGGCGAGGAGCGGCAGGAGCTCGTGGCGGAGCCGGTTCCGGAGAAGCTTCGGATCGCGGTTCGTCGCGTCCTCGACCCGCGGGAGGTCGTACGCGGCGAGATGGGCGAGGACCGACCCGCGGTCCACGTCGAGGAGCGGCCGGATGAGCCGGCCGCGCCGCGGCGGGATGCCGGCGAGGCCGCGCGACCCGGCGCCCTGGAGAACCCGCATGAGCACCGTCTCGGCCTGGTCGTCGGCGGTGTGGCCGAGGGCGATCCGCGTGACGGCCCTCGCGCGCGCGACCCGGTCCAGCGCCCGGTAGCGCGCGACGCGCGCCGCCTCCTCGGGGGAGCGCCCCTCGCCCCGGGGCACCGTCACGCGTTCGACCACGACCGGGCAGTCGAGCCGCCCGGCGAGGTCCCGGACGAGCGCCGCGTCCCGGTCGGCCTCGGCCCGGAGCCCGTGGTGGACGTGGCAGGCGACGAGCGCGAGGCGGTACTCGGGTCGGAGGAGGGTGAGCGCGTGGAGGAGGGCGACCGAGTCGGGGCCGCCGGAGACCGCTACGAGGACCCGGTCGCCGGGCTCGAGCAGACCGTGGCGGCCGATCGCCGCCCGCACGGCCGCGAGGAGCGGCGTCCCTTCCGCGGACGGCGAGTCGCCGGCGGGCGCCATGGCCGCGCCCCCACCAGGCGCTACCCTGCCGGGGGGGACTCGCCCTGGAGTCCCACCCAGACCGCGCCGTCCTCGAAGATCTCCCGCTTCCAGATCGGCACGGTCTCCTTCAGGCGGTCGATGGCGAACTGGCACGCCTCGAACGCGTCGGCCCGGTGCGCGGCCGAGACCGCGATGACGACGCTCGCCTCGCCGATCCCGAGCCGGCCGATCCGGTGGGCCATCGCCACCTGCTTGACGCCGGGCCAGCGCCGGTAGACGACCTCGCCGATCTCCTTCAGCTTCGCCTCGGCCATGGGCGCGTGCGCCTCGTACTCGAGGGCGACGACCCGGCGGCCCGCGCTCCGGGCTCGGACGACGCCGAGGAACACGGAGACGCCGCCCGCTTCCGGGACGGTCACCGCTTCGGCCAGGGCGTCGGCCGACAGGGGCTCGGTCGTCACGCGGTACACGGGCTCCCTCCGCTCACGGGCGGGAAGCACGCGACCTCCTCGCCGGGCTGGACGGGGTGGTCGGCGCCGACGTACTCGTTGCCGACGGCGAAGAGCGTGTGCGGGCGGTAGCGGGCGAGCGCGGGATGGACGGCGGTCAGCGCGGACCAGACTTCGGCGACCGTGGCGCCGTCCGGGACCTCGACCTCCACCCGGTCCCGGCCGGCCGCTTCGCGGAAGCGAGCGAAGAGCCGGACCGGCACCCGCACCGCCATTCGAGAGAACCGTCCGGGGGGGTGGGGCCGGTCAGGCCTGGAAGGAGTGCCCGCAGCCGCAGGTCCCCTTCGCGTTCGGGTTCTTGACGGAGAACCCGGACCCGTAGAGGCTGTCGACGTAGTCGATCTCGACCCCGGCGAGGTACGGGGCGCTCTGGGGGTCCACGTAGAGCTTGACCCCGTAGGACTCGAGGACCTGGTCGTCCTGCGCGGCGGTATCCTCCCAGCCCAGCTCGTACGAGAAGCCCGAGCACCCGCCGCCGACGACCCGGAGCCGCATGCCCCAGTCCGGCTTCCCCTCCTCCAGCCGCAGATCCTGGACCTTCTTCGCAGCCGCCTCACTCAGCGTGACCATCGACACCCCTCCTGAACCCGTTATCGGGATTCACCCGCCCGGACAGACCGAACGCCCGCTGGGCCGAAGTCGCGATCGATTATACCAGATTCCCACCCCGTGGTCAGATGAGCGGCCCGCGGCTCTTGATCAGCTCGAGAAACTCGGCGCGCGTGGCGGGGCGGTCGCGGAAGCCGCCCAGCATGGCGGAGGTCACCGCCTTCGAGTTCTGCTTCTCGACTCCGCGCATCAGCATGCAGAGGTGGATCGCCTCGACGACGACCCCGACGCCCCGGGGGCTGAGCGCGTCGTAGAGGCTCTTGGCGATCTGGCTCGTCATCCGCTCCTGAACCTGGAGCCGGCGGCTGTAGACCTCGACCAGCCGCGCGATCTTCGAGAGCCCGAGGATCTTTCGGTCGGGGATGTAGGCGACGTGCGCCTTGCCAAAAAATGGGAGGAGGTGGTGCTCACACATCGAGGCGAAGTCGATGTCCTTGACGAGGACCATCTCGTCGTACTTGTCCTCGGCGTAGACGGCGCCGGCCAGGATCTCCCGCGGGTCCTCGCGGTACCCCGAGGTGAGGAACCGGAAGGCGGCCTCCACCCGCTCGGGCGTCCGCTCGAGCCCCTCGCGGCCCGGATCCTCGCCGAGCTCCCGGAGCAGCCGCTCGATCAGCTCGCGCATCTCACCACTACCGGCCCTTGAACGTCGGCCGGCGCTTCTCGAGGAACGCCTGGGTCCCCTCGCGGTAGTCCTCGCTGTCGAAGGTCGCGAGCTGCATCCGGTCGATCTCGCCCTTCTGCGCCACGCCCCCGTCCTCGACGATCGCCTCGACGACGAACTTCGCCCCCTGGACGGAGAGCGGCGCGTTCTCGGCGACCCTGGCGAGGTACTCGTAGGTGTGCCCCTCGAGCTCCGCCACCGGGAGGACGCGGCTCACGAAGCCGAGCGCCAGGGCCTCCGGCGCGTCGAAAGTCCGCGCGGAGAAGAGGATGTCCTTGGCCGCCGCCGGGCCGACCAGGCTCACGAGGCGCTTGACCGAGTGCAGGCCGTAGACGATGCCCAGGCGCGCCGCGGGGATCCCGAACCGGCCGGTGTCGGCGGCGAACCGGAGGTCGCATCCCATGGCGATGGCGATCGCGCCGCCCATGCAGTAGCCGTAGATCATCGCCACGGTCGGCTTCGGGCAGGCCTCGATCGCGTGATAGGCGGCCTCGGTGCGGGCATTGTACGCCTCGGCCGTGGCCCGGTCCTTCCGCACCTCCCTGAACTCGGAAATGTCGGCGCCGGAGGCGAAGGCCTCCTGCCCCGCCCCGCGGAAGACGATGCCGCGGACTGCGGGGTCGCGCGTCAGCTCCTCCATGATCCCCGGCATGGCCGTCCACATGGCCAGGTTGAAGGCGTTCCGCATCTGGGGGCGGTTGAAGACAACCGTGGCGATGTGATCGCGGCGCTCGACCAGGATCTCGTCACTCATTCGTGACCCCCCGCACCCCCGACCCCTCCCGCCCTTCGGGGGGAGGGGAGGGCGCACTGGCCTGGGCCCTCCGACTCCAGGAGTCGCATTTGTGGCCCCTCAGGGCCGGGACTCGGCCACGACGCCCTCGGCGAAGAGGCCCTCGATCGCCGCCGCGTCGTAGCCGGCGCCCCGCAGTACCTCGCGGGTGTGCTGGCCGGGCAGGGGCGAGGGCGCCGTCACCTTCGCCGGGGTCCGGTGGAGGAACACGGGCTGGCCCATGACGCGCATCGGGCCGTGCACCGGGTGGTGCACCTCCTCGATGAGACCCAGCGCCTTCACCTGCGGGTCCGCGAACACCTGCCCGACGTCGTAGATGGGGCCGCAGGCGACCCCCGCCGCGTTCAGGCGCTCGACCCACTCGGTCATCGAGGCCCCGGCGAACACCTGCTCGATGATCGCGTTCAGGACCGGCCGGTTGTCGATCCGGAGCTGGTTCGTCGCGAAACGCGGGTCCGCCGCGAGCTCCGGCCGTCCGATCGCTTCGCAGAAGCGGCGCCACATGACCTCGGAGCCGACCGCCAGGTTCAGGTGGCCGTCGCGCGCCCGGTAGACGCCCATCGGTGAGGTCAGCGGGTGGTGGTTCCCGACCGGCGGTGGGACCTGGCCGGTGTTCAGGAACTTCCCCGCCTGGAACGAGAGGCTCCCGGCGAGGGCCGCCAGCAGCGAGGTGTCGAGCCACTGGCCGCGCCCGGAGCGCTCGCGCTCCACGAGCGCCACGAGGATCCCGATTGCCGCGAAGTACCCTCCGAGCAGGTCGCCGATCGGGATCCCGATCCGGAGGGGCCCCGTCTCGCCGGTTCCCGTGACCGACATGAGGCCCGACATCCCCTGGATGATCTGGTCGTAGCCCGGCCGGTCAGCGTAGGGGCCCGACTGCCCGAACCCGGAGATGCTCGCGTAGACGAGCCGCGGGTTGACGGCCGACAGGCGCTCGTAGTCCACCCCGAGGCGGTGCTTGACGCCCGGCCGGAAGTTCTCGGCGACGACGTCGACGGTCGGCACCAGGCGCAGAAACACCTCGAGGCCCGCCGGCTTCTGGAGATCCAGGAGGACGCTCTTCTTGCCGCGGTGGAGGTCCACGGCGTCGAAGGGCTCCCGCGCCCGGTCCACCTCCCCCGGGCGCTCGATGCGGACGACCTCTGCCCCGAAGTCGGCGAGGATGCGGGTGCAGGTGGGGCCGGCGCGGACCAGGGTCAGGTCGAGGACGCGGACGTGGGAGAGGGGCATGCGGGTTGCTCGACGGACGGACCGCCGCGCTACTCCTCGTCCTTCTCGCCCTCGTCTCCGCCGAGGTCTTCGCCCTCGTCGTCCTCGTCGTCCTCGAAGTCCTCGTCGTCCTCGAACTCCTCATCGTCGAGGTCGTCGTCCTCGACGTCTTCGTCGTCTTCGTCGAGCTCCTCGTCCTCCTCCTCGTCGTCGTCGTTCGAGTAGTAGGGGTTCTGCTCGTCCTCGACGTCGGGGTGCTTCCGCAACGACATAGCTCCTCCAGCGCGGACGGCCGCGGTTGGAAATGATCGGCCCGATTATAACAAGAAGGTCGAAGCTGTCCAGCCGTCAACCACCGCGTCACCCGATCGCCGGGCTTTCCCCCATCGCCGCCGGTCCCTCGCCCACCCCGCCGCCTCGTCAGGCCGCCAGGGCACGCCCACGCTGGTCGTGTCGATGTCCGAGCCGAGCGACGGTGAAGCCTCCCCGCCCCTCGTGGGGCGTATCCCCCTCGCCCTGGAACCGGCCCGCTGAGATCTGAGCCGAGCGGAACAGGTCGCCGCGCGGCGCCAGGGAGACCCCGTCCGTTGCGCCCGGCGGTGCGCTCCGGCGTTGAGAGCCCGCCCCGAATCGTTTATGATCTTCGTGGACTTTGGCGGTGTAGCTCAGAGGCAGAGCAGGGGTCTCATAAGCCCTTTGTCGCAGGTTCGAGTCCTGCCACCGCCACCACGCTTCATCGCATCGCCCGATCCCCCGACCCGCTCACGACCGGGCCACCGCCTCCCGGATGGTCCGTCCACGGAGGAAGGCGAGGATCACGACGAAGGGAGCGGCGGACAGCACAAACATCACGCTCAGCACGACTCCGAACAAGAGACCGGGACCGCCCGCGCCCGCCTTCGACGCGAAGCTGGTCACCATCCAGAGCCACCCCAATCCGACGAGGCCCACCTGGGCTAGGCCAACCCAGGCGACAACCTCGAGCGCGGTCCTCGCCCAGGCACGAAGCCTGAGAAACTGGATGCCCGCGACCAGCGCGAGAACCGCGATGGCCATCTGCACCGACATCCAGATTCCGGCGTACCGGAGCACGGACAGCACGAAGGTGAACTCCCAGGGCAACCCCTCGGGCGGCGCTTCCTTCAGATCGGCTTCCATGGCGTCCAGCGCCTCTGTCATCTGAGGCAGCGCGAGAAGATTCATCGCACCGCTCAGAATCAAGAGCGCCGCCACGACGATGAACATCCAGCCGATGACGACGACGGACGTCGGCGCCCGGCCCTGCCCTCGGCTGGGGTGGGCCGCTGGCGCGCGTCCCGGCGCCCCAAGCCTGGGAACCCCCGCGCTCGCCTGCTCCGCCTTCCACCGCTCATACTCCTCGCGGTCCTTGAAGTGTGGCATGTCCCACGCCTCCTCCCCTTCGAGCCGTGTGGCGGCGCCAGGCGTCACCGGCGCGCCAGCTACGCTGCTTGCCGACCGGTGTAGTCCGGACCAGGTGGCGTGTCAAGGGCCGGGCCGCGGCGCGGCACGAACGCCCGGCAGGCTTTCGGGCGGTTGACAGCCGCGATCGGAATCGTGTGTAATCATGACGACTTCGGAGCCTTTCACGACACCTGACCTCGGCGAAACGTCCCGTGAGGAACCTCGCGCCGCAGCCGACACGCCCGTAGGCGAACAGGGGGGAGGAGTCTATGCAGCTACAGAGTTACGACGGGTGGCTGTTCCTGCTCCGCTGGATCCACTTCATGTCCGGGATCGTGTGGATCGGCATCCTCTACTACTTCAACCTCGTCCAGACGCCGTTCTTCGCCGAGACCGACCCGCCCGTGCGGAGCGGCGCGGTCCAGAAGCTCGTGCCGCGCGCCCTCTGGTGGTTCCGGTGGGGGGCGATGATCACGTTCCTCTCCGGCTGGCTGATCATCCTCCACAAGCTCGGCCGGGACTACGGCTGGGCCGGGTGGTGGGGCAGCTCGTACGGCTGGACGATCACGCTGGGCGGGATCCTGGGCAGCATCATGTGGGCCAACGTCTGGTTCGTGATCTGGCCGAAGCAGAAGATCGTCATCGCCAACGCGATCCAGACGGCCAAGGGCGGGGCCGCGATCCCCGAGGCGGCCGCCGCCGGGCGGCGGGCCGCGCTCGCCTCGCGGACCAACGTGGTCCTCTCGATCCCGATGCTCTTCTACATGGGGGCGGCGAGCCACCTCAGCCTGGTCCGGCCGACCGCGGGCGGCAAGGCCTGGATGGTCATCCTCTCGGTGATCGTCATCGCCCTCGTGGAGATCAACGCCGTCGTCGGGACGCAGGGGGCGACCAAGAAGCCGCTCGACACGATCCCCGGCACGCTGACGGCCGGGTTCGTCCTCGCGCTGGTCTTCTACCTGATGTTCGAGATCTTCCTGCGGGCGATGTAGCGCGGCTCCCCACCCTCACCTCAGCCCTCTCCCTCCCGTGGGAGGGAGAGGGAGTCTCAGCGCAGGTAGGCGGCGAGGTCGCCGATGCTGGGCGCCACGTCCGGCATCGGCTGCATGACGGCGGTCGGGCGCTTGGGGGCGTAGCCCGGCGGGTACGTCCCCCGCACGACCCGCGCCTCGAGCAGTTCCCGCGACGCCCCCTTGACCGCGGGCCCGACCGGGCCGTCCCGGGCCGGGTCGCTCCCGTGGCAGACCAGGCACTGAGCGAGGTAGACCACGCGGCCGCGCTCGGGATCGCCGTCGACCGTTTCCGCCGGCCGCCGGTCCTCCGAGCACGCTCCGAGGGCCAGAGCCGCGCCGAGCGCCGCGAGAAGCTGCGTCTGCCAGCAGCTCACGAGAGTCTTCGCTGCGCTAACCGCCGTCGGCCCGTCCTCCCTCCGCCACGCTCTGCTGGCGCTTGCTGAAGCGCTTGGCCTGCGACTTCGCCGCCTTCGCGAGGGTCTCGAACCAGTCCGCCAGCTCCCGGAAGCCCTCCTCCCGCGCGGTGTTGGCCATCGCCGGGTACATCTCCGTAGACGCGTAGGTCTCGCTCTCGATTGCCGACCGGAGCGCCAGTTCGGTGCGACCAATGGGCACACCCGTCGCTGGATCGCCGACCTCCTTCAGGGCATCCAGGTGCCCGAAGGCGTGGCCTGTCTCGGCCTCCGCGGTGTCACGGAACAGGCCGCCGATGTCCGGGTGCCCTTCGATGTCCGCGACCCGCGCGAAGTAGAGATAGCGGCGGTTCGCCTGCGCCGAATATGCGAACGCCGCCTTGAGGTTCTCATGGCTCTTCGTCCCCCTAAGCGGGTCGGCCATGCCGCTCCTCCCTTGGTCCGCGAGAACTACTCCGCTCTGCGGAGAAAGAGAAACTCGTAAACGAACCCTGCGAGGACGCCGCCTACGAGAGGCCCGACCCAGAAGATCCAGTGGTTGTCCCAGGCCCCGGCGGCCACCGCGGGACCGAAACTGCGCGCTGGATTCATCGAAGCCCCCGTCACGGGCACGCCCATCAGATGGTCCACCAGCACGGTCAGGCCGATCGCCGGCGGCGCGAGATGGCCCAGGCCTTTGGGATCCACGGCCGTCGCGAAGACGACGAACACCAGCGCAAAGGTCAGGACGACCTCGGCGAGCAGCCCACCCCCGACCGTGATCCCCGGGCCCAGACCGTGAGCGCCCAGGTTCCCCCTGGCTAAAGCCGGGATCACCCCCTTCAGCAGCAACGCGCCGACGGTCGCACCGACGAACTGGGCCACCAGATACATGAACGCTCTCGGCGGGGTCATTCGGCCGGTAGCCAACATCGCGAAGGTGACGGCTGGATTGATGTGCGCGCCGGAGATCTTGGCGGTCGCGGCGACCAGAAAACCGATCGCCAGCCCGTGAGCGAGGGCGATCGCGACCAGCCGTGCCGAGTTGAGGTCGTCCTTGAGAAGCCCGCCCGTGACCACGACCGTCCCGGCGCCGAGAAAGACGAAGAGCAACGTGGCGATGAATTCGGCTGCGGCAGCGCGCAGCACCTGCGGTGAAGAGAGATCCTCACTTCGAGCGGTAGGCGCCATTGAATCCTCCCTTCGGGCTGTTTTCCTGGCCCTGCCCGTTTCCTAGGGCCGGATTATCGCACGGCCCGCATGAACCTCGATAGCGAGCGCGCGGCCCGTGGCCCTTGCCCGGTCGGAGGAACCCGTCTATGCTGCACCCGGTGCCGCCACGACCTTCTTGCCACAGCGGCCCACCGGGCGGAATGAGCCAAGTTCACCACGGGGATGGGCCCGACGGCGCGACCGCTCTCCTCCTGACCGCTCCGACGCCCCGGCCGGACCTGCGCGCGGTGGGGGCTCCTCCGCGGCGTCCGGGGCGCCGCCCGGGACCGGATCGCCCGACGGCGGGCCCGAGTCGGCGTTTGAGGCCGCGGGGACGGGCGTGAGCGACCTCCTCGCCGCACGCGTCCAGATGGGGATCTCGCTCGGCTTCCACATCGTCTTCGCCGTCGTCGGGATCGGGATGCCCCTCCTCATGACGATCGCCGAGTGGCGCTGGCAGCGCACGGGCGACCCGACCTACCTCGAGCTGGCCCGGCGCTGGGCGAAGGGGACGGCGATCCTCTTCGCCGTCGGTGCGGTGTCGGGGACGGTGCTCTCCTTCGAGCTGGGGCTCCTCTGGCCGGCTTTCATGGCGTATGCGGGGGCGATCATCGGGATGCCGTTCTCGCTGGAGGGGTTCGCGTTCTTCACGGAGGCGATCTTCCTCGGGGTCTACCTCTACGGCTGGGACCGCGTCTCGCCGCGCGCCCACCTCGCCGCCGGCGTCCTGGTCACCCTGAGCGGGGCGCTCTCGGGGATCTTCGTCGTGATCGCGAACGCCTGGATGAACACCCCGACGGGGTTCGCCCTCGGGCCGGACGGCCGTCCGACCGACGTGGACCCGATCCGGGCGATGCTGAACCCCGCGGCGTTCACCCAGACGCTCCACATGACGCTCGCGGCGTACGCCTCGACCGGGTTCGGTGTCGCGGGGATCCACGCGGCCATGCTCCGCCGTGATCCCGGCAACCTCTTCCATCGCCACGCGCTCGCCATCGCGCTCGCCGTCGGCGTGCCCGCGGCGCTCCTCCAGCCCCTCTCGGGTGACCTCTCCGCGCGCTACGTGGCGCGCTGGCAGCCCGCGAAGCTCGCGGCCATGGAGGCGCAGTTCCGGACCGAGCGGGGCGCGCCCCTCCGGATCGGCGGCTGGCCGGACGTCGCGGCGCGCGAGACCCGCTGGGCGCTCGAGATCCCGCGCGCGCTCTCGCTCCTCGCCTTCCACGACCCGGATGCCGAGGTGCAGGGGCTCGACGCCTACCCGGAGGCGGACTGGCCGCCGGTCGCCGTCGTCCACCTCGCGTTCCAGGTCATGGTGGGGCTCGGCACGGCCATGGCACTCGTCTCCGCCTGGGTCTGCTGGCAGGTGGCGCGGCGCCGCGACCTGGCGGCCAACCCGTGGCTCCTGCGGGCGATCCTCGTCACGGCGCCGATGGGGTTCGTCGCGACCGAGGCCGGGTGGACCGTCACCGAGGTCGGGCGCCAGCCGTGGATCGTCTACGGCATCCTCCGCACGGCCGACGCGGTCACGCCGATGCCGGGGCTCGTCGTGCCGCTCGTGGTGATCTCCGCCCTCTACGTCCTCCTCGGGGTCATCGTCGCCTGGCTCCTGTACCGCCAGGTCGTGCGGAGTCCCGGGACGACGGCGGCCGCCCCGGCGCGATCGGCCGCGCTGCGGGAGGCGTGAGTGGCCGACCTCCCCACGCTCCCGAACGCCCTCGCGGCAATCACGGTGCTGGCGCTCAACGGCTACGTCCTCCTCGGCGGCGCCGACTTCGGCGGGGGCGTCTGGGACCTCTTCGCCTCGGGCCCCCGCCGGGCCGCCCAGCGCGCGCTGATCGCCCACGCCATCGGGCCGATCTGGGAGGCGAACCACGTGTGGCTGATCGTCGTCATCGTTCTCCTGTTCACCTGCTTCCCGCCGGCGTTCGCGGCGCTCGCCACGACGCTCCACATCCCGCTCACGCTCATGCTCCTCGGGATCGTGCTCCGGGGCTCGGCCTTCACGTTCCGGGCGTACGGGGGCGAGGGCGACCTCGTCCAGGCCCGCTGGGGGGTCGTCTTCGCGGTGGCGAGCACGGCGACGCCGGTCGTGCTCGGGATGTGCCTCGGGCCCCTCGCCGCGGGGGCGGTGGTGCTGCCCGGGCAGGGGCGCGGCTTCGTCGAGGTCTTCGTCGCGCCATGGCTCACGCCCTTCGCCCTCGGCGTCGGCTTCCTCACCCTCGCCCTCTTCGCGTTCCTGGCGGCTGTCTACCTCACGCTCGAGAGCGACGACCCGGCGCTCCGCGAGGATTTCCGTCGGCGCGCCCTCGGCGCGGCCGCGGCGGTGTTCGTCACGGCGTTCGGCACCCTCGGCCTCGCGGTGGCCGGGGCGCCGCGGATGGCGGCGGGGCTCGTGCGCTCGGTCTGGTCCCTTCCGCTCCACGTGGCGGCGGGCGTCGCCGCCCTCACGGCGATCGGGGCACTCTGGACACGGCACTTCGGGACCGCGCGGGTCGCGGCCGCCGCCCAGGTCTCGCTGATCCTCTGGGGGTGGGCCTTCGCCCAGTACCCCTACCTCGTGCCGGAGACGATCACGATCCAGGCCGCGGCCGCGCCTCCGGTCACCCTCCGGCTCGTCGCCTGGGTGCTCCTGGCCGGGGCGGTCGTCCTCTTCCCCTCGCTGTTCTATCTCTTCCGCGTCTTCAAGGGATCCGGCGCCGTCGCGCCCGGCGCGGCCCGAGGCGGCGAGCATGTCTGAGCGACCGCGCGAGCCCGTCGGCGCAGCACCACCGATCCCCGAGCATCCGACGCTCGAGGGCCTCCGCGAGGCGGCCCGGGGCTGCCGGGCGTGCGACCTCTGGCGGCTCGGGACCCAGACCGTCTTCGGCGAGGGTCCGACCCGCGCGGAGCTGATGCTCGTCGGCGAGGTGCCGGGGGACCAGGAGGACCGGCAGGGCCGCCCGTTCGTCGGTCCCGCCGGGCAGCTCCTCGACGCGTGCCTCCAGGAGGCCGGGATCGAGCGCGAGGATCTCCGGCGCGCCGCGGCCTACCTCGCCGGGCGCGCGGGCGCCTGAGATGAACCGGAGGGGGCCTCGACGGCCCCCTCCGGGACCTCCCCCGAGGAGCGTTGCGGCGGCCAAGCCGCCGCTCGGAGCGGAACACCTAGCGCTGGGAGGTCATGCACGGGCTGGAGGCGACAAGCAGCCGTGAGGCAATTCTTTCACACGCCCTGAGCCGCGCCGCGGGCCCGGGGTCCGCGCCCGGCTGTCGCGGGGGAGCGCCGCGGGGTACAATTCCGCCTCAGGGGGTTCAGCCGGATGGAGCACACCCACTGGCTCCGGCTCCACGGGGTCAGGCAGAACAACCTGAAGAACGTCTCCCTCGCCCTGCCGCACGACCGGGTGACGGTCGTCACGGGCGTCTCCGGCTCGGGCAAGTCGTCGCTCGCCTTCGACACCCTGTTCGCCGAGGGGCAGTGGCGCTTCATCGAGTCGCTCTCGAGCTACGCGCGGATGTTCCTCGAGCGCATCGACCGGCCCGACGTGGACCACATCGAGCACATCCGGCCGGCCATCGCGCTGGAGCAGAAGAACCCGGTCCGGACGGCCCGCTCGACGGTCGGGACGGCCACGGAGCTGGCCGACTACCTGCGCCTCACCTACGCGCGGATCGGCCTCGTCCACTGCCCGCGCTGCGGCCGGGAGGCGCGCGCGGACGCGCCGGATCGCGTCGCCGCCGAGCTCGTCCGCGACCTGGCCGGCGGGCGCGCCCTCGTCATGTTCCCCCTGCCGGTCCCGGCGAAGGAGCCGGCCAGCGAGTTCCTCGGCCGGCTGGTCGTGCGCGGCTTCGCGCGCGTCAAGGTGGGAGACGCCGTGCTGCCGCTCACGCCGCTGCCCGAGGTGGACCTGGCCGGCCGGGTCGAGCTCCTGGTCGTCCTCGACCGCCTGACGCTCCGCGCCGAGGGGCAGAGCCGCCTCGCCGGCTCCCTCGAGCAGGCGTTCCGGGAGGGCGGCGGGCGCGCCGTCGTCGAGGTGGCGCGCGACGGCGGCCCGCCTCAAGAGGGGAGCAGTGTCCCGGAGGCCGAACGCCGGAGGCACCGCGACCAGATGGTCATCACGCGCCGCTATGGCGACCGGTTCGGGTGCCACGCCTGCGGGGTCCCGCTCGAGCGCCCCCGGCCGCTCCTCTTCTCGTTCAACCACCCGCTCGGCGCCTGCCCGGAATGCCGGGGGTTCGGCAACCTCCTGCGCTACGACGAGGCGCGCGTCATCCCCGACCCCACGCGCTCGCTCGCCGAGGGCGCGGTCCAGCCGTGGCGGCACCCGTCCGGGAAGTGGTATCAGAAGGAGCTGCTCCGCCACGCGAAGCGGCGCCGGATCGACGTCCACACGCCCTACCGCGACCTGCCGGAGGCGGCCCGCCGCTGGGTCGTCGAGGGCGACGACGACTTCGACGGCGTCCGCGGGTTCTTCGAGGAGGTCGAGAACTACCGCTACAAGCTCCACGTCCGCGTCTTCCTCTCGCGCTATCGCAGCCAGGCCCTCTGCCCGGCCTGTGGAGGGGCCCGGCTCAAGCCCGAGGCGCTCGCGGTCACGGTGGACGGGCTCCACCTCGCCGCCCTCTACCGCCTCACCATCGACGACCTCCTGCGCTGGCTCGACCGGCTCCCGCTCTCCGCGTGGGAGGCGGAGGTCGCCCGCGACGTGCTCGCGCAGGTCCGGGCCAAGGTCTCGTTCCTCCAGCGCGTGGGGCTGGGCTACCTCACGCTGGACCGCCAGACCCGGACGCTCTCCGGCGGCGAGGCCCAGCGGATCGCGCTCGCCACCCAGCTCGGCGCCCAGCTCGTCGGGACGCTCTACGTCCTCGACGAGCCCTCGATCGGGCTCCACGCCCGCGACGTCTCCCGGCTCGCGGAGCTCACGCGGGAGCTCGCGCACGCGGGGAACACGGTCGTGATCGTCGAGCACGACCGGAGCTTCATCGAGGCCGCCGACTACGTGGTAGAGCTGGGGCCGGGGTCCGGGGAGCGCGGCGGCGAGGTCGTCTTTGCAGGCCCGCGGGAGGAGTTCCTCCGCGACGCGCGGTCCCTCACGGCCCGCTACCTCACCGGGCGCGAGACGATCCCGCTCCCGGCCGAGCGCCGCGACGGGAGCGGGCGCTGGCTCACGCTCGTCGGGGCGCGCGAGCACAACCTCAAGCACCTGACCGTCCGGATCCCGCTCCAGACGTTCACCTGCGTCACCGGTGTCTCGGGCTCGGGCAAGTCCACGCTCGTCCACGACACGCTCTACCGCGCGGTCGCCCGCGCCTTCAAGAGTCAGTTCGAGCCGTCCGGCGCCTACGACGCGCTGACCGGGCTCGAGCACCTCCGCGGCGTGCGCCTCATCGACCAGGAGCCGATCGGCCGCACCCCGCGCTCGAACCCCGTCACCTACATCAAGGCATTCGACGAGATCCGGAAGCTCTACGCCAGGCTCCCGCGCGCGAAGGCGCTCGGGCTGAGCCCCGGCCACTTCTCCTTCAACGTCCCGGGCGGGCGCTGCGAACGCTGCGAGGGGGACGGCTTCGAGAAGCTCGAGATGTACTTTTTCGAGGACGTGTACGTGAGCTGCCAGGAGTGCGGCGGCCGCCGCTACCGCCCGGAGATCCGCGAGGTCACCTACCGCGGCAAGGACGTGAGCCAGGTCCTCCAGCTCACCGTGGACGAGGCCGTCGAATTCTTCACCGCGGCGCCGGCGCTCGGCCGGCGGCTCCAGGTCCTCCGGGACGTCGGCCTCGGCTACCTCCGGCTCGGCCAGCCCGCCACGACGCTCTCCGGGGGCGAGGCGCAGCGGCTGAAGGTGGCCACGGAGCTCGGGCCGCGCCTCGGCGCCGACGTCCTCTACGTCCTCGACGAGCCCACGACCGGGCTCCACCTCGACGACGTCCGGCGGCTCCTCGGCGTCCTCCAGCGGCTCGTGGACGCCGGGAACACCGTCCTCGTGGTCGAACACCACCTCGACGTGATCAAGTGCGCGGACTGGGTCCTCGACCTCGGGCCGGAGGGGGGCGAGGCCGGCGGCGAACTGGTCGCGGAGGGGCCGCCCGAGGCCGTGGCCCAGGTCGCCGCGTCGTACACGGGCAAGTACCTCCGGGACGTCCTGCCGCGGAACGGCGGCCGGCGCGCGAACGCGCGTAGCCGCACGGCGGGGAGCTGACGGTCGTCGGCGTCGACCGACCCGGGGCGACGGACATCGCCCCGGGGCTCTTCTATGGATGGGTCGTCGTCGGCGCCGCCTTCACCGTCCTCTTCCTCGCCTACGGTGTCCAGTACGCGTTCGGCCTGTTCTTCACCGCGCTGACGGCCGAGTTCGGCTGGAGCCGCGCGAGCCTGTCCGGCGTGTTCTCGCTGTACGCCGGGACCTACTCGTTCCTCGGCATGGTCTCCGGTCGCCTGACCGACCGCTGGGGCCCGCGGCGCGTCGTCGCCCTCGGCGGGCTGCTCCTCGGCACGGGGCTGGCCCTCTCCGGCGCGGTGGGCTCGCTCGCGCCGCTCTACGCGACGTACTTCGTCGCCGCCGCAGGGATGAGCACGGCCTACGTACCCTGCACGTCGACGGTGGTCCGCTGGTTCACGGCGCGCCGCGGGCTCGCCGTCGGCCTCGCGATGAGCGGGGCGGGGCTCGGGATCTTCGCGTGCCCCCCGCTCGTGGCGCTGCTCCTCGCGCGGGTCGGCTGGCGCGCCGCGTATGTGGTCCTCGGGGCCGGGCTCGGCCTCGCCCTCGGCGCCCTGGCCCTCCTCTTCGTCCGGGACCCCGCGGCTCGCGGCCTCGAGCCCTACGGCGGCGTCCCGCCCGAGGGGCGGGCGGGCGAGCCCGCGGCGGCCGCCTGGCCGGTCCGCCGGGTCCTGCGTCACCCCTCGTTCGCCGCGCTGGCGGGGGTCTACCTGACCACGTGGATCCCGGTCTTCATGCCGCTCGTCCACCTGGTCCCGCTCGCCCGCGACCTCGGGCTCGCCCCCGTCGTGGGCGCGACCGCCCTGTCAGCCCTCGGCATGGGCTCCCTCGCTGGCCGCTTCGGGATGGGGGTCGTCTCGGACCTGATCGGCCGGCGCGCGGCGATCGGCGTGGCCCTGGCCCTCCAGGCCGGCGCCTTCGCCGGGCTCGCGCTGGTCCGCGGCGCCCCCGGGCTCCTCGCGGCCGCCGCGGTCTGGGGGTTCGGCTACGGCGCGGTCACGGCCCTGATGCCGGCGGTCGTCAGCGACTTCTTCGGCCCCGTGCACGCGGGGACGCTCGTCGGGGTCATATTCGGGATCGCGGGCCCGACCTCGGCCGTGGGCCCGGTTCTCGGCGGGTGGGTCTTCGACGCGACCGGCAGCTACGCCTGGGCCTTCGGCGCCGCGGCGGTGCTGAACCTGGTCGCGCTCGCGCTGCTCTCGCTCGCCCGGCCGCCCGCCGCCGCGCGGGCGGCGGTGTACACTAGGGCGCCGTGAGCAAGGGTGCGTCCATCCGCGACCGCTACTGCATCGTCGGCGTCGGCGAGACCGAGTACAGCCGCGCCTCGGGCCGCTCGACGCGGGCGCTCGGCGTCGAGGCCGTCCGGAAGGCGATCGCGGACGCCGGGCTCCGGCCGGACGAGGTGGACGGGATGCTCTCCTACCACGGGAACGACTCCACCCCCGCGACGGCGATCGCCGCCGACCTCGGCCTCCGGCTGAACACCTTCGCCGACGTGATCGGCGGGGGGAGCTCGACCGAGGGCCTCGTCGCCTACGCCATGGGGCTCATCGAGGTCGGGCTCTGCCGCGCCGTGGCGATCTTCCGCGCGATGAACGGCTACAGCGAGGTGCGGATCGGCGGGACGGGGGTGCGGGCCGCGGCTCCCGTCCGGGGGCTCGAGCTGGCCGACCGCCCCTTCGGCATGGTGAGCGCGGGGCAGCGCTTCGCGCCCGTCTTCATGCGGCACATGTGCGAGTACGGCACGACCTCGGCGCAGGTCGCCCACGTCCGCGTCGCGCACTCGAAGCACGCCGCGGCGAACCCGAAGGCCCTACTGAAGACGCCGGTCACCGTCGCGGAGGTCCTCGCCTCGCGCTGGATCGTCAAGCCCCTCCACCTCCTCGACTGCTGCCTCGAGACCGACAACGCCACGGCGCTCGTGGTGACCTCCGCCGAGCGCGCGCGCGACTGCCGGCAGCGCCCCGTCCACATCATGGCCGCCGCCGGCCGCGTCTCGAAGCCGCGCGCCGATTACCTCTACAACGGCCGGACCACGCGCGTGGCGGGCCACCACACCCGCGACCTGGTCTTCCCCGCCGCCGGGATCGGGCCGGAGCACGTGGATGTGACCGGCGCCTACGACGCCTTCACCTTCACGGCGATGCTCCAGCTCGAGGAGTTCGGGTTCTGCCAGAAGGGAGAGGGCGGGGCTTACGTCTCGAGCGGGGCGATCGAGCTGGGTGGCCGGCGGCCGAACAACACGAGCGGGGGGCACCTCTGCGAGGGCTACACGCACGGGATGAGCATGGTCATCGAGAACGTCCGGCAGCTCCGCGGGACCGTGGACGACTACTGCCCGCGGGCGGCGGAGGGCGTCCACGGCTACGACTACCGTCCGGGCGGCTGCCGCCAGGTCCGCGACGCCGAGATCGCGATGAACCTGGGCTGGGCGACGCCGGTGACGGGCAGCGCGATGATCCTGAGACGCTGAGGGGCCGGCCGTGGGCGAGCTGCCGACACGCGTCGAGTACCGGGGGATGGCGCTCATCGTCCCGGAGACCGACTCGGAGTGGCGCGGCTACTTCGAGGCCGCGCGCGCGGGCCGGCTCGTCGTCCGCCGCTGCGCGGAGTGCGGGCTCCTCCGCTACCCGCCCGGCGCCGGCTGCCCGTGGTGCGGGTCGCTCGCCTGGGGCTGGCAGGAGGTCTCGGGCCGCGGGACCATCTACTCCTACGAGGTCGTCGTCCAGGCGATCCAGCCCGGCTTCCGCGACTGGGCGCCCTACGCCGTGGTCGTCGTCGAGCTGGACGAGCAGCGGGGCGTCCCCACGCCCGACGACGGCGTGCGGCTCGTGGCGAACCTGCTCAAGCCGGACTTCACCACCGAGGCCGAAGCGCGGGTCGCCATCGGGGCGCGCGTGGACGTCCTCTTCCAGCCCATCGCGCCCGACTTCGTCCTGCCGCAGTTCCGCCTCGCCGACGAGCCGCCGGCCGGACCCCTCTGGCGGCTCCCCGGCTGACCCGCGAGTGGCGCGCGGGCGGATGACGCGGCGGCGGCGACGGCCGCTAGCCCGGCCGTTCTACTTCCGCCCCGCCCGCGTGGTGGCGCGCGACCTCCTGGGCTGCCTCCTCGTCTCTCGCCTGGGCGGCACCCTGACCGCCGGGCGCATCGTGGAGACCGAGGCCTACCTGGGCCCGGAGGACGCCGCCTCGCACGCGGCGTTTCGGCCCTCCAGTCACGCGCTCTTCTACGGTGAGGGCGGGCGCGCCTACGTCTTCGTGAACTACGGGATGCACTACTGCCTCAACGCCATCACCGGCCGCGCCAGCGCGCCCGGCTGCGTCCTCCTCCGCGCGCTGGAGCCGGTGGCCGGGCGCCGGACGATGGCCCGGCGGCGCGGCGTGCCGGCGGACTCCCCACGCCTCGCCACCGGGCCGGGGAACCTCACGCGGGCCCTGGGCATCACCACCCGCGCGAACGGTGCCGACCTCACCCGGGGGCCGCTGACCATCGAGCCGGCCGACGCCGCCCGCGACTGCCGCATCGCCCGCGGGCCCCGGGTCGGGATCACGCGGGCCCGGGACCTCCGCCTGCGCTTCTGGATCGCCGGCAACCGCTATGTGTCGACGCCGCGCTGAACTGGACGGAACGCGGATCCTAGCGGGTCAGCCGCGCGCGGATCTCCTCCCAGGCCTTGTCGGCCAGGAGGCGCACCTCGTCCCGGAGGAGCGGCTGGATCGGGTGCGGGATGACGACGGGGCGGTAGTCCGGGAGCCCGAGCGCCCGGGCCTGGGCGTCGGCCGCCCGGGCGAACTCGGTCGTGATCACGGTCGCGGTCGGCTTGCCCTGATCCTCGAAGAAGACGCCGTCGTGCACACTGCACGTGGTGCACGACCCTCAGTCGGCCAGGGCCTCGACGACCGCGTCGGCCGACGCGAGCACCTCCTGGCGGAGCGCGTCCGGGGCCGGCTTCGCGAACGTCGGCTTCGCGACGCGGAGGACCGCCCTCGGGCGCCCCTCGGCCCGGAGCAGCTCCTCGATCCGGTCGAGGAAGAAGTTCCCCTTGGGCTTCGAGATGTCGAGCAGGGCGACGACCTTGCCCTCGAGGCTCGACAGCCGGGGGGCGTGCCGCCGGGGTGCGGCAGCGGAATCGGTGGGGTCGAGGAATTCGGCCATGCGGCTGCTCCTTCCTATGGCGTGATCTTCTCGATGACGAGCTGGCTCCCGCCGGAAAACGTGAAGCCGGGGATGACCGCGGAGAACCGCCCCGCCGTCCCGCCGGCCACCAGCACGATCAGGTTCTCGGGGCCCCGGAACTTCGGGACCCGCGTCGCCTCGCGGGCGGGGTCGGCGAACTTCGCCCGGACCGACTCGGGCAGGCCCTCGCCCCACTCGTCGTCGGGGATCAGCTCGCGGACCGGGAGCTGGCAGCGCTCCCAGAGGTACTGGCGGATCCGCGGCTTGTCCCAGCCGTCGTCGGCGAGCGTCCGGGCGTGCTCGGGCGAGAGGACGACGAGCGTGTCGCCGTAGCCCGTGAGCTTGCAGTGCCAGGCCGTCATGAGGCTCGCCGCGATCGAGTTGAGGATCTGGTGGCCCCGGCGGCTCCGGTGGTCGTAGACCTGGTGAGGCGCCTCCCCGGCAAAAGCGGCGACCGTGCTGTCCTCGGGCGCGAACCCACGCTCGACGTGGAGCGGGGGCCAGGGGCTCGCCTCCTCGTGCTCGCCGATGCAGTAGGTGTAGCGGCCCGGGTGGCCGAAGGTAGACATCGAGACCACCCCGGGGCGCGACCCGCCGAGGTTCCACATGACGAGCCGCACGGCGCGCCCGATGGTCGCGTTCGCGCGCCAGCCGGGGCCGAAGACGCCCACGCCGGAGTTCAGATCGAGATCCTTCCGGATGGGCCCGTTGACGATCAGGAGGGGTGAGGCGGCGTTCGTGGTCGCTCCGACGCCGTGGAGCGCGAAGGGCTCGGCGCAGATCGCGCGGACCGCCGCGAGGATCACCGGCATGTACTCGGGGCGGCCGCCGGCCAGGACCGCATTGACCGCGATCTTCTCGACGGTCCCCCGCCCCAGGTTCGGCGGGACGACCGCGACCAGCTCGTCGGCCGGCCGGCCGGTCGCCGCGACGCACCGGCGAACGAGCTCGGGCGTCGGCGGGATGACCGGCAGGCCGTCCGTCACGCCGCGCGCGTAGAGCTGCTCGAAGGCCTCGAACGCGTCCATCGCCCTCAGCGGAAGCGCGGCATGACCTTCTCGGCGAACCGGCGCATCGAGCCGCGCACCGCCGCGTCGGCGAGGCCGCCGACGTTCATCCAGCAGATGATGTAGGTGAGCCCGAGCGCCTCGCGGAGGAGGGCGAGCCGCTCCGTCACGCGCTCGGCGTCCCCGAAGAGCAGGACCTCCTCGGCCAGGTACTCGTACGTCACCGCCTCGAGGTTGCCCTTCGCGCGGGCGTAGAACCGGTAGGCCTCAGGGACCTTCGCCGGGTCCGTGGACTCGGCGACGACGCGGGCGAACGTCCTGAAGTACCACATCGCGCCGCGTCGCGGCCGCGTCCTCGCCGACGTGGGTGAAGTAGAGCGCGGGGATCTCGAGCTCGGCGGCCGGATGACCGCTCTCGCGCCAGACCCGCGCGTAGGCCTCGTAGGCCCCCTGCATGAGGTGGACGGGCGTGATGGAGGGCGCGGACAGGAACTTCTCTCCCTGGCGGGCGACGCGCTCGAAGGTGTCCGGGCTCACGCACGCGATCCGGATCGGCGGGTGCGGCTTCTGCACGGGCTTCGGCAGCACCTCGACGTCCCGGACGCGGTAGTGCTTCCCTTCGAAGCTCACCCGCTCCCGCGTCCACGCCTGCTTGATGATCGCGAGCGCCTCGTCGAACCGCTCCCGGCTCTCGCTCATGGGGAGGTCGAAGCCCGCGTACTCGGCGGGCTGGTAGCCGCGCCCGACGCCGAAGTCGACCCGCCCGCCCGAGAGCAGATCCACCATGGCCCACTCCTCGGCGATACGCAGCGGGTGGTTGAACGGGAGGATCGTGACGGCGGTGCCGAGACGCACCCGGCGGGTGCGCTGCGCCAGGGCGCCGGCCAGGACGGCCATCGAGGGACAGATCCCGTACTCGGAGAAGTGGTGCTCGGCGAGCCAGACCGCGTCGAACCCGAGCTCCTCGGCGTAGGCCGCCTGGCCGAGGGCGTCCGCGTAGACGCGCTCCTGCGGCTTCCCGGGCGGCTGCTCGAGGAGGAAGAAGACGCCGAACTTCATCGGTCACCTCCGACCCGTCGGATGCCGACATACTACACCCGCCGCGAGTGTCTTGACCGCCCCCGGCCCGCGGCCTAAGCTGACGGCACCGCGAAGCAAAGGAGCGGGGCCATGGACAAGTGGAACGTCGGGATCCTGATCTTCGACGGCGTGGAGGTGCTGGACTTCGCCGGCCCCTTCGAGGTCTTCTCGCGCACGCGGCTCGTCCCCGGCGTGGACTCGCGCCGCTCGGAGGAGACTGCGCCGTTCAAGGTCTTCACCGTCGCCAAGGTCCGCGCCTTCGTGACCGCCACCGGGGGCCTCCAGCTCGTCCCGCACCACGAGTTCGCGGACGCCCCGCGGATCGACCTCCTCGTCGTCCCCGGCGGCTTGGGCACGCGCGCCCTGCTCCAGGACACCGCGACGCTCGACTGGATCAAGAGGGTCGCCGCGAGCGCCCGCAAGGTCACCTCCGTCTGCACCGGCTCGCTCCTCTACGCGAAGGCCGGACTCCTCCGGGGCCGCCGCGCGACGACCCACTGGGGGGCGCTCGACCTCCTCGCCTCGCTCGACGCCTCGATGACGGTCGAGCGGGAGCCCCGGGTCGTGGACGACGGGATCATCACGTCGGCGGGCGTCGCCTCCGGGATCGACATGGCCTTCTACGTCGTCGAGTCGCTCTTCGGGCGCGAGGTGGCCGACGAGACCGCCCGCTACATCGAGTACCGGCGGGTCGCGACCGCGCAGCCGGCGTGAGGGCGCCGCCATGTCCACCAAGCGGACCCAGGGGACGCAGCCCGGCGAGGACCGCCAGCCCCGGGACATCCTGCGGACGTGCAAGGCCCAAGACATCCAGCTCGTCCGCTTCCTCTACTGCGGGAACGACGGCCTGATCCGCGGCAAGTCCTGCCACACCAGGTTCCTCAACTCCTACCTCCGATCCGGCATCGGGCTGACCGTGGCCATGCAGTCCTTCAACATGCTCGACCAGCTCGTCCCGGAGGGCTCCTTCGGTCCGGTCGGCGAGGTCCGGCTCGCGCCCGACCCGGAGACCTTCACCGTCCTCCCCTACACCCCGAAGTCGGCGCGCCTCCTCTGCGACATGGTGACGCTCGAGGGCGCGCCGTGGGGCGCGTGCACCCGGAGCTTCCTCAAGCGGATGATCGTGCGGGCGCGCCAGGCCGGGCTCGTGCTCCGCGCGGCCTTCGAGAACGAGTTCAGCCTGGCCCGGCGGGAGGGGGACCGCTACGTCCCGCTGGACCGCAGCCCGTGCTTTTCGACGATCGGCATGGACTCGGCCGCCCCCGTCATGATCGAGCTGATCGAGGCCCTCCAGGCCCAGGGGGTCTACCCCGAGCAGTACTACGCCGAGCTGGGGCCGGGGCAGCAGGAGCTGCCCGTCCGCTTCGCCGACGCCCTCCGCGCGGCCGACAACCAGATCACGGTCCGGGAGACGGCGCGGGGCGTCGCCCTCAAGCACGGCCTCCTCGCCTCGTTCGCCCCGAAGCCCTTCCCCGACCAGGCCGGCAACGGGAGCCACATCCACGGGAGCCTCTGGCGAATCAAGGATGGGAAGAACCACTTCCACGACGAGCGGGGCCGCTATGGCCTCTCCGCGGCCGGCTACGCGTTCATCGGCGGGGTGCTGGCCCATCTCCCCGCGCTCGTCGCGCTGACGGCGCCGAGCGTCAACTCCTACCGGCGGCTCCAGCCGCGCTTCTGGGCGAGCGCCTACACCGCCTGGGGACCGGACAACCGCGAGGCGGCCATCCGCATTCCGTCGAAGCGCCGCGGCCTCGAGATGGAGTCCACGAACCTCGAGCTGAAGCCCTGCGACCCGTCGAACAACCCGTACCTGGCCCTCGGCGGCCTGCTCGCCGCCGGCCTGGACGGGATCGAGCGAAAGCTCGACCCGGGCGAGCCGGCGCTGGGGGACCCGGACACGATCCCGGAGGCGGAGCGGCAGCGGCGCGGGATCCGCCGGCTCCCGGCCTCGCTGGGCGAGGCGCTGGACGCCCTGGAGCGGGACGAGGTGCTGATGGCCGCGCTGGGCGCGACGCTGGCCAAGGAATACCTCGCCGTCAAGCGCTCCGAGGTCCGCGGATTCGAGGGGAAGGACGTCGCCTTCGAGATCGAGCACCATTTCTACAAGTATTGATGCTCCGCAACCGAGGGGGGCAGGATGACCGCGCATCCGATCCGTGACTTCCAGCCGGTGCCGACTCGGCCCGGGACGCGGGCCCGCGACCTGATCGCGACCGAGCACGGCGTGACGTCGTTCTTCGTCTCGGAGCTCCTGATGGAGGAGGGAGCGTCGGTGCCGCTGCACACCCATCCGATCGAGGAGGCCTGGGTCGTCACCGAGGGCGCCCTGACGGTCCGGATGGGCGACGAAACGCTCGTCATCCCCGCCGAGTCGGTCGTCCGGATCCCCCCGGGGGTGCCCCACGCCGTCCGGAACGCCGGGCCTGTTCAGGCCCGGGCGCTGGCGGCGGCACCCTGGAATCGCGCCACCTTCTTCAAGGAGGCCACCACCTACCTGGAAGGCCAGCCGCGGGAGTGACGCCGCCCCCGGACCTGTCGGCCATGCCCGTCGTGGACGGGCACTGTCACCCGCTCCTCCCCGACCCCTGGAGCATCTCGCCCGAGACGTTCCTGGGCCTCTTCACCGAGGCCCGCTCCGGCACCATGGCCGCCCACGTCCCGCACACGGGCTACTACCGGCGCGCGCTCCGTGCCCTGGCGAGCCTCGTCGGCACCGAGCCGCGAGTCGAGGACGTCCTCGCTCGGCGCGCGGCGGTCGGCGCGAACGTCGCGCGACGGGCGCTCGAGGAGATGCGGGTCGCAGCGCTCCTCGTCGATACCGGGCACCCGCCGGAGGCGATGGGGCTCGACGAGATGCGCCGGCTTCTCCCGTGCCCGATCCACGAGGTCTTCCGGATCGAGATGGCGGCCGAGCGCCTCCTCGGGCGAGGACTCTCCTGCGACGAGTTCCTGGAGGCGTTCCGGGGCGACCTGGGCCGGGCCGCCGAGCGCTGCGTCGCGCTCAAGACGATCGTCGCCTACCGCTCGGGGCTCGCCGTCCGCGAGTGGCCGCGGGAGGACGTCGCCGCGGCGTACGTCCGCGCCCTGGGGCGGGTTCGGGACGGGGGGCCGGCGCGCCTGACCGACAAGCCGCTCCTCGACACGCTGGTCCACGCGGCGCTGGAGGCCGCGCGCGCGACGGGTCGCCCGCTCCAGGTCCACACGGGCCTCGGCGACCCCGACATCGATCTCCTCCACGCGAACCCGCTCCTGCTCCGCCCGCTTCTCGAGGATCCCCGGTGGCGCGAGGTGCGCCTGGTGCTCCTCCACATGGCCTACCCCTACGTCCGCGAGGCGGCGTTCATGGCGGCCGTCTGGCCCCAGGTCTACGTCGATCTCTCGGTCGTGCCCGCGTTCCTCGGACCCGGGAGCATCCCGCCGCTGGTCGAGGCGCTGGCCCTCGCGCCCGCCAGCAAGCTCCTCTACGGCTCGGACGTGGGCGGGCTCCCCGAGCTGTTCGCGCTCGCGGCCGGCTGGACGCGGGCCGCGCTCGGCGAGGCGCTCGGCTGGCTGGTCGAGCGCGGCGGGCTGACCGGCGAGGAGGCGGGATCCGCCGGTCGCCAGATCCTGGCGGGAAACGCCGAGGCCCTGTACGGCCTGCGACCTCCCTGACGGGCTTCCGCGTATCCGTCCGGATCCGCCCCGTATCCGCGCGGCGGCCCGCTGAGTCTCGCCGGCCCGGAAACCCACGGCGCGGCTCCGTTGCCGCCGTGGCCCGAATCTCGCATCACTCCGGGTCGAGGCCGCTCGACAGGGAGGTGCGAACGCCGATGCGATGGATCGTGGTCGTGGGGGCGCTCCTGGTCACGACGGCGGTCTCGGCCGAAGGACGCTGGACCCGGGCGTACCTCCGCGCGCTCCCGGACGACGCCTTCGCCGTCGTCGAGATGCGGCCGGACGGCCGGCGCGCACGCCGCCTCCCCCACCACGACGCCGAGGGGTGCGTGGATCGGCCCCACCTGAGAAGCGCCCTCGGCCGTCTGCGCCAGGTGCAGTGGCTCGACCCAGCGCAGGGGCCGCGGGCGCGCGAGCACATCGAGGAGCACCTCCGGGAGCTGCGGACGATTTCCGGCCCGCCGTCGGCGGGGTGCCGCGGCCGCCACATCGCGCCGGCACCGGAGGGGTGACGCCGGGGGAGGTTTCGGAAGCGGGGCGCAGCGCCCCTCCGAGGATCTCTAGGGCCTAAAGGGCAGGAGATCCAGCCGAGCGATCACGCGGTAGTGTCGTACGTTGGCCGTCGCGAGGAAGCCGCCCGCTTCGACCGCCGTGGCGGCGATGAGCGCATCGACGACCCTGAGGCCTCGCGAGGGGGCGTGCTCCTCCAAGAGGTCGATCGCCCTGCGCGCGATGGCCTCATCGGGGTGAAGAAGGACCGGGACGTTCTCTCCAGCGAAGGCCTTCACGTCTCGCGCTTCCGCCCGGTCGCGACACCCCTGGAGTAGCTCCATCAACGTCAGCGAAGAGATCGCCCGGCGCTGGTGCGGGACACGCGACAGAAACCGCCGGGCCTTCTCGCTGCCGCGAAAGTACCAGATCAAGACGTCGGTGTCGAAGATTACCGTCGGTGCCGTGGCGCCCGCAGGTCCCTCAGCCACCTTGCCACGTTCCGCATCTCCCGTCGGCCTCGCCACATCCCGAAGCCGATCGGACTCAGGGTCTTGCGCGAGGCCTTCTCCAGAGGCACGAGCGCCGCTACGGACCGTCCCCGATAGGTAATGATCAGCTTCTGGCCCCTTCGGACCGCGTCGAGCACGGAAGCCGTCCTGTGCCTGAGGTCCTTCGCCGTAGCCGTCTTCATCGCCGCCCGGAAATCAGTGTACACTCTTGAGTGCACACTTTCAACAGGCCCGAGCCGTCAGCGGACGGCGCCGCGACGGCGCCACCAGCCCAGGACGAGGCCGTCCACGACCTCGGCGAGCTGCGCGAGGGTCCGGCACTCCCGGACCACGTCGCAGTGCGGGGTGTAGAGCGGCATCACGGAGTCGCCGACCCCCCAGCCCCACTTCCCCTCGGGGTTCAGCCAGATGATCCCCTTGACGCGCTCACGCATGAGGCGGAGCGTCCAGGCCTGCGGGTCGTTGTAGTTGTTCCGGGCGTCCCCGAGGATGAGCAGGGTCGTCTTGCGGTCCAGCCGCTCGAGCGACTCCCGGCAGAAGCGCGCGAACGCGTAGCCGAAGTCCGACCGGCTGTGGTAGTCCACGCGGGCCTGGCCGAGCGCGTGCTCGAGGGCGCGCTCGACCGGCAGCGCGCGGAAGGCGGCGGAGACCTCCGCGATCTCGGACACGAAGACGAAGCTCTGGACCTTCGAGAAGCACTCCTGGAGGTTCCAGACGAGCTGGAGCATGAAGCGGGAGGCGTTCCGCACCGAGTCCGACACGTCGCAGAGCGTCACGAGCCGGGGCTTCTCGCGGTGCCGCCGCCGCCAGCGGACGTCGATGGGGACGCCCCCGTACTGGAGGTTCGCCCGGAACGTGCGCTTCGGGTCGAGCTTGCCCCGCTGCTCCCGGCGCTGGCGGAGGGCGAGCGCGTCCTTGATCCGGCGGGCGAGCCGCGCCACGACCGCCTTCATCTGGGCGACCTCGTCCGCCGAGAGCGTGAAGAGCGGCTTGTCGGCGAGCATCTCCCGCTGGAGGCGCTCCTTGTGCTGGTAGCCGCGGCGGTTGAGCTCGCGCTCGACGTGCTGCCGGATCAGGCGACGGAACGCCTCCAGACGCAGCTCCATGTACGTGCGCAGGCGCGCGAGGGCCCCGGGGTCCATCCCCTGGGCCTCGGCCTGGGCCAGGAGCGCCTCGAGGTCGGCCTCGATCTCGGCCCACGGGAACTGGTCCCAGATCCGGCGCGAGAAGTAACCGATCTGGAGGAAGTAGAAGAGCCGCTCGAGGCCGACGCCCCGGCCCCCCCGCCGGATCGCCAGCTCGAGCTCGGAGGCGTCGGCGAGGAGCAGCATCTCGCTCAGCGGGTCGAGATCGAGGTGGCCGTCGGCGAGGAGCCGCTCGAGGAGCGCCCGCGCCCACGCGTCCTCCCGGCCGAGCGCCTTCGCGGTCTCGGCCCCGAGCGCCTTCAGGTCGAAGAAGTAGAGGTCGAAGAGCCGGTTGAACGCCGGGAGGTCGCGGGCCTCCTTCACGAGCGTGGCGGCGAGGGCGCTGCGGAAGTCCTCGCGGTCGGCCAGCCCGACTGACGCGGTCGCGTGGAGGGCGTCGAGGGCCTCCATCGTCGACACGCGGATCTCCGCGCGCCGGAGGTCGCCGATGAATTCGAGGATCCGCTCGTCCATGGGGAAAAAGGTAGCAGATACGAGCCTCCGTCAAAAGCCGCGCCAGGCGATGGCTCGGGGGGAGGAGGGCCCATCCGTTCGCTGAAGTGCGTCCAACGCGATCCTGGAGGCGCTGAGGCTCTCGCCCTCCGGGTTCTCACCCGCCGGACCCGGCTTGCGGCCCCAGAGACGAGCCTCCCGCGGCGCACTCGGTCCGGGCCGCCCGGCGCCGCGGAAGCCCCGGCCGAATTCCCGCAACCCCAGAAAGGAGCCCCTATGCTCGCCCACGCCACCGTCGACACGATGACCGCGATGCACCTGACCGCCATGGCCGAGGCCTTCCAGCGGCAACTCGCCTCGCCCCAGTTCGCCGACCTCAGCTTCGAGGAGCGGGTCGGCATGCTCATCGACCACGAATGGACCGCCCGCGAACAGCGCAAGCTCCAGCGGCGCCTGCAGGGCGCCAACCTCCGCCATCAGGCCTCCCTCGAAGACATCGACTGGCAGGCCCCCCGGCGCGGGCTCGACAAGGCCCTCGTCGGGTCCCTCGCCACCTGTGCCTGGATCCAGCAGCACCAGAATCTGGTCATCATCGGCCCGACCGGGATCGGCAAGTCGTGGCTGGCGGACGCCTTTGCCGAGCGCGCGTGTCGCGCCGGCTACTCGGCCTACCGCGTGCGGGCCCCCCGCCTGCTCCACGACCTCGCCGTCGCCCGCGGAGATGGCTCCTACACCCGGCTGCTGGGCAAGCTGGCGAAGACCGCCCTGCTCGTCCTCGACGACTGGGGCCTGGTCCCGCTCACCGGCCCCCAACGCCACGATGTCCTCGAGGTGCTCGAGGACCGGACCGAGCGCACCTCGACGCTCCTGACCACCCAGCTCCCGATCAAGGCGTGGCACGACGCCATCGGGGATCCCACGCTGGCTGACGCGATCTGCGACGGCCTCGTCCATACCGCGCACGTCCTCGACCTCCAGGGTCCCTCGATGCGGGACCCCAAGACCCGCGCCCGCCGCGACCCACCCGAGCCCGGGCCGGCGGCGCCCAACCGCACCCCGACCCCATCGGTCAGTCCGGCCAGAAAGGAGGCGAAGCGACCCGATCCCAAACACGGGTCTTGACGGAGGCGAAGAAACAGCGACAATCACGGGCGTCGCACCGCTCCGATGAGCGTTCACGATCGCCGGACCGCGTGTTCACGATCCTCCGGACCGGCTGTTCAGGATCACCGGAATACGCACTGAAGAGCGAACCGTCTGGCTTTGCCAGAAGGGCGGTCGCCCCCCCCAAGAAATTACGGCTCTTCCGGAGATCGTGTGGGTTCGACGAGGTAGACTGGCCGACGCTCCAATCGCCGCAGTCCCCGGAGGCCCGAAGGAGGCCGGCGCGGTCCGCTCAGGGCCCCCGGCCGCATTTTTCGCTTGACAGGATTTTCGACGGCGGTCTGACCGCGGCCGCGGTGTCGACCGCCAGCCCCGCCCAGCGGCCCGCCCCGGTCCGTCGCGCCGCGCGCGGCGAGCGCCGAACCGAAAATGACTCCCGCCTTCACGATCTGCGGTCCTGCGGCCTTCCACGTGGCCCGAGATTCGCGTGATAGAGTCCGCCCAGGAGGAGACCCGCTATGTCACCCGCCACCGCGCCCGCGCCCTCGCCCCCCGCGGCTGACCTCGACCGGCTCGGCGACGAGATCGCCGTGCTCTCGGCTCACCTCGATGCCGCCACCGCCCGGCTCCTCGCCCTGATCCGCGAGTTCGACGCGGGGGGCGGCTGGGGGAACGGCTTCCGCTCCTGCGCGGAGTGGCTCAGCTGGCGGGTCGGGCTCGACCCCGGGGCGGCCCGGGAGCGAGTGCGGGTGGCCCGGGCGCTGGGGGCCCTGCCGCAGCTCGCCGGGGCCCTGGCTCGGGGGGAGCTGTCCTACGCGAAGGTCCGCGCCCTCACGCGGGTGGCCACCCCGGAGACGGAAGCCCGGCTGCTGGCGGTGGGCCGGGCGGGGACGGCGGCCCACGTGGAGCGGATCGTGCGGGCATGGCGGCGGGTGGACCGCCAGGTGGAGCAGCAGGAGACGGCGGCGCGCCACGCAGGCCGGTCGCTCCAGGTGTATCCGGATGAGGACGGGATGGTGGTGGTACGGGGGCGGCTCGAGCCGGAGGCGGGGGCGGTGCTCGTGCGAGCGCTTGAGGCGGCGCGGGAGGCGCTGTATGCGCAGGCGCGGGCCGCCGCCGCGGAGGGGCAGGCGGAGGCCGACCCGCCGACCCACGGCCAGCGGCAGGCCGACGCCCTTGCGCTGGTGGCGGAGACGGCCCTCGCGCACGGGCTCGATCCCGGCCCGGGGAGCGAGCGGTACCAGGTGGTCGTCCACGTGGACGCCGCGGTGCTGGCCGACCCCGCCCAGCCCGGCCAGTCCGCCCTCGAGGACGGGGTGGGCGTTTCCGGGGAAACGTCCCGGCGCCTGGCCTGTGACGCGACCCGGGTGGTGCTGCGGGAGGCGGGGGACGGGCAGGTCCTCGACGTGGGGCGGCGGACGCGGACGATCCCGCCGGCGCTCCGGCGGGCGCTCCAGGCGCGGGACCGCGGGTGCCGCTTCCCGGGCTGCGGGGTGCGCCACGCC
>CAYQDR010000038.1:0-37589 GCA_964416315.1 uncultured bacterium
CGCCCAGCCCGCAGATGAACCCGATGAGCGGCGGCCGGTGCTCGGCGTTGTAGAGGGCCGCGCGCACCTCGGTCGCGACCACGCCGGAACCGAAGGGGGAGCCGAACGAGTAGTCCCGGTCGATGACCCCGATGGCCTTGACCTTCCGGAAGGCCCGGGCGAGCTGTTGATACGGGAACGGCCGGAACCACCGGAGCCGGATCAGCCCGACCTTCTTCCCCTCCCCGCGCATCTTGCGGATCGCCACTTTCACGGGGAGGGACAGCGTGCCCATCCCCATCAGGATCACCTCGGCGTCCTCGGTCATGTATTCCTCGAACCAGGGGTTCTCCGGTCCACGACCGAAGACGCGCCGGAAATCCGCGTAGGCCTCCTCGATCACGGTGTAGGCCCGCTCGGTAGCGGCGTTGTTCTGACGCCGGATCTCGATGACCCAGTCCTCGTTGACCTGCGGCGCCACCGTGATCGGGTTGTCCGGGTGGAGCTGCAGGTCGCCCCGGCTGTACGGCGGCAGGAACTTGTCGACCCACTCCCTGGGCGGCACGCGCGTAAGCGCCTGCGAGTGCGTCAGGAACGCGCCGTCCGCGGAGATCGCGATCGGGAGGAAGACCCGCCGGTCCTCGGCCACGCGGTAGGCGATGAGCGTGGTGTCGAGCGCTTCCTGCGAGGTGTCGATCCAGACCAGAAGCCAGCCGAGGTCCCGGACGAAGAGCGCGTCGTTGTGCTCGACGCCGAAGGCCCCCGGGTCGTCCAGCGCGCGGTTACCCACCAGCGCGATCATCGGGATCCGGAGGGCCGGGGTCACGACGAGGCACTCCATCGCGTAGGCCCAGCCCACGCCCGAGGAGCCGCAGAAGACGCGTGCCCCCACGGCCGAGGCGTGCTTGACGATCTCGAACTGGCTGTGCTCGCCCTCGGCGACGATGTACTCGGCGACGAGCTTGCCGTTGGCGATCTTCTTGGCGATCGCCTGCATGACCGTGTCGTACGGCCGGATCGGGTACGCGGTGACGACGTCGATGTCGGCGAGGGTCAGGGCCTCGGCGACGGCCTCGCTCCCGGAGATGAGCATCTCCTTCTCTTCGAGGACCGTCGGTCCCGACGCCGCCTTGGTCGCGACTGCCATGAACTCCCCTCCCTCTCTTTAGGCCCCGGGGGCTTCCGCGACCCCCGTCACGATCGACACCGAGAGCGTCGAGTGCGCCTCCCCCACCTTGGCCCCCTTCTGTCCCGCGTTCTCGCCCGGGATGCCGTCGGAGAGCGGGGCCCCGCCCAGCTCGAACTCACCCCGCGCCATTTCCTCCTCGTATTGCCCGCGATACCGGAAGCCGTGCGACCGCGCCACGTGCACCTTCTCCTTGATCTTCGTCCCGAGCCAGACGCGGTAGGCGTCCTTGTCCCGCCGCCACATCTCCCACTGGCTCGCGTTGTCCTCGAACGCGGCCTCGTTGACCATCGTGATGCAGTCGTGCACGGGGCACACCGCCTCGCAGATCCCGCACCCGCAGCAGGACTCCATGTTGGCGTCGTAGAGCCCGTCGGGCATGACGTCGAAGCACGAGTCGGGGCACTGGAGCCAGCAGAGGGTACATTTCACGCACGTGTCGAAGTCCACGACCGGCCGCATCGTCCGGCTCGAGAACTTCTTGAAGACCTGGCTGCGCTCGGGTCGGTAGCCCTTCGTGCCCTCGATCGGCTTCCCGATGGGGAGCGCGGGAATGCTGACGCCCTCCCGCATCTCCCACCACCGCGGCAGCTCGAAGGAGTACGGGGTTTCCGGATTCCCCTCGGTGATCTTCACCGGCCGGGCTTCGATCCGCTCGTAGGCCTTCCGCGCGGACCCCACCTTCAGGTCGGAGCCCCACTCCGCCTCGCGGATCGCTTCCGAGACCGCCTCGAGGCTCAGGAACTGCGGGGCGATCTTCGCGAGCGCGCCGAGAACGCGCACCTCCGTGTGGTCCTCCCGGTAGACCCAGAGTCCGGCCAAGGAGGCCTTGCCCGGGAGGATCCAAAGGTGGTAGGGGGTGTCCTTCTTGTGAGTGTCCCTGAGGAGTTCGGCGGCCGACTGGGTCGATGTGACGAGGAGGTGGCCGTTCGGGAGGATGAGCCGGTTGATCGGCTGGAGCCCGTACCAGGCCCACGATTCCACGCCCTTGCAGAGCGTGTCGTCCACGCAGATCGTGACGTGGAGCTCCTTCGGCTCGTAGCGCGCCATGTGCTGCTCGAGCTCCTCCTTCGTGTCGGCCACGATGGCGAAGTCCTTGGCGGGCACCCCGTTCCGCTGGGGGCTGTCGCCGTAGCGGCCGAAGGCGATCCCCCACCGCCCCGCCTTGCGGGCCGAGAGAACGATGCCCCGGGTGATGCGAGACGCGAGGTTCTTCTGGAAGATGCCGCGGTAGACGACTTCACAGACGAGATGCGCCATGGACCGCCTCCTGACCGACCGAACACAGTGCTCCCGAGCCCCGGTATGCTGGTCTGACCAGCAGCGTAGGCCAGGCGCCTCGGGCTGTCAAGACGCAAGTTTCCGTCCCGGCGCCGCGGGCTACTCGACCCCCGTCACCTGCTCGGGCTCGATCTTGTAGATGACGCGGACTTCTCCGGCCTGGCGGTACGGGTACCGGTCCTGGCCGAGGTACTTCTTGGCCAGGCTGTCGATGTGGGCATCCGCCCCCTGCTCCGTGACCTCCACCACCTGGCCGCGAACCGCCAGGTGGCGGTACGGGTTGTCCGGATCCATGATGGCCAGGGCCACTTTGGGCCGGCGGCGCATGTTCCGATCCTTCACGCGCCCTCGCGCCGTGTTGATCCGAAAGAGGCGCCCGTCGAAGTCGAACCACACCGGCGTCACCTGGGGACCGCCATCGTTCATCACGGTCGCGAGGTGGGCGAACGCCTTCTTCCGCTCCAGGAGGTCCCTGTACTTGTCCGGCACGCTCACGGCCATCGACACCCTCCTTCCGGCTCGGTCTCGCCGGCTCACCCGCCCGCGACGGCGAGGGCCTGGGCGAGCGCCTCCCTGAGATCCTCCACGTCCTCGATCCCGACGGACAGCCGGATCAGGTCCGGCCCGATCCCGACCTTGGCCTGCTCCTCCGCCGTCAGCGGCCGGTGCGACGTCCGCGCCGGATAGCTCCACGTCGTCGTCACGTCCCCGAAGCTCGGGGCGAACTCGATGAGCCGGAGCGCCCCGAAGAAGCGCTCCACCGCCGCCGCGCCCCCGGCCAGCTCGAACGAGAGCATCCCGCCGAACCCCCCGCGGAAGAGGCGGCGGGCCCGCGCGTGCTGGGGGTGGTCCGCCAGCCCCGGGTAGTGCACCCGCCGCACCTCGCGACGCCCGGCGAGGAACCGCGCGAGCTCGAGCGCGTTGGCCGAGTGCCGTTCCATCCGGAGCGCCAGCGTGCGCACGCCGCGGAGGACGAGCCACGCGTCGAACGGGCCCAGGTTCAGCCCCAGGCGCACCGCCTGGGCGCGCGTCGTCGCGACGAGCCCGGCCGAGCCGGCGACGACGCCGGCCGTGGCGTCGCCGTGGCCCCCGAGGTACTTCGTCGCGCTGTGGTGGACCGCGGTGGCCCCGAGCTCGATCGGGCGCAGCAGCGCGGGCGAGGCGAACGTCGCGTCCACGAGGAGCGCCACGCCCCGCCCGCGGGCCAGCTCGGCGAGGCCCGAGAGGTCCGCGAGGCGGAGCAGCGGATTCGAGACGGCCTCGACGAAGATCGCCCGGGTCGACGGCCGGAGCGCCGCCTCCACGGCCGCGGCCCCGGTCGCGTCCGCGAACGTGACGGTGAGGCCCCACCGCGGCGCTTCTTCGCGGAGGACCGCGGTGGTCGTGCCGTAGAGGTCCTGGCCGGCGACGAGGTGGTCGCCGGGGCGGAGGGCCGCGAGAAAGAGGGCCGTCAGCGCCCCCATGCCGGAGCCGGTGACGACGGCGGCCTCGGCGCCCTCGAGTCCGGCCAGCGTCTGTTCCAGGATCGTGTGGTTCGGCGTGCCGAACCGGCCGTACACGTAGCCCGCCCGTCGCCCCTCCCACACCGCGTCCACCTGCTCGAGGTCATCGAAGACGTAGACGTTCGCGAGGTGGATGGGCGGCGTCAGGGGACGGGACGCGGAGGGCGGCGGCGCCGCAGCGCGCGCGGCCCGGGTGGCGAAGCGGGGCTCGGTCGTCATGCGCTCGTCCTCTCCGTCAGGCGGTCTCGACCCCTCCGAAGGTTACACCAGCGGGAGCGCGCGGCGCGCCGCCGGGCGGAGCGGTCGCTCGCGGCGCGCCGCGCGGATAACCTCGGCGAGCCGGCGCACGCCCTCCTCGATGCGCGAGGCCGGAAGCGCCGCAAACGACAGCCTCAGCGTGCACGTCCCCTCCCCGCCCACGAAGAAGAACGCGCCCGGCGTGTACGCCACCCCCCGGGCGACCGCCCGCGGCAGGAGCTCGGCGGCGTCGAGCTCCTCGGACACCGTGACGAGCAGCGAGAAGCCGTCCTCGGCCGGCATCGTCCAGGTGGCGTCGCGCCCGAGGTGGCGGCGGAGGGCGGCGAGCAGGACGCCGCGCCGGCGGCGGTACTCGGCGCGGACCAGCCGGGCGTGGCGCTCCAGCCGGCGCCCCCGGCAGAAGTCGAAGACGGCGGCCTGGAGGATCGCGCTCGTGTGGAGGTCGGCGAGCTGCTTGATTCCCGTGAGCGGCCGCACGAGCGCCCGCGGCGCCACGAGCCATCCGAGCCGCAGCCCGGGGAAGAGGATCTTCGAGAACGTGCCCAGGTGCAGCACCAGCCCGCCGCGGTCGAGCGCCCGGAGCGGGGGCGCGCCCGCGGCGTCCGCGGGGTCGCCGAAGCCGTCCTCGACGATCGGGACGCGGTGACGGGCGCACAGCTCGACGAGCGCGCGCCGCGCCGTCGGGTCCAGCGACACGCCCGTGGGATTCTGGCCGCCGGGCTGGCAGTAGAGCAGCTTCGGCCGCTGCCCCTCGAGCGTCGCGGCGACGAGATCGACGCGCAGCCCCTCGGGCCCGATCGGCACCGGCAGGAGCCGCGCCTGCGCCGCCCCGAAGGCCTGGATCGCCCCCGGGTAGGTGGGCTGCTCGACGACGACGGCGTCGCCCGGATCCAGGAGCGTCCGCGCGATCAGGTCGAGCCCCTGCTGCGAGCCGCTGACCACGAGCACCTCGTCCTCGACGGCCTCGATCCCCTGGCGCACGAGCCACGTGGCGAGGTAGCGCCGGAGCGCGGGGTACCCGGCCACCGCGTGGTACTGGAGCAGCGTGCGGCCCTCGCGCCTGATGGCGCGGTTCAGCGCGAGTCGGAAAGCCTCCGTCGGGAAGAGTGTCGAGTCCGGGCTCGCCCCCACGAAGGAGATGACGCCCGCTCCACCGGCCGACGCGCGCTCGAACCGCTCGCGCGGAGCCGCGTCGGCGGCGAGCCGGCGGGCGACCCGCGACAGGGCCGCCTCCCAGTCCGCCCCGACCGGCGCCTCCGGCGCCGCCGCCGGGGGCCGAGCCGCGCGGCCCGCCACGAAGGTCCCCTGCCCCACGTGCGCCCGCGCGAGCCCCTCGGCGACGAGCATGTCGTAGGCGGTGGTCACCGTGGCCCGGTTCACCCGGAGCCCGCGCGCCAACTCGCGCGACGCCGGCAGCTTGGCCTCGGGAGGCAGGACGCCGCTCGCGACGAGCCGCTCGAGGTGCCGCTTGATCTGGAGAAACAGCGCCACCCCGCTCGCCCGATCCAGAGGAATCTGCAGAAGGATCCTCCTGACCATCGCCATTACAGCCCACCGCCTCCTCTCCCGCAACCGGCAACTCGCGGCCGGGACTCGCCCCGCTCCGAAAAAAATCCGCTCGGCCCGTCGCCGCTCCTGGGGTAGAGTAGGGATGCCCCACGGGGTCCGGCGGCTCGGACCCGACCTCAGAACGGTTCGGAGGGTCATGGCGCCATCTCACGGTCATCACGAGCGTCTTCGGTCGTCCCGATGAACCGGATCGCGGCCGTCATCTTCGACATGGACGGCGTCCTCCTCGACTCCGAGCCCCTCCACCTCCGCGCCACCCAGGCGACCCTCGGGACGCGGGGCGCTTCCTACACGGAGCGCGACAACCGGGCGTTCTTCGGCGCGACCGACGCCGAGCTCTTCCGCGCCCTCAGCGTCCTCTTCGACCTCCCGGGCCCCACGACGACCCTCGTGGCGGCCAAGCAGGACCGCCTGGTCACCCTGATCCGCACCGAGGCACGGGCCCTCCCGGGGATCCCCGCCGTCCCGCGTCAGCTCCGGGCCGCCGGCCTCCCGCTCGCCCTCGCCTCGTCCTCCCCGCGGCCGGTCATCGAGGCCGTGCTGGAGACCCTCGGCCTCGAGGGCCTCTTCCAGGCGGTCGTCTCGGGCGACGATGTGGCCCGCGGCAAACCCGCCCCGGACGCCTTCCTCCTGGCCGCGCGCCGCCTCGGGGTCCCGCCCGAGCGCTGCCTGGTCGTGGAGGACTCGCGGAACGGGGTTCTGGCGGCCAAGGCCGCCGGCATGACCGTCGCCGCCGTCCCGTGCCCGGCGACGAGCCACGAGGACTTCTCCCCGGCCGACTGGGTGCTGCCGAGCCTCGAGGCGCTGCCGAAGGTCGTCGAGCAGGACGGAGGCGCGTCCCCGGGGCCGGCGCGCTGACGAAGGGAGAGCGCGATGGGACTCGGTGAGCCCAACATCAAGCGAGCGCTCCGGTGGGTCCTGGACCGCCTGGCCGACGATCCGAAGGCCAAGCGCTCCGACCTCATCGACGAGGCCTCGCGGCAGTTCGACCTCACGCCGCTCGAAGCCGACTTCCTCTACCGCCAGCTCACCGAGGCGACCCGCGCCAAAGAACCGGGCCCCGGCAAGCCCGGGCAGACGGAGTAAGGCCCCGCCGGATTCAGGCCGGAGGCCGATGGCGCTCCTTGAACTCCTTCGGCGCGATGGCGATCCGCTTCCCCGCCACGTCCTCCAGGATGTAGACCTCGTCGATCAGCGAGCCGCTCGCAAACACCTCGAAGACCTCGAGGGCGTCCTCGAGCGTCGTCCCGGGCGGCCGCGCCGCCAGCATCGCCTCGACCTCCCTGAGCGCGAGTCGCATCCGTCAGGCTCCTCGGGCCGGCCCCCGGCTCACGGCGGGACCGGCGGCACCGGGGCCCGCGGGCGACGGACGAGGACGCCTGCGAGGGCCGCGAGCGCCGTCAGCCCGAGCGTGGCGGCAGGGTTCGGCGCGTACAGGTACGGGCCGAGCCGCGCGAACAGCGGGTTGCGGAGGAGCGGGGTCGGCGGGACGAGCTCGACGACGCCGGCCCCGCGGAGGGGCACGGGCTCCCTCGGGACCCAGAGGTCGCCCTCGGGGGCGGGCGCGAGCCGTCCCGGCAGGCTCGCGTAGTGGAGCGCGTGGCGCGGCAGGGCGATCGCCTCCAGGCGCGGAGCCGGCACGTCGAGGGCGAGCACGGGCTCGGGACCTCCGCCCTCCCCCAGGGTCACGGTGACCAGCAACTCCCCGGGCCCGCCCGGGCGCGCGTTGAGCGCGATCCGCCGGAACGCGATCGGCCGCAGGGCCGCGCGCACGGGGAGCGGCGCCGCCGGCCCGATGCGGCGGTCGAGGACGGCCACCTGCGTGGCGCCGGGATCGAGCGCGATCTCGGCGCCGCCGGCCAGCTCGCGCAGCGCGTCCTCTCCCGCAGCGTAGCCGAGCACATGGGTCCCCCCCCGCCCGGTCCCCCCCCGCCCGGCTGCCGCGTGGCGCAGCGCCCCCACGTCCACCCGCGTGATGCGCAGCGGGGGATCCGCGGTGACGACGTACCGGTCCTCGGCGCGGAGCTCCCGCCGGCTCTCGTCGTACGCCAGGCGCGCCGTCGCCGCGACCGCGACGCCGCCGCCGGCCAGCGCCCGCACCACCGCGGTCATCGCGCGATCCGCGCGCGCGAGGTCCTCCCGCAGCGCCCGGAACGAGACCGGCGCCATCGCCGCGGGCTCCAGAGCACGCGCGACCGCCTCGACCTCCGTCTCGTCGCGCGCCGCGGCCAGCCGCGCCTCCAGCTCGGCGAACCACTCCCGGAGCCGCCGGCGGCGACCGTCCAGGTCGCGGAACTCTGGCGCGGTCAGCGTCAGCGCGAGGCGGCCGACCGCCGCCTCCAGCGCGGCGACCTCGGCGGGCGCCTGTGACCGCGCGGGGCCGAGCTGGCGGCTCGTTCGGATCGCGGCCGCCGCCCGGCGGTCCAGGTCATCCACGGTGAGGCGCAGCTCCTCGGCCCGGCGGGCGAGGAGCCGGGCCCGGAGCACCGTCCCGGCGGTGATCGCCGGGCCCGCCGCGGCCCCGAGGCCGAGCCGCTCCCGGAGCCAGGCGCTCTCGTCCGCCGCGTAGCTCGCCCGCGGCGGGGGCTCGAGCCACCCGAGCCGGGCGAGCCCCGCGCCCGCGGCGACGGCGAGGACGAGCACGAGCCCCGCGGCGTGACGGAGCCGGCGCCGCGCGAGGAAGATCGCGGCGAGCGCCGCGAGCCAGATCACGCCGAGGACCAGGTTCAGCGCGCTCGCAGCCGCCACGACGGCGAGCACCGCGAGGAGGAGCGCGGCCCTCAACGCGCCGCGCGGAGCCGGACCACCGTCGCCCCCCAGCCGCCGCGCTCCGGGGGCGCGTCGGCGAAGCCCGCGACCAGGGAGGAGCCCGCGAGGACCCGCCGGACCGTCTCGCGCTGGACCCCGCGGCCCCGCCCGTGGATGAGCCGCACCTCCGCGAACCCCGCCGCCCGCGCGGCGTCGAGGTACTCCCGCACGACGTCCGCGATCTCCTCCGGACGGAACGGATGGAGGTCGAGCGCGTCCTCGACCGGCACCCTGACCGCTTCGACGACGACCCGGTCACCGGCGCGGATCGTGCCGGCTGCGACGACCCGGGCCGGGACGCGCGGCCCGTCGGGCGCGGAGCAGAGCCCGCCTTCGCGCCGGGCCGCCGCCGGGGCCGCCTCGACCTCCAGGAGGGCGGCGTCCCCCACCCGGAGCCGCGTCCCGGGGGCCAGCTCCCCGAGGGGCGCTCCCGCGACGACCAGCGTGTCCCGGAGCAGCCCCGGCTGGAGGGACACCGCCCCGGGCACCTCCGCGCCAGCCGCGCGGCCCCGGATCGCGACCACGCGACCGACCGGGAGGGCGTCCGCTCCGGCCCTCACGCCGCCGGCGGCCGGCGCCGGTGCCACTCGGTCGCGCCCTCGTACGCGTGGGCCAGCCGGAGGATCGTCTCCTCGTCGAACGCCCGGCCGACGAGCTGGAGCGAGAGCGGCAGCCCCTCGCGACTGAACCCGCAGGGGAGCGCGACGACGGGATGGCCTGTGAGGTTGAACAGCCGCGTGAACGCGGTGAGCGCCACCCGCGGGCTCTCGGTCCGGCCGCCGATCCGGACCTCCGTCGCCGTGAGGGGCGGTGCGGGGATCGGGAGCGTGGGCGCCAGCAGGCAGTCCACGCGCCGGAGCACGGCCTCCGCGTCGTCCCGGATGAGCCGGCGGGCGCGCTGGCCCCTCACGTAGTCGGTGGCCGTCAGGAACCGCCCGACCAGGAGGCGCCGCCGGACGTCGGGCGCGTACTCGGCCGCGTGGCGCCGGAGGAGCGGCTCGTGGTAGGCCGTCGCCTCCGCCGCGAGGATCGCCGTGCTCGCGCCGGGCGCGTAGCGCGCCGCGGGGATCGCCACCTCCTCGACGCGGCAGCCGAGGTCCTCGAGCGCCTTCGCCGCCGCGCCGACCGCCGCCTGCACCTCGGGATCGGACCCCTCGACGTACTCCCGGAGGAGGCCGACCCGCAGGCCCCGGACCGGGCCCGCGAGACCGGCCACGTAGTCGGGCACCGGTCGCGCCGCGCTCGAGGGGTCGGCCGGGTCGCGCCCGGCGATCGCGGCGAGCGTCACCGCCGCGTCGGCCACGCTGCGGGTCAGCGGCCCGGCGTGGTCGAGGCTCCAGGAGAGCGGGAGCACGCCCGCCCGGCTCACGCGGCCGTAGGTCGGCTTGAGCCCGACCGTGCCGCAGCAGGCCGCGGGGATGCGGATCGAGCCCCCCGTGTCCGAACCCATCCCCATAGGGGCGAGGCCGGCCGCGACCGCGACGCCCGCGCCGGAGGACGACCCTCCCGGCATCCGGTGGGTCGTCGCGTCCCACGGGTTCCACGAGGTGCCGTAGTGGAGGTTGATCCCCTCGGGGCCGTACGCGAACTCGTGGAGGTTCAGCTTCCCGAGGATGATCGCCCCGGCCGCCCGGAGCCGGGCGACGACCGTGCAGTCCGCCGGCGCCGGCTCCTTGAGGAACCGCGACCCCCCGGTCGTCGGGCTCCCCTTCACCGCGTAGAGGTCCTTGACCGCGACGGGCACGCCGTGGAGCGGGCCGAGCGGCCGCCCCGCCGTCACGGCGACCTCCGCGGCGCGCGCCGCGGCGAGCGCCGTGTCGGCGAACACCGCGAGGTAGCTCCGCAGCCGGTCGTCCAGGGCCCCGATGCGCGCGAGGTGTGCCGAAACGACCTCGACCGGAGAGAGCTTCTTCGCGGCGATGGCGCCGGCGAGGTCCATCACGCCGAGCCAGTGCAGGTCGTTCATCGGGTCCCCCCACACCCCCGCCCCCTCCCACCCCTCAGGGGGGGAGGGGAGCAACCCGCCTTCCCGTGGCCGTCGTGGAGGCGAGTGGACACAGGGCGTCTCACCCGCGCCCCGCTACCGCTCGAGCTCGTAGAGCGAGGCCGGCTCGACCTCGTCGAGCGGCAGCTCGTCGAGCGTGCGCACGGCCTCCAGCATCCGCCGGACCTGCGGCACGATCGCCTCCCAGTCCTCGGGTGGCACCGGGATGTCGGGGCTCAACGCCTGCACCACGCGCTCGAGCGTCTCTCGCGTGACCATTCGCCGCCTCCTCCCTTCGCTGAGGTCGCGCCTACTATAGCAGGCCGGCGCCCCCCTCAGCCTGGGGCCCCCTCACCCGGCCCTCTCCCCCGACCGGGGGAGAGGGAAAACACCGGGCTCCGGGCTAGAATGCCCCCATGACGCCGGTGCGCGTGACCTTCCGGCCGGACGGCAAGACCGTCGTCATCGAGCCGGGGACGACCCTCCTCCGCGCGGCGCACGCCCACGGCGTGGAGATCACCGCCACGTGCGGCGGCCGCGGGCGCTGCACCTCGTGCCGCGTCAAGTTCGTCGAGGGGACGGTCCCGCCGCCGACGATCAACGACCAGCTCCAGCTCGGCGACGACCTGGTCCGGGACGGGTACCGGCTGGCCTGCCAGACGCTCCCCGCCGAAGCCGTGACGGTCCAGGTCGCGCCGCCGCTCGACGAGCGCGCCTTCCAGATCCTCGGCGCCGAGGGCGACCGCGCGGCGCTCGCGCGCGTCGCGCTCGACGCCGGCGTCCGGAAGCGCTGCATCCGCGTCGAGCTGCCCCGCGAGGAGCACCACCAGACCTCCGACCTCGAGCAGATCGCCCGCGTCGCGGGCATCGCGCCCGATGCCCTCCCGCTCGACGTCGTCCGCGCGCTCCCCGGGATCCTCCGGGAGGCCAAAGGCGAGGTGACGGTCGCGACGTTCGGCGGCGACCCGCTCGCCGTCGAGCGCGGGGACACGACCGCGATGGCCTTCGGGCTCGCCATCGACATCGGCACGACGAGCGTCGTCACGACGCTCCTCGAGCTGGCCTCCGGCGAGGTGATGGCGTCCGTCTCGAGCCTGAACCCTCAGGCCGTCTTCGGCGGCGACCTGATGAGCCGCATCGCGTTCGCCCAGTGGAACCCGGCGAACCTCCGGAAGCTCCAGTCGCGGATCGTGGGGCTCCTCAACCAGCAGATCGACGAGGCCCTCGAGCGCGCCGGGGTCCTCCCCCAGTGGGTCTACAAGGTCACCGTCGTCGGCAACACGTGCATGCACCACGTCTTTCTCGGGATCGACCCGACGTACGTGGGGCTCGCTCCCTACGCCCCGGTCCTCCGCCACCCCGTCGTCCTCCCCGCCCGCGCGCTCCACCTCAAGGTCAACCCCGAGGCGCGCGTCTGCCTGCTCCCGATCGTGGCGGGCTTCGTCGGCGCCGATGCCGTCGCGGTCGCCCTCGCCACGCGGATCTACGAGAGCCCGGTGATCCGGGCGGCCGTGGACATCGGCACCAACGGCGAGGTCCTCATGGGGACGCGCGAGCGGCTGATCGCGTGCTCCGCGCCCGCCGGGCCCGCGCTCGAGGGGGCGCAGATCCGCCACGGGATGCGGGGCGCCGTCGGCGCCATCGACCGCGTGTGGCTCGAGGGGGACGGTCTCTGTTACCACGTGATCGGCGAGGGCGCCCCCCAGGGGATCTGCGGATCGGGGCTGATCGACGCGGTCGCGGCGGCGCTCGACGCCGGCCTCGTGGACTGGACCGGCCTCATCCGCGTGGAGGCGCGCGACCAGCTCCCCCCGGCCCTGCGGCCCCGCGTCGAGCTGCGCGGCGAGGAGCGGGTGCTGGTCCTCGTCCCGCGCGGCGAGGCCGCAGGCGGCGGCGAGCTCGTGCTCTCGCAGGAGGACCTCCGCCAGGTCCAGCTCGCCAAGGGCGCGATCGCCGGCGGCATCCGGATGCTCCAGAACATCCTCGGGGTGCCGGACGCCGGGCTGGCGGAGCTCCTGCTGGCGGGCGGCTTCGGCAACTACCTCTCGGCCAAGAGCGCCGTGCGGATCGGCCTCATCCCGGCGCTCCCGCTCGAGCGGATCCGCTACGTCGGGAACGCCGCCGCGCTGGGCGCCCAGCTCGCCCTCCTCTCGGAGCCCGAGCGGGCGCGCGCCGAGTCGCTCGCGCGCTCCATCGAGCACGTGTCGCTCGCGTCGCACCCGGACTTCCAGGAGGTCTTCGTCGAGGCGATGAACTTCCCCCGGCCGTAGCCCCAGGCCGCTCAGCGCAAGAGCGCGCGCGCCGCGGCGAGAAACTCGTCGCGTCAGTCCAGGAAGGGCAGGACGATGAAGGAGTCCGGCTCGAGGCCCGCCCGCTCGCAGACCTCCCGCGCCTTCAGCATGTACCGCTCGGCCTCGGCCTCGTCGCCCAGCTCCAGGTACATGGTGGCCAGCCCGTCGTAGCACGGGAACAGGAGCTGCGGCTCTCCCGCGCCCTCGGCCAGCGCCAGCGCCTCCCGGTAGCAGCGGAGCGCCAGCTCCGGGCTGCCCCCGTGGCACTGATGGATCTGGCCGAGCACGATCAGCGGGATGGCGAGGTGGTCGAGCTGGCCGAGCCGCCGGTCCAGCTCGATGGCGGCCTGCGCGGCCCCCATCCCCTGCTCCTCGCAGCGGTTCGTCAGGGCGCAGTAGGCCACGGCGAGGTTGGCGTAGAGGCGCGACTGGAACCCGAGGTCGCCGATCCGCTTCGCCGTCTCGAGCCCGCGCTGACAGGTCTCGATCGCCCGGCCGGGGTCGAGGGTGCTGTAGAGGACCCCGAGATTCGTGTAACCGCGGCACGCGGCCTGCAAGAGCGCGTGCCCTTCGGCGACGGCGACGCTGCGCTCGATGCGGGCCACCGCGTCCTCCAGCCTGCCCAGTCGGGCGAGGGCGACGCCCAGCGTGTTGCAGGCGTGGGCGACGGCGGCGGCCGCCTCTCGCGCGCCATCGGGGCCGGTGGGGCTCCCGGCGGCCGTGGCGCCGGCAGCGACCTGCTCGGCGTGCCGGAGCGCCCGCTCGGCCCACTCCACCGCCGCGCGGTTGTCTCCGCTCCGGAACGCGAGCCGCCCCATCGCCTGGTAGAGATGCGCCAGCTCGATCTGGTCCGCCTGCCCCTCGAGCAGCGCGAGGCCGGACCGGAAACAGGCCAGCGCCTCGTCGCGCTCCCCCGCGTCCCAGCGGAGACCGCCGATCTTGCGCCAGGCGCGCGCCTGCGCCGGTCGCTCGCCGGCCGCCGCGTGGCCCGACCGCGCCGCCTCGTAGTGCGGGAGCGCCTCCCCGCGCCGGCCCACCAGGGCCAGCACGTCGCCGAGCCGCTCGCGGACGGCGAGCCGTTCGGCGTCGCATCCCCCGCACTCGCGCAGCGTGCCCAGCGCGCGCTCGTAGTGCCGGACGGCGTCGTCGTTGGCGTAGATGCCGCGCGCCCAGTCCCCGGCGGCCACCAGGTAGCGCGCGCCCCGAGGCCGGTCCGCGCTCAAGCCGAAGTGGTGCCCGAGCGCCTCCAGGTCCTCCAGGCGCTCGGGCGCCCCCCCGCACAGCCGCTCCAGCACCTGTCCCGCCCGCCCGTGAAGCTCGGTGCGCCGCCGGACGAGCACGTTCTGGTAGACCGCCTCCTGCCCCAGGGCGTGGCGGAACCGATAGCGCCGGCCCCGGCCGGCGGGCGAGGCGTCCGCCTCCGCGGGTCGCGGCTCCACCTCGAGCAGCTCGGCCTCCTGCAGGAGCCGGAGAGACGTCTCCACGGCGTCCGCTTCGCTGACCATGCGGAGGAGGCGCTCGTCGAACACAGGCCCGAGCACGGCGGCTTCCTGGGCCAGGCGTCGGGCGGCGGCGGGGAGCCGGTCGAGCCGCGAGAGGAGCAACCCCTGGAGCGTCGGCGGCACGTCCACGCCCGACGCCTCGGCCGCGCACCGCCAACCCGTCTCCCCACGCACCAGCACCCCGGCCGCGATCAGCCCCCGGACGACTTCCTCGAGATAGAAGGGGTTCCCGCCGGCGCGGCCGACGACGAGCTCCCGGAGCCGCGCAGGCAGCTCGTGCGCCGCCGGACCGAAGAGCGCGCCGAGGAGCGCGTCGCTCTCCCCGGCCGAGAGGGGGGCGAGCCGGATGGCGGTGTACGCGGCGCGCGTCGCCTCCAGCGCCCGCGCGTCGAACCCCGGGCGGTGGGCGACCAGCAGCATCAGCGGGCGCTCGGCGAGCTGATCCACCACGAAGGCCAGCAGCTCGACCGACGCGGCGTCCGCCCAGTGGAGATCTTCCGCCACCACGAGGAGGGGACCCTGCCGGAGGCGATGCTCGAAGAGCATCCGCACGGCGAGGAACATCTGGCGCTTGAGCTGCTCCGGCTCGACGTCGCGCGGGAGGTCCCCGGATTCGAGGCCGAGCAGGTACCCGGCGAGCGGGGCGATCGCCGCCGCCACCTCCTCCTCGGCGCCGAGCAGGCGGAGTCCGCCGGCGAGCTTCTGGCGCGCGACCTCCAGCGCGTCCCCGGGATCGACGCGGTAGGCCTCGCGGCAGAGGCGCGCGAGCACGCCGTAGGTCGGCTCACCCAGCGGCGCGCACGCGGTGCGGCGCACCGTCGGCGTCCCGCGCCGTCCATCCCGCGCGAGGGCCGCCAGGAGCTCCGTGATGAGCCGCGACTTGCCGGCGCCCGCCTCGCCGATGACGCTGACGACCTGGGCCCGCCCGCCCAGCGCGGCGTCGAACGCCGCGAGGAGCCGATCCAGCTCCTCCGCCCGGCCCACGAGCGGGGCGACCAGGCCGTGGGCTTCGAGGCCGCGCGCCGCACGCGGGGTCTCCAGCGCCCCGACGAGCCGGTAGATCGGCAGGGTCTCGGCCTTGCCCTTGAGGCGGAGCTCCCCGAGCGGCTCGAAGGCGAAGGCGTGCTGCGTGAGCCGGTAGGTCGTCACGCCGACCAGGATCTGCCCCGGCTCGGCCGCCCCCTGGATCCGGGACGCCGTGTTGACCGTGTCGCCGGTCACGGCGTACGCGGCGCTCGCGCCGAGGCTCCCGGCGACGACCGGGCCCGTGTTGACGCCGACGTGCAGCGCGAGCGGCGCGCCGAGCCGGCGCGCCCAGCGTTCGTCGAGCGCGGCCATCCGCGCGAACATCTCGAGGGCCGCGCGGAGGGCGCGCTCCGGGTCGTCCTCGTGCGCGAGCGGCGCTCCGAAGACGGCCACGACCGCGTCGCCGACGAACTTCTCGACGAAGCCCTCGTACCGCGCGATCGCCGACTCCATCTCCCGGAAGAGGTCGCCCTGGAACTCGCGGACGTCTTCGGGATCGAGCCGCTCGGCGAGCGCCGTGAAGCCGGAGACGTCGGCGAAGAGCACCGTCACGAGCCGCCGGTCGGCTTCGTCGGCCGCCGCCTCCGCCGCCGGCGTCCGATCCGACGGACGGGCCTGGCGCGTCTCCTCGGACGCGACCAGCCGCGCCCCGCACCGCGGACAGAAGGCGAAGTCGGCCGGCGCCTCGAACCCGCACCCCGCGCACCGCATGCCGAGAGCCTACCCCGTTCCGCGCCCGACGTGGAAGCGGAAGTAGCAGACGTCGCCGTCCTGGACCCGGTACTCCCGCCCCTCGAGCCGCAGGAGCCCCCGCCGCCGCGCCTCGGCGAGCGAGCCCGCGTCGAGGAGCTCCGCCCAGCGCACCACTTCGGCCCGGATGAAGCCGCGCGCCATGTCCGAGTGCACCGTGCCCGCCGCCTCGACGGCGGTAGTGCCGGCGGGGATCGCCCACGCGCGCACCTCCTCGTCGCCGATCGTGAAGAAGCTCAGCAGGCCGAGCAGCGCGTAGGCATCCCGGATCACCCGGTGCACGGCCGGCTCGGGGAGCCCGAGCGCCTCGAGAAACGCCCGCTGCTCGCCGGGCGGGAGCGCCGCCACCTCGCTCTCGAGCGCGCCCGACACCCACCCGACCATCGTCCGCGGCCGCTGCGCCACCGCCGCGAGCGCGGCGAGGAGAGCCTCGCGGCGCCCGACGTCCGCCTCGCCCAGGTTCAGGCAGTGGAGGATCGGCTTGCCGGAGAGGAGCTGGAAGCCGCGGAGGAGCCGGGCGTCGTCCCCGGCCAGCGCCTGGGCGCGGACCGGCGTGCCGTCTTCGAGCGGGCCCCGGACCTGCGCGAGCACGGCACGCTCGCGCTGCTCCGCCTCCGTGGGCTTGCGCTTGAGGCCCGGCCCGAGCTTCTCGAGCCGCCGCTCGACGATCTCCAGGTCGGCCAGGACCAGCTCCTCCTCGAGCGCCTGCGCCTCGCGCGCCGGCTCGGGCGGGGACCCGAGTGCGGGCGACGGGAACGCCCGGACGACGTGGAGGAGGGCGTCGGCGTTCCGGAGGTCGCCGACGTCGAGCCCCGCGCGCTGGCCGCGGTCGAAGCCGGCGAGGTCCACGACGTCCACGGCGGCGGGCTCGACGCGGCGGGGGGCGAAGAGCGTCCCGAGCCGGCCGAGGCGCTCGTCGGGAACGCGTGCGACGCCGACGTGCAGCTCACCGCGCGAGCCGGCGTGCGAGATGGCCCCCGCGCCGGTCAGCAGGTTGAACAGCGTCGTCTTGCCGCTTCCCGGGAAGCCGATGATCCCGAGCTTCATGCCCGCGCGGGGCGGAGTGTACGCGACGCTCCGGCATAAGTCTAGGCATCGCGTCCGACCCCCCAGGTGGGGGGGGCAAGGGGGTGGCGTCCCCCGGAGTGGTTTGGGACTCCCCCCCTTGGGTGAAAAGTCTGCTAGGCTCTCTCCGCCATGACGCCGACGCTCGAGCCGTGACGGGTCCCCGCGAGCTCGATGCGCGGGCGGTTGCGCTGATCCTCCTGCTCTCGGCGCTGTGGGGTGGCAACGTCGTCGCCGTCAAGATCGGCCTCGCGGACGCGCCGCCGCTCGCGCTGGCGTGGATGCGCATCTTCCTCGGGGGCCTCTGCGTCTTCGCCTGGGGGCGGTGGACGCGCGCCCCGTTCGGCCTCCTGCCGGGGGAGCCCTGGCCGCTCGTCGGACTCGGGCTCCTCTTCACGGTCCAGCTCGGCCTCCTCAACGTGGGGACCTGGCTCTCCACGGCCGGGCACGCGGCGGTGCTCCTGAACGCCTACCCCGTCCACATGGTCCTCATCGCCCACTTCCTGGTCCCCGAGGACCGGCTGACGGCAGCCAAGCTCGGCGGGGTGCTCCTCGGCTACGCCGGCATCGTGCTCCTCTTCGGGGACCGCCTCGTCCTGCCCGAGGCGCCCGGCTCGACCGTGCTCACCGGCGACCTCGTGCTCGTCCTGAGCGCCGTCCTCCTGGGCTTGCGGCAGGTCGTGCTGAACCGCCAGCTCCAGTACATCCATCCCGTGAAGCCGCTCCTCGCCCAGGTCGTCATCGGCACGCCGCTCTTCGTCCTCGGCTCCGCGCTCTGGGAGCCGCAGCCGGCGCGGCTCACGCCCAGCCTGGCGGCCTCGCTCGTCTACCAGGGATTCGTCATCGCCGGCTTCAACTTCATCGCGAACATGTGGGTCCTCAAGCACTACCGGCCGAGCGCCGTCGCGGCCTTCGCGCTGACGACGCCCCTCTTCGGCGTCGTCGCCACAGCCCTGGTCCTGCACGAGCCGATCACCTGGGCGCTCGGCCTCGCCGCCCTGCTCGTCGCCGGCGGCATCGCGGTCGCCACGATCCAGCGCAGGGTGGCCGCGGCATGAGCCTCGACCGTCGGGCCCGCCGCGCCGTGCCGGTCCTGGTCGCGGCGCTCCTCCTCCTCGGGAGCGCCGCCCTCGTCCACACGCAGCCGCTCGCCTCCCCCCAGCTCGCGGCGGAGGCCGCGCGGATCTTCCACGAGCTGGCCCAGCTCCGCGGCCTGCCGGCGGTGGGCTCCCCGCCGCGCGTCGTCGTCCGGTCGCGCGAGGAGCGCCGGCGGTTCATCACCAGGGAGTTCGCCCGGAAGTACCCGCCCGCCCGGCTCGAGGCGGAGCGGCGGGCGCTCGTGGCCTGGGGACTCGTTCCGCCCGACTTCGACCTCCGCGGGTTCCTCACCGACCTCGTGCTCGAGCAGGCCGCCGCCTACTATGACCCCGTCGCCAAGGTCATGGTCCTGGCCAACTGGCTCGGCCCCGAGGAGCAGCGCGAGGCGCTCGCCCACGAGCTGGTCCACGCCCTCCAGGATCGCCAGATCTCCCTCGACGCCTTCCTCGCGGCGCCGTCGGGGAAGGGCGACGAGGCGCTGGCGCGCCAGGCGCTGATCGAGGGGGAGGCCGTCGCGCTCGGGGTCGAGCGGACGCTCCGCCAGCAGGGGCTGGACCTGGTCCGCCTGCCCGACCTCGCGGCGCTCCAGCGCGCCATCCTCGTCTCGGCGACCGGCCCGACGCTCGGCCGCGCCCCCCGCTTCTTCCGGACGCTGCTCACGTTCCCCTACGCCCACGGCCTCGGCTTCGTCCACCACTTCCGCCGCCGCCACGCCTGGGCGGAGCTCTCGCGCCTCTACCAGGACCCGCCGCGCTCGACCGCGCAGATCCTCCACCCGGAGCGGTACTTCGACCGCCGCGAGGACCCCCTACTCCTGACCCTGCCCGATCTCGCCCCCGTCCTGGGCGCGGGCGCCCGGCGCGTCATCGAGGACGACATGGGCGAGCTCGGCCTGGCCGCGATCCTGGAGCAGGTCCTCGGCGAGGACGCGGCGGTGGGGCACTGGCGAGGCGACCGCTACGCCCTGTGGGAAGGCGCGGCCGCGCCCGTCCTGGTGGCGCTGAGCGCGTGGGAGAGCGACGTGGACGCCCAGGCGTGGGCGGAGGCCGGCGCCCGGCTCCTCGCGAAGAAGCACGGCCTCGGCGCGCCCGCCGAGACCGGCACCGTCACGGTCTGGCGGGTCGGCGCCGAGGGTTTCCTGATCGAGCGGCGCGGGCGCGAGGTGCTGCTCGTCGAGCGGGCGCCGGCGACCGCGCTGCACGCGCTCCGGCGAGTGGTCTGGCAGAGCCGTCCCTGACCGCAGAGTGGCTCACTCGGTCCGTGGCTGGGAAGCCACGCAAAGCGCGCGTGCCCCGGAACGACCACCATCGGGCGGCCCTGCCCGGGCTCCGCCAGATTTCAATCCGCGCCCGCGCGCGGGCGGCGAGCCGCCGGCCCCCTGCATCGTGTACGGGCAGAACAGGTTTCAATCCGCGCCCGCGCGCGGGCTGGGTTCCAGCGCCCTGAAGGAGTCGTCGTCGGCTCGGTGGAGCCCAATGTGGTGGGCCTGGATGGCCAGCGCGACCGCCAGCCCATTCTCCTTGAGGTGCGTCAGAGCCGTCCAGGCCCCCGGCGACCAGTGATCGAGGCCCCTAACGCGGCGAGGATTTTCCAGCCGCTGGGTGAATCGCTCGCTGTACTTGCCGAGGTCGTGAAGAAGCCCCGCCACTCGCGCCTCCTCCTGGGCATCGAACGCGGCGGCATACTGAGCCGCGCGGTCACCGACCAGGCGAAGGTGCTCGTGGAGTGGCTCCCATCGCTCCTTCTGTTCGGCGCTGTGCGCGTAGAACACGGCGTCGGAAGGAACTACAGAAGCTCCTCGAGCTCCGCGACAAACCTGTCGGCGGCACAGCCAGCAGCTTCGACGGACAGCTCAATCTGGATCATCTCGTTCCTGGCACAGCTCGCCCCTTTCCCGGATACCGTGGGCTACGACGAGATCAAAGCCCGCCGGATCTGGCGGCACCTCACAGCATGCGGGCGCGGTGTGACATCCGGGGTCCTAGGACATTTGCTCGATTTTGTACGTTGTCGTACACTTCGCCCGGAGGAGGCTGAGATGAAGATCCCCATCAGCGAGGCGCGGCGGCGGCTCCCGCAGCTCGTGCGCCAGGTCAAGCAGGACCGGGGCTCGGTCGTGCAGATCACGGTGCGGGACGAAGTCGTGGCCGAGCTCCGGGCCGCCCTGCCCGAGCCCGAGCCGGGCGCAGCGGCGCGAGCCCTGCTCGAGCTGGCGCGCAAGCTTCCGAGGCCACGGCGGCGGCGAGGCGGGCCGACGGACGTATCCGCTCACGTCAAGGAGTACCTCTATGGCCGGCGCCCTTGAGGCACGGCCGTCCTTCCCTGGACGCGTCTTCAGCGACACCTCGTATTTCTACGCGTGCGCCGATGCCAACGATCTGAACCACCGGCGGGCGTTGGCCCTGGCCGGCGAGGCAGCGAGTCGCGGGACGCAGCTGTGGACCACGTGGGATGTGGTCAGCGAAACCGTCACGCTCCTTCGCTACCGCCACAGCTCGGCGGCCGCCATCCGCTTCCTCGACGACGTCAAGCCGGCACTGCATGTCCTGGAGTACGGCACGAATCTCCGCGTCGAAGCGGAGCAGGTCTTCCGCCGGCACAGCCGCGATCACCGCCTCTCGTTCTGCGACGCGATCTCCTTCGTGGTGGTGACGGCCCTTCTGGACCACATGCCCTGTCTTGCCTTCGACGAAGACTTCCGCCGGCTGGGCCTGACGGTCGTCGCCTGAGCGGTCAAGCCCGAACGATCCGCCGGGCTTCTTCCTGCACCTTCCCCCGGAGAGAATCCGGCCGCACGACCCGAACGCCGCGACCGAAACTGAGAATCCAGCCGACCAGCTCGCGCGTGTCGGCAACCTCGAGCGTCATTCGCAGACGTCCACCCCGGAGCGGCGTGAGCTGCTGGCTCGGGTGCCAGAGGCGGTCTTTCACCCAGGCCGCCGTCGCCTTGTCGAACAGAAGCTCGACCTTGATCTGCTTTCCTCGCATGACCACCAGCGCGTCCTGGACATAGGCTTCGATGTCGAATCCCAGCGGCAACTGATACGGGTGGTCTGTAGTCGTCAACGACCGGATCCGGTCTACCGCGAACATCCGGACGTCACGGCGCAGATGGCAGTAGGCGATGAGGTAGAGCGCGCCCGCGGCGTACCACAGCCGGTATGGGTCAACCTCCCGCCGGGTCGTGGTGTTGCGGGAGGCGGAGAAGTAGCGCATCTGAACGGTGCGCTTTTCCGCGATGGCGCGGGTGAGCCGATCGATGGTCTCCCGATAGTCCCGATAGGTCTTGTGCGGCCCGAGCCTCACCGCGAAGTAGTCCTGCATCTGCCGGACGTACGTGAGGGTCGATGGCGGCAGTGCAGCCGTCGCCTTGCTGAGCGCCGATTCCAAAGAGGCATGAATCAGCGTGCCCTCCAGGGGCTTGACGAGATGGCGGCTGAAGGCCAGAGCCATGAGTTCGGTCGGGGAGAACGCCAGGGCCGGCACCCGGTGGAAGCCGTCCATCAGTCTCCACCGCGTCTGCCCCCCTACCTGTTCGGTGACGAGGGGGAACCCGGCGGATTCGAGGGCCGCAAGATCACGGCGCAATGTCCGGAGGTGCTTCGGAAAATCGTCCGGCAGGCAGTCGGCCAGCTCCTGAAGGGTCGCGCCCTGGGACCCCTCCAACCGCCGGAGAACGTGCCACTGACGAGTAACCTGATCGTTGCGGGCCACGGAAGCCCCTCGGGCCCTGGAATACCCCGGAATATAGCCCCACCCGTGGGGCGCGAGCAACCACGGCCGGAACGGCCGAGCCCCCTCACCCTGACCCTCTCCCCCAGGGGGAGAGGGAAACGGGTCACCGCGCGCCGGCGAGGCTCAAGAGCACCATCCCCGCCAGCATCACGCCGGCGCCGAGCGAGATCTCCCGCACCCGCTGGCGCTCGCCGAAGACGAGGGCGCCGATCAGGAGACCGAAGAGGATCTCGACCTGCTTGACCGCCTCGACGTAGCTCGACAGCGTCATCGTGTAGGCGATCACCTGGGTCACGGTGGTGAGCGCCGCGAAGAGCCCCATCCCGACGAATCCCGTCCAGTGGGCAGGCACCTGGCGGAAGTGCCGCCGGGACGTCACGAGGACGAGCGGCGTCACGAAGAGGCTCGCCGCCACGTAGCCGCCGAGGGTGGCGACGTAGGGGTCGGACAGCAGCGCCGCCTGCTTGATGGTCAGGACCGAGGGCGCGTAGAAGAAGGCGGCGACGAGCGTCCACCGGAGGGACGGGTCCCTCACGAGCGCGGCGACCGGCGCCAGCGGGGACAGCCGCGCCCGGCGCACGTTGAGGAGGTACACGCCCCCGGTGGACAGGAGCACGCCGGCCAGGCCGAGCGCGTTCGGCACCTCGCGCAGCGTGAGGTACCCCATGACGAGGAGGATGATCAGGCTCACCTTCCACAGCGCCGTCACGACCGAGATCTCCCCCAGCTTGAGCGCCTTCGAGAGGGCCAGCGTCGCGATCAACTGGCAGACGCCGAACGCGAGACAGACCCAAACGAACCCCGGCCGGAGCTCGGGCCACCCCCGCGCGCGCCAGGCGAGGGCCCAGCCCAGCACGAGCGTGAACGGGAGGAGGAAGGTGAAGCGGCCCCAGACGTTGATGTACTCGTCGAGGCGGTGGCCGAGGTGCTTCATCGTCATGTTCCGGAGCACCTGGCAGAGCGCGGCCACCAGGGCGAGGAGAAACCACATGCGGCGGATTCTACCACCCCGGCCTGCAGGGTGCCGGCGCGCGCGATGCTATACTGGCCGCGGGCGATGCCGACCACGCCGTCGAAGAAGCTCGAGCGGGTGCCGAACGCGCACCCCGACCGGGACTACGAGGTGGACCACGTCGTCCCGGAGTTCACCTGCCTGTGCCCCCTCACGGGGCAGCCGGACTTCGCCACGATCCGGATCCGCTACGTCCCCGACCAGTGGCTCGTGGAGCTGAAGTCGCTGAAGCTCTACATGTGGGCGTACCGGAACGAGGGGGCCTTCCACGAGGACGTGACGAACCGGATCCTCAACGACCTCGTGGAGACGCTCGCGCCCCGCCGGATGGAGGTCGTCGGGGACTGGAACGTGCGGGGCGGGATCAAGACGGTGGTCACCGTCCGCTACGAGAAGCCCCGTTGATCCCTCCCCTCACCCCGACCCCCCTCCCCCGACGAGGGGAGAGCGGGTCCTCAGGCGGGCGGCAGGACGCCGGGGAAGGCTTCGGGGCGGATCGCGTAGCCCGGGAAGAGCGGCGCGCGCCAGGCCACCCCGAGGTGCCGGACGGCCACTTCCGCGAAGAGGTCGCGGAAGTCGGTCGTGCGCGCGAGGTCGCGTCCCTCGAAGAGCTGATCCTGGGCGAGGCCCGGCCAGCGCCCGTGGACCTTCCCGCCGCGCACGCGCCCGCCGAGGACGAACATCACGGTCGCGTGGCCGTGGTCGGTCCCCGCGTTGCCGTTCTCCCGGACGGTCCGCCCGAACTCGGTCATGGTGAGGACGACGACGTCGCTCCGCCGCTCGCCGAGGTCCTGCCAGAACGCGGCGAGCCCCTGGCCGAACTCCTCGAGGCGCTGGGCGAGTTGGCCGCGGGCGCCGCCCTCCGCGACGTGGTGGTCCCAGCCCCCGACCTCGACGAACGCGACCTCGAGGCCGAGGTCCGCCTTGATGAGCTGCGCGGTCTGGCGGAGGACCTCACCGAAGCGCCCGCGGGGGTAGACCGCGCCGTGCTCCGGCGGACGCGCGCTCGGCCGCGCCTCCCGGAGGCGCCGGACGGCGTCGAACGTCGCCTGGGCCGCCCCGCTCAGGAAGTCGCGCACGGCGTCGCGGTAGAGGGCCTCGAAGCCGCGGTGGACGTCGGCGCCCGCACGGAGGTCGAAGGCGTCGATCGAGGGGACGGCGAGCGCCGCGACGGGCCCCTGGAGCGAGCGCGGAAGGATCGGTGTCAGGGCGACCCCCCGGAAGACCGACGCCTCGGCCGGGGCGGCGCCGTGCTGGAGGCAGCGGTTGAGCCACCCGTCGGGCGTCGACTTCACCCCCGGCGTGCCGGCCTCCATGAAGTCCTGGGCATCGAAGTGCGACCGGCTCGCGTCCGGCGAGCCCACGGCGTGGACGCAGGCCAGCTCGCCCCGCGTCCACAGCGGGCGGAGCGGCGCGAGGCTCGGGTGGAGGCCGAAGAACCCATCGAGGTCGAGGGCGCGGTCCTCGGCGCCGCGACCCGGCGCCGACACCCCGATCGTCGGGCGTGCCGGGGCGTAGCCCGGATCGCCGTGGGGGATGACGATGTTCAGGCCGTCCGCGGCGCCGCGCTGGAAGATCGCCACGAGGACCCGCGGGCGCGCCCCGCCCGACGCCGCGCTGGCCGCCCGGACGAGGAAGCGCGGGGCCAGCCCGAACGACACCACGGCGAGCCCGGCCTCCTTGACGAACAGCCGCCGCGTCAGCACCGCTCCCCTAGCCGGGCCGAGACCCGAGCAGATCAAGGACGCAGGGAGGAGGCGGGCCGAGGCGTATGCCGCATACGTTGAGGCCCGCCGACGACCGAGGACGCCGAGATGCGATGGGGATCGGCACGGCTATCGGCGCTGGAACTCGGGGGATCCAAGGACCAGCGCGGCGATCTTCGAGACGTCCGGCGCCGCCACCGGGTCGTCCAGGGTCGCGCGCAGCACGGCCGGCTCCCGCAGGGCATCCCCGAGGACGGCGCGGGTCTCCGGCGACACCTCGCCGCCGACGAGCGCGAGGATCAGCCGGTCGGCGATCCCCTCGGGGTCGGCGTCCCCCCCCCACGATCGCCTCGAGGTCCGCGCTCGTGGCGGGGAGCCGGTTCGCGGCGAGCGCGTGCGCGAAGTTGAGCCGGGCCAGGAGGCCTCCGGGGCTCGTCCAGGCCTCGGCGCGGTCGGCGTATCCGGTCGGGGCCTGGGCGGCGTAGAGCGGCTGGCCCATCCCGAGCAGGGCCCGCTGGACCGGGAGGCCGGCGTTCGTGTCCGCGCCCAGCGCCCGGAGCGCGCTCGCGGTGAACTCGAGCGGGGTCTTGACCTTGGCCCGGTACGCCGCTTCGGAGAAGAACTCCGGCGACCGCACGACCGCGCGGACCAGCGCGCGGATGTCACCGCCGGTCTCCTGGAAGACGCCGGCCACCCGCTCGACGAGCGCGGGCGGCGGGTCATCGGCGACGAGCCGCCGCGCGAGCTTGGTCGCGATGAGGCGTGCCGTCGCGGGATGCCACGCCACGAGGTCGAGGACCCGCTCGCCCTCCTCGCGGCCGCCGCCGGCGGGGAAGGCCTGGCCGAGGATCGTCTTCGGGCCGCGGTCGTGGGCCCGCGGATCGAACACGAAGCCGCCGCCCGAGCGGGGGTGGCCGGGGCGCGGATGGTCGATCGTCCAGCCGGTGAACGCCCGCGCGACGGCGACCACGTCCGCCTGGGTGTAGCCGCCGTCCACCCCGAGGGTGTGGAGCTCGAGCAACTCCCGGGCGTAGTTCTCGTTGAGCCCGGACCGCCGCTCGCCGAGCCGTGCGTCCGGCGCCACGGAGAGCCACGCGTCGAGGTAGAAGAGCATCGCGGGATGCCGGGCGACGGCGCCGAGGAGATCCCGAAACCGGCCGAGGGCCTGGGGGCGGATCGCCTCCCGCTCGTAGGCCGGCAGGTAGTAGCGCACCGTCCCCTTCCCCGCAAAGACGTTGAAGTGGTTCAACCAGAACTCCACCATCACCTCGAGGAGCTGCCGCTCGCTGTAGACGGCGCGGAGGACGCGGGCTTGCTGGAGCTCGCCGATCAGGCGCTGCGGGGTTCGCTCCGGCCGCATCTCCATCCCCTGGCGCCGCGTGAGGTTCGGCGGGGGGTAGGCGTCCATGAGGGCACGGGGGCTCATCGTGGGGACGCCGAGGCGCGCCAGGCGGGCCTCCACGGCCGGGTCGGCGAGCCGCTCGGGCGCGAGCTGGGCCTCGATCCAGGCGGCCACGCCCATCCGCTCGACCGCCTCGACGTCCCCCGGGCGCGGGCCGTAGCCGAGCCGCCCCAGGGCGTGGAGGACCCGCTGGCGCTCGGTGAGGGGCGACGGCGGGAGCGCGGGGACGGTCACGACCGCGGGGCCGCCCGGCGCGGCGACGGGCCGCGCGGGCGCCGCCGGGGCCGAGCACCCCGCGAGCGCCAGCGCCAGCCCCAGGGCGAGGACCACCGCCACGAACAGATGGGCGGGGCGCGTCGGGGCGGGCCGGGTCATCGCACGTTCTGCTCCTGCCGCGCTTAGACGCCAGGCGTGCGCCGCCATTCAGACCCCCGCGTCCTCAGGGTCCGTGAAGAAATGGCGGGCGGGTCCGAAACCCGACTCTCGCCGCCCGGGCTTCTCGCAACGCTCCCGTCATTCGCCTCGCGGCCGTGGCGTTCCGCTCCGAGCCGCGGCTTTGCCGCGGCACCCTCTGGGGGAGGGCCGGGAGGGGGCCGTCGAGGCCCCCTCCCGATGAACTCAGGCCTCCGCCAGCGTGACCTGGAGGCCGATCTCCGTCAGGATCCGGGCCACCCGCTCGCATTCGGGGCGCGGGCCGACGCGCACCACCGCCTTCCCCTCGTTGTGGACCCGCCACGCGATCGACATCCCGTCGTCGTACGAGCAGCCGATCGCCTTCATGAGCTGGTTGGCGACCTGGTCGAAGGTGTGACAGTCGCAGTTCCAGAGGATCGTCAGCCACGGCGGCGGGAGCGTGGTCTCCTTGTCGGTCTCCTCCTCGATCTCCGGCCGCGTGAGGGTCTCGGCGTCTGGTCGGCTCATGGCCGTCCGGCCCCGGAGGTCGGTCATGCGGCACCCTCCGGGAAGACGGTGACCTTGATCGCCTCGGGCCGGCGGTGCGCCAGGAGCCCCTCCTCGAGGCGCCCGAGCGGGAAGCGGTGGGTGACGAGGGGCGCCACCTCGATCGCCCCCTCGGCGAGGAGCTGGAGCGCGTCGCCGAACTCGTGCCGGTAGATCATGGATCCCCGCACCTCGATCTCGCGGCGCACCAGCCAGAAGAACTCCACCGTCGCCGGGGCGTGCGGGAGGCCGGTCAGCACGACGCGCCCGCCGGGCCGCACGAAGCCGACCCGCCCGAGGACCAGCTCGACGGCCGCCGCTGTCCCGGCCGTCTCGACGACGAGATCCACGCCGTCACGCCCCGAGAGCGCGCGGGCCGAGGCGACCGGGTCGCCCGCACCCAGCGCCACCGTCCCGTCCGCGCCGAGCTCGCGCGCGACCCCGAGCCGGCGCTCGGTCCGGCTGACCACGAGGACCCGGCACCCCCGCGCCCGGAGGACCTGGAGCGCGAGGAGGCCGAGCGTGCCCGCCCCGACGACGGCGGCCGTCTCCCCGGCCCGCGGCGCCCCGCGGCCGACCGCGCGCGCGACGACCGCCAGCGGCTCGGCGAGGACGAGCCGGTCGTCGGGCAAGCCGGCCGGCGCCCGCCAGCAGGCGCGCTCCGGGAGCACGGCGAGCTCCGCGAAGCCCCCGGCCCGATCGATCCCGACGGCGGTTCGCGCGAGGCAGAGGTTGCCGCTCCCCTCCTGGCAGAGGTCGCACGCCCCGCAGCCCCAGTTCGGCTCCACCGCGACGCGGTCGCCGACCGCGACCCGCCCGACGCCAGGCCCGACCGCCGCGACCTCGCCGACGAACTCGTGGCCGGGCGTGAGCGGGTAGCGAACGGGTCGCTCGCCCGTCCAGATCCGGTAGTCGGTCCCGCAGATGCCGGCCGCCGACACCCGGATCAGCACCTCGCCGGGACCCGCAACGGGCGCCTCCACGCTCTCGACGCGAAGGTCCCGTGGCGCCCGGAGAACGGCGGCTCTCATCCCCTCACCTTACCCTCTCCCCCGGCGGGGGAAGGGCATGCGCCAGTGGTGGGCGATCAGCGTCGCGACCGCCGCCTCCGCGCCCGCGAGGGCCCACGCCTGGGGCACGCCGATCCGGAGCGGTGGGCGGTCGCGGTCGCCGCACACGAACGCGACGCCCCCGGCCGCCATGAGGGTGAGGTCCGTGGCCTTCCAGGCCGCCCGCGGCCCCGTCTGGCCGAACGGCGTGATCGAGGTGAGGATCAGCGCCGGGTGGTCGCGGCTGAGCGCCGCCCAGCCGAGCCCCCGCGCCGCGAGATGGCCCGGCGGGAACGACTCGAGGACGAAGTCCGCGCCCCCGAGGAGCCGGCGCAGGGACGCGCGGTCCGCCTCCGTCTCGAGGTCGAGCACGACGCTCCGCTTGCCGAAGTTCCCCGGCAGCCACGTGAGGCTCCGCGTGGGCCCGGGACGGTCGCCCGCCCAGGGCAAGCGCCGGCGGCCGTCGTCGCCTCCGGGCGGTTCGATCTTGATCACCTCGACCCCGAGGTCGCCGAGCAGGCGGCCCGCGAGCGCGCCGCGCTCGTCGGTGAGGTCGAGCGCTCGATACCCCGCGAGGGGTCCGTGTGCACTCACCCCGCCAGGTGGCCTCCGTCGATGAAGACGGTCTCCCCTGTCATGAAGTCGGACGCGGGCGAGGCGAGGTAGACGACGAGCGGGCCGATCTCCTCCGGCTTCCCCAACCGCCGGAGCGGTACGTCCCGGAGCAGGCGCTCGCGGATCCGCTCGTCGCCGAACGCCTGCGCGTTCATCGGCGTCAGGAACCACCCGGGCGCGATCGCGTTCACCTGGATGTTGTGGCGCGCCCACTCCACGGCGAGCGTCCGCGTCAGCGCGATGATCCCGCCCTTCGAGGCGCTGTAGGCCGTGTACCCCGGGAGCCCGTGGGCGCCGAGCACGGAGGCGAGGTTGATCACCTTCCCGGCCTTCCGCGCGATCATCGCCGGACCGACGGCGCGGCAGCAGTTGAAGGTCCCCGTCAGGTTGGTCTCGAGCACCGCCCGCCACTCCTCGGGCGGCGTCTCGACGAGGGGCTTCACGATGGCGACCCCCGAGTTGTTGACCAGGACATCGAGACGGCCGAGCGCGTCCAGCACGCGCCCGACCGCTCCCTCCACCTCGGCGGGTCGAGTGACGTCCGCGGCCAGGACCAGGGCGCGGCGCCCCAGGGCGAGGACGCCGGCGGCCGTCTCCTCGAGGTCGTCCTTGGAGCGCCCGAGGAGCCCGAGGTCCGCCCCGGCCTCCGCGAGCGCCAGGGCCATCGCGCGGCCGAGCCCGCGGCTCGCCCCGGTGACGATCGCCCCGCGTCCGTCGAGCCGGAGCTGGTCGAAGACCCCCACGACCGATGGTCAGATACTCCCTCTCCCCCACTGGGGGAGAGGGGAGCGATGAATCGCGTCAGGTCGCATACAAGGACTCGATCAGGTCCGCGTACTTCGTGTTGACGACCTTGCGCTTGACCTTGAGGGTCGGGGTCAGCTCGCCGCCTTCCTGGGTGAAGTCCTCCGGGAGCACCGCGAACCGCTTGACGGTGGCGTACGAGGCCAGGTGTCCGTTGACGCGCTCGACGATCTGACGCACCCGCTCGCTCACGGCCGGGTTGCGCACGAGCTCGGCGACGGGCTTGTCCGCCAGTCCCGCGTTCCGGGCGAACTTGGCGAGCTCCTCGGGGTTCAGCGTGATGAGCGCGATGGGGTACGGCCGGCGGTCCCCGTACACGAGTGCCTGGCTCACGAACGGGTCGCCCTTGAGCAGGTTCTCGATGTGCTGCGGGGCGACGTAGCTCCCCCCGGCCGTCTTGATGAGGTCCTTCTTCCGGTCCGTGATGCGGAGGAACCCCTCCGTATCGATCTCCCCGATGTCGCCGGTGTGGAACCAGCCGTCGGGCTTGAACACCTCGGCGGTCTCCTCCGGCTTCCGGTAGTAGCCCTTCGCGATGTTCGGGCCACGCCCCAGGATCTCGCCATCCTCGGCGATCCGGAGCTCGACGCCCGGGAACGCCTGCCCGACCGTGCCGAACTTGAAGCGCGTCGGCCGGTTCACACTGAGGATCGGGCACGTCTCGGTGAGCCCGTAGCCCTCGAGCACGAGGATGCCGAGCGCGTGGAAGAACTCGGCGATCTCCTTCGCGAGCGGTGCGCCCCCCGAGAAGCAGAAACGGAGGCGGCCGCCGAGCCCGGCGTGGATCTTGGAGAAGACCAGCCTGTGCGCGATCCCGTGCTGGAGCTTCAGGCCGACCGGCAAACTCCGGCCGGTGCGGGCGCGCTCGCCCGCCCGGCGGCCGACGCCGAGCGCCCAGTAGAAGATCCTCTTCTTCGCGGGCGACGCTGCCTCCACCCCGGAGAGGACCTTGGCGTAGACCTTCTCGAAGACCCGCGGGACCGAGCAGATGAAGTGCGGCCGCACCTCCTTGAGGTTCTCCGGCAGCTTCTCCAGGCTCTCGGCGAACGCCGTGACGAGTCCCTTGTGCACCCCCGCGAGCGCCTCGAGACGCGCGAACGAATGGGCGAGCGGCAGGAACAGGAGGTGGACGTCTCCCTCCTTGATGTCCGTCATGACCTCCGCCTCCGCACGCAGCGCCGCCAGGTGGTTCCCGTGGGTCTGGACGACACCCTTGGGATGCCCGGTCGTCCCCGAGGTGTAGACGATCGTGGCCACGTCGTCCGCCGACCCGGCCGCGGTGCGCTCGGCGAGGGTCCGCTCGTGCTGGGCGCGGCTCTGCCGCCCGAGCCCTCGGAGGCCCGCCCAGTCGAGGGCCCGCGGGCCCCGGCCGGCCGCGGCGGCCGGGACGGCGCCCTGGACCAGCACGACGGACTCCAGGCCCCGCATCTCCTTGGTGGCCGCGAGCACCTTGTCGAGTTGCCCCGCGTCCTCGACGAAGATCGTCTTCGCCCCCGAGTCGTTGACGATGTACGCGATCTCGCTCGGGGGATAGCTCGGGTAGATCGGGATCGTCACGCACCCCGCCGAGAAGATCGCGAAGTCGGCCCGCACCCACTCCGCGCGGCTCTGCGACAAGAGCGCGACCGCGTCCCCGCGCTGCCGGCCGAGGGCGATGAGCCCGAGCGCCAGCTCGCGCACCTCGTCGCCCAGCGCCTGCCAGGACACCGGGGTCCAGGCCCCTCCCGCCTTCACCAGCTGGGCCGGCCGGTCTCCGAGCCGTTCCACCCGCTCCCAGAACAGTCGTGCGAGCGTGTCCACTGCCATCACTGCGCCCCCCTGCCCCGCAACCTCGCGGATCTATTTGTGATAACGCATTGCGTGAAAACAGCTTGACGTGCCATGACGCAGCGTGTTATCGTCTGGCCAGCGATGAGAACATCCCGAAACCCCGGTCGCCGCCGTCAGGCCAGGCCCACGACCGCCGACGGCAGAAGGAGACGCACCATGCCGACCAAGTCCCAGCCCGAGACCCAGGCCCCGATGGGCGCCGAGCTCTTCACCGACATGCACGCCAAGGCGCTCGAGGCGTTCGGGGCGTTCGCCCAGACGAACCAGCGCGTCCTGCAAGGCTTCGTGGACCTCTCCGTGGCCACGGCCAAGGAAGGCATGCGGGCCTACGCCGAGCTCCAGTCGGCCGCGCTCGAGGCCGCCCGGACCGCGCAGCCGGGGACCACGATCCAGAACCCGACGATCGAGGATCTGCAGAGCGATCCCTTCAGCTGGTATCAGAAGGGCCTCCTCGCGACGGTTGACAGCACCCAGAAGGCCTTCCGGCTCCTCGAGGCCAACGCCCAGGTCGTGACGCGCAGCGCCGAGCGCCTCCAGGCGTCCACCGAGCGGACCGGCAAGGAGATCCAGGAGGCCCTCACGTCGTACATCGGCCGGCTCCGCGAGATCTACGCCCGCAACTAGCTTCCCGGCCCCGCCGGGATCGCGTCGGAGGGGGGCTTCCCGCCCCCCTCCGACCGCGTCTACCGCCCGAGCCGCGCCTCGAGCTCGCGCAGCCGGGCCTTGAGCGCCGCGACCTCCGCCCGTAGCTCCTCCAGCTCGCCGTGCGCCTGGGACTCGGCCGGCTTGGGCGGCTCCGAGACCGCCGGCCACCACCCCGCCCGGCTCCCCCACTCGCGCAGGACCCGCTCCGTCTCCCGCTGGCTCGCCACGATGCCGGAGAGGCTCGCCTGGAGCGACTGCTGGACGAAGTCCTGCCAGGCCTCGCCGTGCTTGATGAGCTGGTGGAGGAACGAAGCCGGGAGCGACGAGCGGCGGTCGCGCTCGTTCTCGAGGAGGATCTGCGCCAGGGTCAGGGTCGTCAGGTCCTCGCCGGACACCGCGTCCACCACCCGGATCTCCCGGCCCTGCCGGATCAGCTCCTCCAGCTCCTCCAGCGTGACGTAGCGGCTGCGGCTCTGGTCGTAGAGCTTGCGGTTGGCGTAGCGCTTGATGAGGACCGGCTCGTCCATCGGCGCGCCCCGGTTCGGGCCCCAGTCTAACACCGCGCGTCATCGCCGCAAAGCGCCCCGCCGCCCCCGCGTCCGCCCAGGATTGATCGCCGTCCGATCGCGTGTTATCAGGGAAGGCGTCAAGGGGGGCCGCCCATGAAGCTCGAGGGACGCAAGGCCATGGTGACCGGGGGCTCGCGCGGGATCGGGCGCGCCATCGCCGTCGAGCTCGCCCGGGAAGGCGCGGACGTGGCGCTGAACTACCTCGCCAGCGAGGGACCCGCGCTGGACGTCGCTCGCGAGATCGAGAAGCTCGGGCGCCGGGCCCTGGCCGTGCGCGCCGACGTCAGCGACTTTCCGGACACCTTCCGGATGGCGCAGCAGATCCTCGGCGCGTTCGGCCACGTGGACATCCTCGTCAACAACGCCGGAATCACGAGCGACAAGACCTTCGTGAAGATGGATCACGCGGCTTGGCGCAAGGTGCTCGCGATCAACCTGGACGGGGTGTTCAACTGCACCAAGGTCTTCGTCGACTCGATGCTCAAGCGGAGCTACGGGCGGATCGTCAACATCACGTCGGTCATCGGCCAGATCGGCAACTTCGGCCAGGCCAACTACGCCGCCTCGAAGGCCGGGGTGAGCGCCATGACCAAGTCGCTCGCGCGCGAGCTCGCGGGCAAGGGGATCACCGTCAACGCGATCGCCCCCGGCTTCATCGAGACGGAGATGGTGGGCACCCTTCCGGAGAAAGTCCGCCAGCGGCTGCTCGACCAGATCCCGCTCAAGCGCTTCGGCCGTGCCGAAGAGGTCGCCCGGGCCGTCGTGTACCTCGTCTCCTCGGACGGCGACTACATCACGGGCGAAGAGCTCTCGATCAACGGCGGCCTCCTGATGCGCTGAGGTCCATGTGAAGAACGCTTCCCTCGGGCTCCTCCTGGCGCTCGGCGCCATCTCAGCGCCCGACGTGTGCGCGCAGCCGGTCGGCCGCCCCTACCGGATCGGCATCCTGCACGAGGGCTACCTCCCGGCTATCGCACAGGTGCAGGGCCTGAAGGCTGGGCTCAAGGCGGCCGGTCTCGAAGAAGGCCGCGACGTCACCTTCGAGGTGCGCCCCACCCGGGGAACTCCCGAAGCCGCGCCGGCCGCCGCGGCCGAGCATCTCGCTCAGTTCGAAGCCGCGGGCGCCCAGGTCGTGGGCGTCAGCGTAGACATCCCGAACACGCTCGAGGCGTTCGTCAAGGCCAACGGGATCCGGCACCCGCTCCTGTCGGACTTCGGCCGGAAGATGCTCCCGGCCTACGGGGTCATGGTCACGGACGAGAAGAGCCCGATCTACCGGTACGCGAAGCGGTCCTACTTCATCCTGGACCGCCAGGGAGTGCTCCGGTGGATGAAGATCCAGGACAACCCGCTGGACCTCCTCAAGCCCGAGGACGTGCTGAAGGCCCTCAAGGAGTCCGGCGCGTGAGGCGGCGCGTCGCGCTCGCGCTTCTCGCCGTCGCCCTCGCGGCGACGGCCGGGCTCGCCGCCGAGCCGGCCTTCGACGTCCAGCGGTACGACCCGCCGAAGGCGGCCCCGGAGTTCGCGCTGCCGGACCTCGAGGGGCGCACGGTCAGGCTCGCGGACCTCCGCGGCAAGGTCGTCCTCCTCTACTTCTGGGCGACATGGTGACCGGACTGCCGGAAGGAGTTGCCTTCCGTCAATAGGCTGTACACGGATCTGCGCGGGAAAGGATTCGAGGTCCTCCTCGTCAACTTTCGGGAGGACCCGGAGTACGTCCGGCGCACCGTCCGGGAGCGCGGCTACACCGCCCCGGTCCTGATCGACCGGAGCGGCGACGTGACCGGACGGCTCTACGGGGTGTGGGGGACGCCGACCTCGTACTTCGTGGATCGGAAGGGCCAGCTCGTGGGGCGCATCGTGGGGCCGCGCCCGTGGGGCGCCCCGGCGGCGCGCGCCTACGTCGAGGCGCTGCTCGACGCAAAGCCCTGAGGGTCTTTCCCCCTCCCCCTCCCCCTACCCTCTCCCCCGAGGGGGAGAGGGAAATTTCACGAGCTGGAAGGCCTGGCTCGCGAGGGCGAGCCCGGCCGCGGTCCAGAACGCCATCGCGCGGAAGGCGAGGGTCGCCGGCGCGCAGGCGAGCGCCCCGAGGGTCCCCCGCCCGGCCGCCTCCGCGTACTCGACGTGCTCCTGCGCGGGGATGACCCACGCCTCTCCGTCGAGGACCGGCTCCCCGTCCTGGTTCAGGCACACGGTCCGGAGCCTCAGCCGGTTGCGCTCCACCAGGACCTCGGCCACCTCGACCCGCGCCGTGATCCTGTCCCCGACGTACACCGGCTTCACGAAGCGGAAGTTCTGCGAGACGTAGATCGCGCCCGGACCCGGCAGCCGCGTGCCGATCACCGCCGACAGCAGGCCCCCCGTGAGCATGCCGGGGGCGATCACCTGCCCGAAGCGCGACGCCGCGGCGAAGGTCTCGTCGGAGTGGATCGGGTTGTCGTCGCCCGTCGCGTCCACGAACTCTCGGATCGTCTCGGGGGTGATCCGCCGCGTGAGCTGGGCCGCGTCGCCGACCCTGAGCTCGTGGACCGTGCGCCCGATCATGGGCCCTCCGGGGCCTGCGTCGCGCGCCGCTCGGCGGCCGCCTCGTGGTCGGCGACGGCGCGCGCGACGTCGAGCAGGAGCTTCCGGAGCTCGTCGAGCCGGTCCTCGAGCCCCTCGATCCGCTCCTCGAGGCCGACGACCTGCGAGGCCAGGGCGACGACCTGCTGGCGGGAGGGAAGGCCGAGCGTCCGGAGCGCCGTGTCGGTGTACTGCTCCATCCCCTTGCGGAGCGGCGCCTGGGCCGCGAGCCACTGGTCGAGGTATCGCCCGAGCGCCTGGGCGAACTCGTCCGTGGCCATCGCCTGCCCGAGCACCTTGGACCAGGTCTCGATCCACTGGTCCATGAGCGCTTTCCACTGCTGCATGAACTCGGGCGTGAGACCCCCCTGCGCCGCGGCCTTCTGCCAGAGCTCCATCCCCTGCGCCAGGAGGGGGCGCCAGAACTCGGTGAAGTCGGGTAAGGGGGGCTGCGGGGGCTTCGCGGCCTGCCCCATCGCGCGGAGCCAGGCCTCCGTGCTTTCCTTCACCGCGCGCCGCCACGGATCGAAGATCTCGGTATCCACGGCTGCCTCCATTATGCCACGCTGCGTCATCCCCGTTACCCGGCCCGCGCCGCAAGCCACTCCGCCACGCGCGGCCAGCAGTGCTTCCCGGCCGAGCGGCCCGCGATCAGCGAGATGTGCCCCCCGGGCAGCTCGAGGTACGTCTTGTCGGACGTCCCGACGTGGTCCAGGAGCGCGTTGACGCACGGCGCTGGCGCGATGTTGTCGTCGGCGCCCGCGACGACGAACACGGGGCAGCGGATCTGGCCGAGGTCCACGCGCCGGCCCCCGAGGCTGAGCTCCCCGCGAACCAGCCGGTTGTCCTGGTAGAACTCCTTCACCCACTGGCGGAAGAACTCGGCAGGGAAGGCGACGTACTCGTTCGCCCACTGCGAGAGCGCCCGATATCCCTCGACGTACTGCGGGTTGTCCAGGTTCCACCAGAGGTTCAACGCCGTCGAGATGTCCATGGTCGGCTTGAGCAGCTTGAACCCGACCCGCACCCAGTCCGCGGGGATGGCGCCGACCGTGTCCACCACCCGGTCCACGTCGTAGAAGCGCTTGTCGAGCCACTTGGCGAACAGCCCCGCCTTCGAGAAGTCGATGGGGCCCGCCATGTTCGCGTAGGCGCGCAGGGGGACGTCGGGGTGCGAGGCGACGAAGGCGGCCGACAGCGGGGCCCCCATGCAGTAGCCGATCACGGCGAGCTCCGGGGCGCCGGCGGCCTCGAGCACCTTGCGGGCGACGCGCGGGAGGATGCGTGTCACGCACTCATCCACGGTGAGCCCGTCGTCCTCCTCGCCGAACACGCCCCAGTCCAGGAGGTAGAAGTCGAACCCCTGGCCGCACATGTACTCGACGAAGGAGGCGCCCGGCTGCAGGTCGAAGATGTACGGGCGACTGATCCCCAGGTTCGGAACGAACAGCACGGGGACCCGGAGCGTCCGTCTGGACGCGTAGCGGTACACCCGGGTCTTGTTCCGGCGGTAGACCTCGACCCGCGGGCTCAGCCCGACCCGGGGCTCGGGCCGGCCGCTCAGCAGCTCGAGCGCCGTGCCGGCGCGCCTGAGGTTCTTCAGCCACTCGTCGGAGAGCGTCTTCACCGTCTCCGCCTGCCGCGTCGGATCGAACATTCGACTCCTCCCATCGGGTTGGCGCTCACGGGGCCGACCTCCCGGCCCGGCGTCCAAGCCCCACCGTCATGATAGGGGCGTCCGGCACAGGGTGGGGCACGGATTCGGAGGGATCGATCGCGGGCGGAGATGGACGAGCCGATCGCGCGGTCCGGCGCGGGCTCGGCCCTGCGCGGCGCGCGCCGCCTCAGATCCTGTGAAGAAATGGCGGGCGGGTCCGAGACCCGACTCTCCCCGCCCGGGCTTCTCGCAACGCTCCCGTCATTCGCCTCGCGGCCGTGGCGTTCCGCTCCGAGCCGCGGCTTTGCCGCGGCAACGTCCTCTGGGGGAGGCCCGGGAGGGGGCCGTCGAGGCCCCCTCCCGATGAACTCAGATGCCGAAGATGCCCGCCAGGCGCATCGCGAGCCCCATGTCCCCCTTGAGCTTGAGCCGCCCGGACATGAACGCCATCTGCGCGTTGAGCTTGCCGGCCACCATGTCGAGCCAGTCGGGCGCCGACATGGTCAGCGTGAGGTTCGGCGAGGCTGCGGCCCCGGCGGTCACCGCGCACTTCCCGTCGGCGATCTCCACGTGGTAGGTCCCGCCGCCCTCCCCCGTGACCTCGTACTGGACGACGGCCTTGACGCCCTGCGCCCGGTCCGGCTTGAACCGGCTCGGCATCGCGTCGAAAATCTCCTTCACGGTCGCCATACCACCGCCTCCTTACAGGCCTAGCCTGGATTTCCACAGAGGGGAATTTGCCTAACATTCTGGCGTCTGACCAAG
>CAYQDR010000039.1:0-35402 GCA_964416315.1 uncultured bacterium
CCGGAGATCCCGAACGGGTTGAACTCGTGAAACACCACGTCGATGATGGTGGCTTCCGCGCGCTTCGCCGCTTCCACCAGCGCCGTCTTCACGGTTTCAAGATTGTTGAGGATCTCGGAGCTGCACTCGTACAGCTCCAGCAGCAGGTGACGACCCAGGCTGTGCAATCCTATCGACCTCCCTTCCTCGCCCGAACTCGCGTGCGGCGACCTCTTCTCTCGAACGCCGTCACGCAGGGCGAATTTCGGCTGAATTATAGAGCACGAAGGTCGCAATGCAAGGAAAAAATACTTGCGTTTTACTCGCGGGGCAGTATGATACGGCCGGCGCCGGCCGGAAGCGCGCGGCTCGCGCGAGACGAAGCGACGGAGGTGACGATGATCTGGAAGAAGGTGACGAAGATGGCGGCCACGGCCGGGTGCGCCGAGGGCGGAACGGATCTCAACGCGTTCGACAACGCTCTCCTCGCCGCAGGAATCGGCAACGTGAACCTGGTGAAGGTCTCCAGCATCGTCCCCCCAGACGTGGACATCGTCACGCTTCCCCAGATCCGCCCCGGAGCCCTCGTCCCCGCCGCCTACGCCGCGGAAACCAGCACGACGCCGGGCGAGCGGATTACCGCGGCGGTCGGCTACGCCCTCCCGGAGGACCGGACGAAGCCCGGGGTCATCATGGAGTACCACGACCGGACGGACCGCGGGACGGCCGAGCGCGCCATCCGGGCGATGCTCGCCGAGGCCTTCGCCGTGCGCGGGGAGCCGATCCGGGAGCTGCGCGTGGTCGCGGTCGAGCACCGGGTCGCTCGGGTGGGGTGCGCCGTCGCGGCGGTCACCCTGCTCGCCGACGACGATCTCGTATAGAGGCCCCTCTCCCTGGGAGGGAGGGGGAGTAATTGCCCTGAAGCGTCGATGACCCTGACGCCGGCCCGGCCCCCCTTCATCGCCTGCCGCGCCGAGCCCCGCGGCGCCGCCGTCGTCCTCTACGGGATCCCCTTCGAAGGGCGCGTGAACCAGCGCCGGGGCGCCTATCTGGGCCCGGGCGCCGTCCGTCGCGCCTCCGACCTCCTGGAGACCTACGCGCCCGCTCTGGGCCTCGACCTGACGGACCTCGCCCTCGCCGATGCCGGCGACGTCCCGGTGCTCGACGGCGAGCCCCGCGCCGCGCTTGCGGCCGTGCGGGCGGCGCTCGCGGGCGTGCTCGACCCGGCCCAGCGCTGGGTCTTCCTCGGCGGCGACCACACCGTGACGGCGCCGATCGTCGAGGTCGCCCTCTCCCACTACCCCGACCTCCGGGTGGTCCAGTTCGATGCCCACCCGGATCTCCGCCGGGAGTTCCTGGGGGAGGCCTGGAACTACGCCTCGGCGATGAGCCGCGTCCTCGACGTCCTCGGCCCCGACCGGCTCTACCAGATCGGGCTCCGGACGGGCGATCGCGAGGAGTGGACGCCCCCCCGGGGGACGCGGGTGTTCCCCGCGTGGGGGATGCCGGCCCCCCAGGCGGCGGCCGCGGTGGCGGCCGAGGTCGCGGGGCGGCCCCTCTACGTCACGGTGGACATCGACGTCCTGGATCCGTCGGTCGCCCCGGGCACCGGCTCCCCCGAGCCGGGCGGCCTCGGCGTCGGGGACCTCCTGGCGGCGCTCCGCAACCTCGGCACCGCCCGCATCGTCGGCTTCGACGTCGTGGAGGTCTCGCCGCTCTGGGACGCCTCCGGTCGGACCGCCGTCACCGCCGCTGCGATCGTGCGCGAGGCGATTCTCGAGTGGTGGGGCAAGTCGGCCACCTGAGCGGGGACCTGTCCCGGCTGAGCGCCGCCGGCCGGGCGCCGCGCCGCGCCCGGCAGCCGGGGACGCGCGGGGAGTTCTACGACTCGCCCCTCTACTACCACATCGCCTTCGACCTGAACCGAAAGATCGAGACCGACTTCCTCGAAGCGTGCTTCGCCCGTTACGCGCGCGGGCGCGTCCGCCACGTCCTGGACGTCGCGTGCGGCACGGGCCACCACACCCTGCGCCTCGCCCGCCGGGGTTACCGGATGGTCGCGCTCGACCTCTCGGCCGTCAGCATCGGGTTCCTGCGCCGGGCCGCGGCCGCCGAGGGGCTGCCCGTCACCGCCGTGGTCGGGGACATGACGGCCTTCCGTCTCCCCCGACCCGTCGACGCCGTGATCTGCATGCAGGACTCCCAGGGGCACCTCCTCACGAACGAGGCGCTCCTCGCCCACCTCCGGGCCGTGCGCGCGAACCTCCGCCCCGGCGGCATCTACGTCTTCGATCGGCTCATCCCCGGGAACCGGTGGGCGAATCCCATCGCCCGCTGGGCGTGGACCCGCCGGCGCGGCGGCGTCACCGTCCGCACGACTTTCCGGACCCTGGAGGCGTACGACCCCGTCAGCCAGGTCTGTGACGAGATCATGCGCTTCGAGATCACCGAGAACGGGACGCGCCGGGTCATCACCCAGTGCCACAAGACCCGCATCGTCTTCCCCCAGGAGCTCCGGACGGTGGTCCGGCTGGCCGGAGGCTTCGAGTTCGTCGGCTGGTTCTCGAACTTCAGCCTGCGCCGCCCGCTCGAGCGCGCCCGCGCCTCCCTGATGATGATCACCGTCCTCCGACGCGTTTGACCCCCCCTCCCCTCTCCCCAGAGGGGGAGAGGGTCAGGGTGAGGGGGGGAAACGAGCCTCACCTCGTGACCCGGCTCATCCTTCGGTCCCACCGCGAGGCCCGTCTCCTCGCGGGCCACGTCTGGGTCTACCGCTCGGACGTCGACCGGCTCGAGGGGCGCTGGCAGGCGGACGAGCCCGTCACGGTCTGCGACGCCGGGGGGCGAACGCTCGGCCGGGGCTTCTACAACCCCCGCCCCCAGATCGTCTGCCGGCTCCTCACGCGCCGCGACGAGCCGGTGGACGCCGCCTTTTTCCGGGCGCGCCTCGAGGCGGCCTGGCGGTTCCGCCGGTCGCTCGGCTGGGACGGCGACGCCGCGCGGGTGGTCTCGAGCGAGGGGGACGGGCTCCCCGGCCTCGTCGTGGACCGCTACGCCGATGTCCTCGTCCTCCAGGCGCTCACGCTCGGGATGGACCGGCTCGCCGGGCAGCTCGCCGCGCTGGCCGCCGAGGTCGCGGGCGCGAGGGCGGTCTACCGGCGGGTGGACGCGACGGCGGCGGCGATCGAGGGGTTCGAGGCGCCTGCGGGGTGGCTCGTCGGGGACGGCCCGACCGAGGTGGAGATCCGGGAAGGGCCCTGCCGGTTCCGCGTGCCGCTCGAGCGCGGCCAGAAGACCGGCTTCTACCTCGACCAGCGCGAGAACCGCGCCGCCGTCGCGGCGCATGCCGCGGGCCGGGCGGTCCTCGACGCCTTCTGTTACACGGGTGCGTTCGCCTGCTGGGCGCTCGCCCGCGGCGCGGCGAGCGTGCTAGGTCTCGAAGCCTCGGCCGAGGCCTGCGCCCAGGCGCGGGCCCACGTGGCCGCCCACGGCGACGCCGGGCGCGCCGAGATCCTCGAGGCGAACGCCTTCGACGCCCTCCGCGAGCTCCAGCGCGCGGGCCGACAGTTCGACCTGGTGATCCTGGACCCCCCGCCATTCACCCGCCGGAAGACCGCGGTGGAGGCCGCGCTCCGCGGCTACAAGGAGATCAACCTCCGCGCCCTCGCGTGCCTCCGGCCCGGCGGCCTCCTCGCGACGTTCTCGTGCTCTCACCACGTGAGCCCGGCGCTGTTCGAGGAGGTCTGCCGCGCCGCGGCGGCGGACGGCGGCCGGCCCGTGCGGCTCCGGGCCACGTACGGGCAGGCGCAGGACCATCCGGTGATCCTCACGATCCCGGAGACGCGCTACCTGAAGGGGCTCCTCCTCGAGGTGCTCGCCTAGCAACGGCAGCCTCTGGCGACGGGTGGCGCGGCGAACGGGCGCCCACGCCGCCCGCAGCGGCAGGGGTCCTACTGGGGGATGGGTGCCGCGAGGACGGCGTGGGCTGTTCGCCGTGACAGGACCCGGCGCCACGGGGCTGTCGTGCGTCCTACGCCGTGAGGACCTTCAGGCCCCCGATGGTCAGCGTGACCAGCGCGCCCAGGATGAGGTTCCCGGTGGCTGCTGCATCGTCAGTCCCTCCCGACTCCCGGGGGCGCGCGGCGTCGGAGGCGGCGGTAGGCGACGCGACACCCCCAGACGCCGACGAAGACGCCCAGGACGCCGAGGGCCGCCCAGTTGTAGCGGACGAGGACCCGCGTCGCCCAGTCGAGGTGCGTCCCGGCGAGCAGCCCCAGGCCGACGACGAACCCGTTCCAGAGGACGACCGAGATCCCGGCGAAGACCCACACCTTCCACTCGGCGAAGCCCGCGAGGCCGGCCGCGGGAGTGACGAGCGCCCGGATCCCGGGGAAGAAGCGGGAGACCGCGATGGCCGGGGCGCCGTAGCGCGCGAACCAGTCCTCGATCCGATGGAGCCGCCCCGTCGGCAGGTACCGGCCCATCGGCCCTTGCAATAGCGCCCGGCCCCACCGGCGGCCCACCCGGAACGCCCCCATGACCCCGAGTTGCGTGCCGGCGATGGCGGCCGCGAGGACGAGGACCGGCTCGAGGACCCCGCGGCCGGCGAGGAACCCGGCGTAGACGGCGATGACGTCGGTGGGCCAGGGCGGGAAGAAGCTCTCGAGGATGCAGCTCAGGAACACGACCGTGTAGAGCAGGAGCGGCGGGACTCCCGGGTCGAGGATGATGGCGGCGATCCGCTCGGGATCCACCCAGTGCGGGCCCAATTAGCTTCGCCTAGCGTCGTCCTCGGTCGTCGGCGGACCGTACCTTTGCGGGGTACCCGGTCCGGCCGAAGGCCGGCCGGGTCGTACGCCTCGGCCCGCCTCCTCCCTGCGTCCTCGCTATGCTCGCTACTTGGCCCCGCACACGGAGTCGCACCCGCGCTAGACGGCGGGGCGGACGACGCCGCCGGCCGCGCGCTGGACCGCGAAGGGCAGGGTCAGCACGCGCGGGACATCCCCGAGACGGTGGTGGAACTCGAAGGTCAGGCTCTGGACCTCGGGCCGGAGCCGGGGGAAGTAGACGAACCCTTCGCTCCGCGCACCCGGGTGGAGGGCCCCGACGGGCAGCGCGAGCATCGCGATGTCGTCGGGGCGCGACGCGGGCGGGTAGTAGTACGGGTAGGGCCACGGCGGACCCCACCACCAGGGATCCCAGTAGTGCGGCCGGCGCCAGTGGAACGCGACGCCCCCCGCCACCCCCACGACGATGCCCCGGGGCTCGCCGCCCCAGCCACCAATGAGCCGGCGGACCTCCACCGGGGGCAGGGCCGTGTACTGCAGGCGCGTCTCGTCGAAGAGCCGGAGGTCGGCGTACTCGAACCGGAGGGGCTGGGCCGTCCCGTTGGCGATCGCGAGGTGGAAGGGCGTGACGTACACCGGCAGGGAGGCGGGAACGCCCTGCCACGCCGAGGGCCGCACGACGACCTGGATGCCGTCGCTCTCCGCCCGGACGCTGCCTTGGGCGGGGTCGAGCGCGAGGCCCGCCCCGGGCACCGGAACGACGACCCGCGAGGGGGCGGTCGCGCACCCGGCGAGCGCGACGGCCACGGCGAGCGCGAGCGCACGGGTCCCCACGGGCCTACCCTCGGGGAAGATGCGCCGGGATGCGACGGGGATCGGCCCGCGGCGGCTCACGGCTCAGCCCCCCGCGGCCCGCGCCACCCAGTCGTACACGGCCGCGAGCGCTGCGTCGAGGCCCTCCGGGTTCTTGCCCCCCGCCTGGGCGAGGTCGGGCCGCCCGCCGCCGCCGCCGGCCACGGCCCGGGCGACCTCCTGGACGAGCTTCCCGGCGTGGAAGCGACCCGTGAGATCCTTCGTCACCGCGCCGACCAGGTTCACCTTGCCATCCACGACGCTGCCGAGGCAGATCACGCCCGAGCCCAGGCGCTCCCGCACGGAGTCCGCGACCGCGCGGAGGGCCCCGGCGTCGAGCCCGTCGAGCCGCGCCGTCACCACTGCGACACCGCCCACCTGGCGCGCGCCCGCAACGAGGTCCTGGGCCCGGCTCTTCGCCAGGCGGCCCTCGAGGTCCCCGAGTTGCCGCTCGAGCACGCGCTGCTCCTCGAGGAGCTTCTGGAGGCGCCGCGGCACCTCCAGCGGCGGGATGCGGAGGAGGCCCGCCGCCTCGCGGAGCGCCGCCTCCTCGTGCCCCACGTGCTGGAGCGCCGAGGCTCCGGTCACCGCCTCGACACGGCGGACGCCTGCCGCGATGGCGCCCTCGGAGGTGACCTTGAAGAGGCCGATCTGGCCGGTGGCGTCGAGGTGCGTCCCGCCGCACAGCTCCGTCGAGAACTCACCGATCTTCACGACCCGCACCCGCTGGCCGTACTTCTCGCCGAACAGCGCCAGGGCCCCCATCCGGAGCGCCTCGTCGAGCTCGGTCCAGAAGGGATCCACCGCCAGGTTGTCCCGGACCTTCTCGTTGACGAGATCCTCGATGCGCTCGAGGTCCCGGTCCTTCACGCCGCTCGGGTGGGTGAAGTCGAACCGGAGGCGGTCCGGCGCGACCAGCGAGCCCGCCTGGGCGACGTGTGTGCCGAGGACGCGCCGGAGGGCCGCGTGGAGGAGGTGGGTGCCCGTGTGGTGCAGCCGCAGCCCCTGGCGCCGCGGCGACTCGACCGTGACGGCCACCTCCTCGCCCTCGCGGAAGCCGCCCTGGCCCACCCGGACCCGATGGACGACGAGCCCGGAGCCCCGGTAGTAGGTGTCCAGGATCTGCCCCTGGCCCTGGCGGCCCGTGAGGAGCCCCGTGTCGCCGATCTGGCCGCCCGCCTCCGCGTAGCACGGCGTCCGGTCGAGGATCACCTCGACCTCGTCGCCGGCCGCAGCCTCCCGGCGGCGGCCTCCGTCGCGGACCAGGGCCAGGATGCGGGCCGGCGCCGCGAGCGCCTCGTACCCGAGGAACTCCACCGCCGGCAGCTCGGCGGCGAGGGTCTGGTAGAGCGCGGCGCTGTCGCCCGGCTCGCCGGCCACGCCGAAGGCGGCGCCGGCGCGGGCGCGCTCGCGCTGGGTCTCCATCTCGGCCTCGTACTCCGCCAGGGTCTCGGCGGTGACGGCGAAGCCCCGGTCCTCGAAGGTCTCCTGGGCGAGGTCCACGGGGAAGCCGTAGGTGTCGTAGAGCGTGAAGACGACCCGGCCCGGCACCCGGGGGCGCCGCCCCGCGCCGCCGCCCACGGCCGGCCAGCCGGCGGCCGACCCGATCTCCTCCTCGATCTTCTCGAGGCCGCGGTCGAGCGTCTCGGCGAAGCGCTCCTCCTCGAGCCGGACGGTCTCCTGGACCCGCGCCCGGTGTTCGCGGAGCTCCGGGTAGACGCCGCCCATCAACTCGGCGGTCGTCCCCGTCACCTCCCAGAGGAACGGCTCCATGAGGCCGAGGAGGCGTCCATGGCGCATCGCCCGGCGCATGATCCGCCGGAGGACGTAGCCCCGCCACTCGTTCGACGGGACGACCTGGTCCGAGATCAGGAAGGCCGCGGCCCGGGCGTGATCCGCGATCACGCGCATGGAGACGTCATCGGCCTCGCGGGCGCCGAACGACCGGCCCGAGAGCCGCTCGACGTGGGCGATCAGCGGCCGGAGCAGGTCCGTCAGGAAGTTCGACTCGACGCCCTGCACGACCGCGGCGATCCGCTCGAGCCCCATACCGGTGTCGATCGAGGGCTTGGGGAGCCGCGTCAGTCGCCCGTCCGCGCTCCGGTCGAACTGCATGAAGACGAGGTTCCAGATCTCGAGCCACCGGTCGCACTCGCAGGCCGGCCCGAGGCACCGCCGGCCCGCCGCCACCTCGGCGCACGGCACGTGGTCGCCCTGCTGGTAGTGCACCTCGGAGCACGGCCCGCATGGCCCGTGGTCGCCCATCGCCCAGAAGTTGTCCTTCTCGCCCAGGCGCAGGATCCGCTCGTCCGTGAAGCCGGCCACCTTCTTCCAGAGGCCGAAGGCCTCGTCGTCGTCGGTGAAGACGGTCGCCCAGAGGCGCTCCCCGGGGAGCCCGAGGTCTCGCGTCAGGAACTCCCAGGCGTAGGCGATCGCCTCGGCCTTGAAGTAGTCGCCGAAGGAGAAGTTGCCGAGCATCTCGAAGAACGTGTGGTGCCGCGCGGTCCGCCCGACGTTCTCCAGGTCGTTGTGCTTGCCGCCGGCCCGGACGCACTTCTGGCAGGTGGTCGCCCGGACGTAGTCGCGGCGCTCCTCGCCGAGGAAGACCGCCTTGAACTGGACCATCCCGGCGTTCGTGAAGAGGAGGGTCGGGTCCTGGGCCGGGACGAGCGGGGAGGAGCGGACGATCGCGTGGCCGTTCCGCTCGAAGTGCCGGAGAAACCGCTCCCTGAGCTCGTGGCCGGTCATGGGATTCCCATGATACCACCGGCCGGCCGCACCGGACGGGCGGGCGAGTTGACAGCCGCGGCGGGATTGCCTATAGTCCCCGGCGTCGGTCGGCTCGGCAACGGGCGCACAGGCCGTTCACATCCGATTCGGGAGGCACGCATGCGCTACGCATTCGCGCTGTGGCTCGTATTCGGATTCGTCGCGGTCGCGACCGCTCAGGACGCCGCGGCGCCGACGCCGCCCGGGCTGATCGCCCAGGCGGTCGGCGGCCAGATCGGCGTCACGCGGGAGGCCCCCTACGTCGGGGGGCGCGGGCTCATCACGGACGAGCTCGCGACGGGCATGTTCCTCAACCCCACCTCGGGCACCCTCCGGCAGTTCGAGTTCACCCTCCAGTACTGCGCCCTCATCTTCCACGCCGGGGACCAGACGGCGGTGGGCCACGGGGGCATCGCGGGGTTCGGCATCACCGACTGGCTCGAGGTCGGGGCGCAGGGCCTGCTCGTGGACCTCCCCGGCAACGACGACAATCCCACGGTCGGGGGGCCGCAGCTCCGGGTGCGCGTCCTGAAAGACGAGGCGTGGTACCCCGAGGTGAGCGTCGGGGGGATCTTCCTCTTCGGCGACGAAGTCCTGGAAAAAAACACGGCCTACGTCGCCCTCTCCAAGGGGCTCCGGATCAGCGACACGGGCCCGATCCGTGGCGTGCGCGGCCATGCCGGCTTCCGCCAGGCGTGGATCGAGGTCGGCGAGGACCAGTCCATCGGCTTCTTCGGCGGCGAGCTCGAGCTCCCGAAGCACATCTTCATCGTGGCGGAGGTGTCGACGAAGGACGGGGGGCTCACCAAGACCCCGTGGGCGGCAGGCATTCAGGTCCGGCACCCGGACGGGTTCGGCCTGACCCTGGCCATCGTCCAGACGGGCACGCTGACCGAGCTCGGCGTCTACGTCGGCGTCGGCATCAACTTCTAAATATTCGAAGGGGGGCTCTGCCCCCCTTTATTTTGGGGGGCCGAGCCTCCCCCCGGGATAGGTTGCGCGGGCGAAGCCCGCGCTCGGAGCGCTTCGGCTAGGAGCGCGCGGCAACCCTACCCGCCCTGACGTCTTCGCCCGGCGAGCAGGGATCAGCGGCCAGGGCGGCGGGGATCGGCGCTCCAGAGTGGCGGGCGCGCCGTGCTCACGGCCGCCCCCGCCGCGAGCTCGGCGAGCAACCGGTCGGCCCGCTCGGCGTCGCGATCGGCCCGCATCCCGACGAACCGCTCGCGCACTCCGGCGAGCTCCACGCGGGCGCGCTCTGCGTCCCCGGCGCGCCACAGCGCCTCCGCGCGATAGAGGGCCGTGCGCGCGGCCTCCTGCGCCCGCTTGAGGCGCTCGAAGGCGCCGAGCGCGCAGTCGAGCATGGAGAGCGCCCGGTCGTAGGCGCCGCGCGTGAGCGCGACCCGCCCCAGGCCTCGCCACGCGCCGGCAACCGTGAGGGGATGGCGCGCCTCGTCGTAGCGTGCGAGGGCCTCCTCGAACGTGCCCGCCGCGCCCGCCACATCGCCGGCCGCCAGGCGCGCCTCCCCGAGGACCACCTCGACGAGCCCGCGGAGCAGCACGTTGCCCGACTCCCCGAGGGTCCGGAGCGCGTCTTCGGCCGAGGTCACCGCGAGCGCCCCGTCGGCCTCCTCCATCGCCAGGATCGCCAGGTTCGCCTGCGCGAGCGCGGCCCCGTGGACGTTCCCGATCGCGCGGCAGGCTTCGAGCGAGCGCGCGTGGTGCTCCCGGGCGCCCGCGAAGTCGCCGCGGCTCATCGCGAGGTTGCCCAGGTTGTTGTGGGCCCCGGCGATGGACTCGGTGTCGCCCGTCCGCTCCCAGAACGCCAGGGCCGCCTCGAAGTGCTGCTGCGCCGCGGCGTAGTCCCCCAGGTCGCGCGCCGCGTTCCCCATGTTGTTGGCAGCGCGCGCGAGGTCGGAGAGGCTGCCGACGCGCTCGGCGGCCTCGTGCGCCCGCGCGTAGAGCTGCGCCGCGTCCGCGAACCGACCCTCCGTGTGGGCGACGCGCCCCTCGAGCATGTCGGCCCGCACCGCCGCGAGGCCGTCCTCCGGGCGCGCCGCGGCCCGAGCCTGGGCCAGCCAGCCCAGCGCCTCGCGCGGCCGGCCAGCCCGGTGGGCGAGCTCGGCCAGGTCGCAGAGGACCCGCACCAGGACGTCCCCACCCTCCGGGTCCTCGCGCGCCGGCGGCACGGCCTCCGTGAGCAGGCGCTCGGCCTCCTGCGTCCGGCCCGTGTGGATGCACGCCGCCGCGAGCAGGCGATCGGCCTCGGCCCCGTCGCCCGCGCGGCCCGCCCGCGCCCGCATCCCGCGGGCTTCGGCCTCGGCAAGGCCGTACGCGCCGACGCGGAGGTGGACGCGCGCGGCCCCGCCGTGCGCGAGCGCCGCGGTGCGCCGCTCGACCTCCACGGGCGCGCCGAGCCGGTCGATGGCGTCGATCGCGCGCCGGTAGCGCCGCACGGCCTGGTCATTGACGAACAGGTCCGCGGCGCGATTCCCTGCGCGCAGGTGCGCCTGGGCGGTGGGCCCCCAGCGCTCCGCCCGCTCGTAGTGGTGGGCGAGGAGCTCCGGGGCCACCCCGTCCGCCCCGCCCGCCCGCTGGCAGAGGGCCTCGGCGGTGTCAGCGTGCAGCGTCCGGCGCTCCCGGAGGAGCAGCGTCTCGTAGCACGCTTCCTGCAGGAGGGTCTGCCGGAAGCCCCAGCGCGTCCAGCGGTCGTCCCCGACGCTCGTCACGAGGCCGCGGAGCTCCAGCTCCGGCAGGAGCTCGCGAACCGGCGCCCCTCCGGCGCGGCCCAGGGCGCGCCGGACGAGCTCCGCGACCTCGAGGTCGAACTCGACGCCCTGCACGGCACACTGCCGGAGGAGCTCCCCCGCCGGCCGCGGGAGCCGGTCCAGGCGCGACACCATGGCGGCGCGGATCGACGCCGGCAGGCTCACCGACGTGAGCTCGCCCTCGCACCCCCAGCACCACGATCCGTCCGCGGCCGGAGCCAGCACCCGTTGGTCCACGAGCGCCCGGACCATCTCCTCGAGGAAGAGCGGCACCCCCCCCGCCCGGTCGAGCAGATCCCGCCGGAGCCCCGGGGGGAGCCGCACCCCGCGGACGAGTTGATCGAGGAGCTGGGCGGCCGCGGCGTCGTCGAGCCGGCCGAGGGGGATCACCGCCTCGGGCCGGCGGGGCGGTCGGGCGTCGTCCCGCGTGGTAACGAGCACCGGGAGGGGTGGCCCCCCCGGGGTGTCCCCGAGCGACTCGAGCAGGGCGGCCGAGGCCTCGTCGGCCAGCTCGTAGGAGTCGAGGACCAGGGTGAGCTCAGGCGCGTGCTCGGCGAGGCGCCCGAGCAGCGTGACCACGCCGCGCTCCATGGTGCGGCGCAGCGTCTGGGGGTCCGGGTCCGGGGGCGGGACGGCGAGCCGGGTGGGGGCGACGAGGTGCCACAGGGCGTCGAGGAACGGGAGGAGCGCGTCCCCGACCGGCGCGAGCACAGCGGCCAGCGTCTCGCGCGACTCGACGGGCGCGGTGCGGCCGGCGAGGTGGTCCGCGACCGCGAGCACGAGCCGCCGGACCAGGCCGAACGTCCGCCGGCTCGTGTCGGGGGTCGCGACGACCGTGAGCAGCCGCGCGCCGTCCAGGCGTCGCGCCGCCTCCTCGACGAGCCGCGTCTTGCCGATGCCGAGCTCGCCCCGGATCTCGATCCAGCGCTCTCCCTCGCGCGTCGCGCGCCACCGCGCGAGGAGCTCGGCCAGCTCACCCTCGCGCCCGACGAGCGTCACGGACAACCCGTCCCGGCCCCGGACGTCCACCTCGGCGATCTCGCCGAGGAGCTCGGAGGCCTCGACGGGCTCCGCCTTGCCCTTGACCGCGAGGCGCTGCGGCGCCCCGAACTCGAAGCGGCCGCGGGTGCGCCGGACGACCTCCGCCGAGACGAGGACGCCACCCGGGCGCGCCGCCGACTCGAGCCGCGCGGCGAGATTGACGGCGTCGCCCATCACGGAGTAGTCCATGCGGACCTCGGAGCCGACGCCGCCCGCCAGGACGAGCCCGCAGTGGATCCCGATGCGCATGCGCAGCGGGACGCCCGTGTGCTGCTCGCGCTCGGCCGCGAAGCCTGCGAGGAACTGCTGCATGGCGAGCGCCGCCCGACACGCGCGCGCGGGGTCGTCCTCGTGGGCGACCGGCGCGCCGAAGAGGGCCATCACGTTGTCGCCGATGTACTTGTCGATGTACCCCTCCTCGTCCCGGATCGCCGCGCCGAGCCCCGCGAAGACCTCGTTCATGACCGCGTGGACGTCCTCGGGGTCGAGCCGCTCCGACATCGCCGTGAAGCCGCTCACGTCGGCGAAGAGGACGGCGACCTCCCGCCGCTCGCCCGGCGGGATGGGCGGGGCCTCGGGCGGGCGCGGCGCCGCCAGCGGCGCGGTCGGTGGCGCCGGCTCGGCGAGCCGCTGGCCGCAGTTCCCGCAGAACTTGAAGCCGGCGGGGATCTCGGCGGCGCACGCAGGGCAGGTCATGCGCGGTCCCGGGCGCTCAGTACTCGGTCGCCCCCGTGAACGTGAAGGCCTGGAGGCGCACGGCCGGTACGCGGGTCGAGCCCGCGTCCAGGTCCCAGAGGTCGCGCCGCTGGAGCTTGAGGTCGCGCTCCAGGAGGACGACGCCCGAGAGCGCTTCCTGGTAGGACTGGGTGAACCGGAGGTTCCGGACCGGGTAGGCGAGCTCGCCGTCCTCGATGGCGAAGGTCCCGTCGCGGGTCATGCCGGTCACGACGGTCCGGAGGGCATGTACCCAGCGCGTGTACCAGAACCGCGTGACCCAGACGCCGCGCTTGACCCCGGCGAGCAGCGCCTCCCGGGACGCCGTGCCCGGCTCGAGGCGGAGGTGGGTCGGGAGCGGGAACGGCGCCCCTGTCGCCAGCGCGTGGCCCGTGTTCCGCGCGCCTTGCCGCGCGCTTGTCCGCGAGTCGTAGACGACGTGCCGCGCGACCCCACGCTCGACGAGCGGGAGCCGCGCCGAGGGCACCCCCTCGAAGTCGAAGGGGCGCGGCAGCCCGGCCGGGTCCAGCGGGTCCTCGACGAGGGTGATGGCCTCCCCGACGACGCGCTCGCCGAGCCGCCCGCCGACGAACGAGCGCCCCTCCTCCACCGCCAGGCCCGTGAGCTGCAGGCCGAGGAACTCCACGATGTCGGCGACCGCGTAGGGGGCGAGGACGACCTCGTAGGTGCCGGGCGCGAGCTCCCGGGGCCGCTGCGCCCGCCGGGCGGTCTCGAGCGCCTCGCGGGCGACGGCCTCGACGTCCAGCGCCCGGACGTCCGCGTGGACCCGGTCCGCGTACCCGGAGCCCGCCTCGCCGCGCGCGACGGCCTGGGCCTCGGCCACGGTGCCCGCGTGGTACGCCCACGTGCCGTGGGAGTTGGCGACGGCGACCTCGTTGACCGTGGTGGCGACGAAGCCGGCGGCGGCCAGGGCCGCCGCCCGCGTGGGCCCGCAGATGGCCGCCGCCGCCCGCGCGCGGGCCTCCGGCGAGGCGGCCGCCGTGGCCTCGACGAACGCCGGCACCGCCGGCGCCGGGCCCGCGGCCGGGAGCCCGCACCAGTCGGGGCTCTCGGGGAGGACGCGCGCCAGCTCGCCCGCGCGCCCGGCCGCCGCGGCGATGCCGGCGGGGTCGAGGCGGTTCGTCCACACGGCGGCGACGCGCTTGCCCACGACCACGCGGATGCGGAGGTCGCCGCTCGCCGCCGCGACGTTCTGGTGGACCGCGTTGTTGGCGAAGCGCGTGAGCGCGTGGGTGCGCGCGACGACGACCGCCTCGGCCTCGTCGGCCCTGGCCGCGCGGAGGGCGTGGTCCACCACTCCCCGGAGCGCCCGCTCTCCGAAATGGCCGTCGCTGTTCATCGGGTCCCCCCGCACCCCCGCCCCCTCCCTCCCCTCAGGGGGGGAGGGGCGCCCGCGGCCGCCCCGACGCCTGCGCGGGCGCTCATCGCATCACGCCCACCCGAACGTTCCGGAAGCGCGCGGGCGCGGCGCCGTGCCCCGTGTGGGCCGACTGTCCCGGCTGGCCCTTGCCGCAATTCGGGGTCCCCCACATCACCCAGTTCCGCTCCCCGCACACCGCGTCGCACGCGCCCCAGAACTCGGGCGTCAGCCCCGTGTAGGTGGGGTTCCGGAGCATCGCGCCGAGCTTGCCCCCGCGGATCTCCCAGGCGATCTCCGTCCCGAACTGGAAGTTGAGCCGCCGGTCGTCGATCGACCAGGAGCGGTTCGTGTCCATGAAGATCCCCTCGTCCGTGTCCGCGATGAGGTCCTCGAGGCGCCACGCCCCGGGCATGAGCGAGACGTTCGTCATCCGGATGAGCGGCAGCCGCGCCCACCCGTCCGCGCGCATCGTGCCGTTCGAGGGCAACCCGAGCCGAGCGGCGGTCTCGCGGCTCATGAGGTAGCCGACGAAGAGGCCCTCGCGCACCGCCCAGCTCCGGGAGGCCGCCACGCCCTCGTCGTCGAAGCCGAACGTGCCGAGGCCCCCCGGCAGCACGGCGTCGATCTGGACGCTGACGTGCTCGCTCCCGTAACGGAAGGCGCCCAGCCGGTCCGGCGTGAGGAAGGACGTCCCCGCGAAGGCGGCCTCGGCCCCGAGCACCCGGTCGAGCTCGATGGGATGCCCGCAGGACTCGTGGACCTGGAGCGCGACCTGGTTGCCGGAGAGGATGACCGTCGTGCGGACGTCCCGCGGGCAGGGCTTCGCCGAAAGGAGCGCCACCGCCTCCTCGGCAACCCGCGGGGCGTTCCCGACGAGGTCCTGCTTCAGGACGAACTCCCACCCGGCCGTGTTCTGGTGGCGGCCTCCGGAGTTCGGGTACGAGCGCCGCTGCAGCTCCCCGCCGCCGACGGCGGCGGCCTCGATCCCGCAGCCGGTCTCGTAGAGGGTCTGCTCGATCGCCGCCCCTTCGCTCGAGGCGAAGAACTTGGTCTCGCGCCGGATCTCGGTGGTGGCGCGCGTCGTCCGGAGACCCCGGACCTGGCGCATGGCTGCATCGGCCCGGAGGAGGAGGTCCACGCGCTCGCCGAGGGCGACCGCGAACGGGTCGATCTCGATCGGCGTCCGGTAGGTGCCCTGGACGGGCGTCAGCTCCGCGAGGCGGACGTCCCCGTCCTTGACGAGCGCCGACGCGCGCGCGATCGTGACGGCGAGCGCCGCCACCCGGTCCGCCTCCGCGGCGCTCAGGACCTGGGAGGCGGCGAAGCCCCAGGCCCCGTCGGCGAGCGCCCGCACGTTGAAGCCCGCGCCGTCGCTCAGCGTCACCGCCTCGAGCTGGCCGTTCCGGACCACGATGTCCTCGACCTCGCGGTGGACGACGCGGACGTCGGCGTACGTCGCTCCCCGGACCCGGGCGGTCTCGAGGGCGCGCGCGGCGAGGTCGCGGGCGAGCGGGATCACGGTAAGCATAGTACACGGTCCCGCGCTGGTAGGGGATCGGCAGCGCGATGCTGTAGGCGTGCCAGATCGTGACCCGCCGCACCCAGCGGCCCTCGACGACACGGGGGAAGCCGAACAGGACCTCGTAGCCGGCGACGGCGCCGGCGACGAGCACGGCGAGGAGGAGGGTGAGCCGGAGGCGCCGGAGGTGGTGGAGCGTCAGCGGGAACGAGCCGCCCGGGCGGCGCGGTTCCGACGGATCTGGGCCGCGTGGTCGTGGGCGTGGGCGGCGTAGATCTCGAGCCAGCGCTCGGCGGAGTAGGGGCCGGACTCGCTGTGAGTGCCCGCGCGGCGCCAGTCGGCGTCCGTCATCGCGTCCAGGAGCTGGGCCGTCGTGGCGCGAGCGGCTTCGAGCGCCCGCAGGGCGGGCTCCATCGGACGGTCCACGTAGCGCAGTCGGCGCGCGTACTCCGCCTCGTCGTACGCCTGGATCTCCGGGCGGTCCTCTACCAGGAGGCGGCGGAAGCGGATGCCGGCGATGGTCTCGCTGTCGGCGAGGTGGTGGACGACCTCGCGGGCGCTCCACTCGGTGGGGGCGGGTCGCCAGTCGAGCTCCTCCGGGGTGATGCCGCGCAGGGCCTCGGCCACCTCGCCGTAGCCGGCCCGGTACCGCGCGATCAGCGCCTCGCGCTCCTTCGCCGTCATCCCGTCCTCCTCCTTCGCCCTCACTCGTCCGGCGCGGCGACGCCGCACGCCTCCCGCACCACGCGCCGCACGACGTCGGCCGGGAAGCCCCGCCGGCTGAGATACCCCCACAGCCGCCGCCCCGCCGCCCCCGGACTCGCGCGCCGGAGGGCCGGCAGCCGCCGCGCGGCCGCCTCCCGCGCCCGCGCCTCCTCGTCCGTCTCGGCGAAGGCCCGGCGGATCGCGTCGGCCACCAGCGGGCGCGCCACCCCCTTCTTGCCCAGCTCCTCGCGCAGGCGGCGGCTCCCGTAACCGCGCCCCCGCGCCCGCGACTCCGCCCACGCGAGCGCGAAGGCCCGATCGTCCACGTAGCCGCGCGCCTCGAGGTCGGCCACGACCGCCTGGGCCACTTCCAGCGGCGCCCCGCGCCGGCGCAGCCGCGCCCGGAGGTCGCGCCGCGTCCAGGGCTTCCGGCTCAGCAGGTCGAGCGCGACCGCCCGCGCCCGCGGCGGGTCAAGGACGCCGGGCGGCCCCTCCCCGCGGCGGCGCCGCGGCCGCACTCACGCACTCTCCCCCGCCGGCTTGAGCCCGACCGCGTGCCGGACCGCGGCCTCGAGCTCGGCCGTCACCTTGGGGTTCTCCTTGAGGTACTTCCGGGCGTTGTCCCGGCCCTGGCCGATCCGCTGGTCGCGGTAGGAGAACCAGGTGCCGCTCTTCTCGACGATCCCGTGCTCGACGGCGAGGTCGAGGACCGTGCCCTCGCGCGAGATCCCCTCGCCGTACATCATGTCGAACTCCGCGTCGCGGAACGGCGGCGCGAGCTTGTTCTTGACGACCTTGACCTTGGTGCGGACGCCGATCGACTCCGTCCCCTGCTTGAGCGCGTCCATGCGCCGGATGTCCAGGCGCACCGAGGCGTAGAACTTGAGCGCGCGCCCGCCGGGCGTGGTCTCGGGCGAGTTGTGGACGACGACCCCGTCGACCAGGTAGGTGTGGTGACCCTCCACCTCCAGATCAAAGCGGTGGGTCGCCCGCGTCCGCGGCTTCAGGTACCGCCGCAGGATCCGCGCCGGGACCGCGCGGAGATACCGGCGGCTCGCTAGGCTTACCGCCTCTGCGTCTCCTTCAGGGTGCCAGGCGAACCGGCCTCGGAGGCGCGGGTGGAGCTTGTAATCGACCGACGGGTGAAGGTACGGCGCGATGAGCGCGTGGAGCCGGGCCGTCTGCTCTGAGCTCAACCAGAAGCCGCGGCCGTCGTCGCGCGGCCGCCCGACGCCGAGGCGCTCGAGCGTGGCGACGACCCGCTCGCGAGCCTCACCCCGCAAGGACTTGTTGTAGAGGACCGCCTTGCCCTTCCCCCATCGGTCGTAGGAGCCAGCGAACGAACCGTCGTCGCCGTACCACACGGCGAGGCCGCGGGCGTCCAGGCGATTCAGCGCGGACCCGCTCGCCGTCCGACCGCCGTCGGCGCCGTAGAGCTCTGCCCGGAGCTCGGCGAGCACCGGCATGGTCCGCGTCTCGATGCCGAACCCTCGACCCATGGGCCCGATCGGCCGTGAGAACGGCGCGAGCACCGCGTGCTTCCACCGGAGGTAGCCCTTCTGCGCCACGCCGTGGCCGACGCGGAAGTGCGCCGCGTGGGCACCGGTCACTCGGATCGATCCATCACCCAAGCCACCCCCGAGCAGCATCTGAAACTGATCTTCCGTGAGGCGGTAGTCCTCGACAGCGACCAGCACGCCATCCCCGGCGTTCAGCTTGCCCGCCCGCATCGGCCCGCGCGGGGTGAAGATGACGTGGTTCTCGGTCGCGGCGAAGCGGCGCCGGCCGGAAGGCCCCCCCTCGACCTCGAACTGGAGGAAGCGCTCGGCCCGACCGTTGTCGAACCAGTTCACGACACGCCGCGGCTCGACGCGCCCCGTGGCGGGGTCGTAGGACAGCACCTCGACGGGCAGCCGCTGGTTGACGATCTTGCCGATCTTTTCGCTGCGCCCGTCCGCGAGGGTCACGCGGGTCGAGTAGTGCAGGCAGCCAAACATCACGCCGATCTTCTCGCGGATCTGGTTGATGAAGATCACCGAGGTCCCGGAGCGCGAGATGGCGGCGGTGAGCTTCCGGAGCGCCTGCGACATGAGCCGCGCCTGGAGGCCGGGCAGCGAGTCTCCCATCTCCCCGTCGAGCTCGGCCTTCGGGACCAGCGCCGCGACCGAATCCACGACGATGACGTCGATCGCGCCCGAGCGGACCAGGTGCTCGGCGATCTCGAGCGCCTGCTCGCCGGTGTCGGGCTGGGAGATGAGGAGCTCGTCGGTGTTGACGCCGAGCTTCTTCGCGTACTGGGCGTCGAGCGCGTGCTCGGCGTCGATGAACGCCGCGTACCCGCCCTGGCGCTGGGCCTCCGCGATGACATGGAGCCCGAGCGTGGTCTTCCCCGAGGACTCCGGGCCGAAGATCTCCGTGACCCGTCCGCGCGGGATCCCACCGATGCCGAGGGCGATGTCCACCGAGAGGGCCCCGGTGGAGATCACTCCGGCCTCCTCGAAGGCCCCCGAGGCCCCGAGCTTCATCACGGCGCCCTTGCCGAACTGCCGCTCGATCTGGGAGAGCGCCAGCTCGAGCGCCTGCCGGCGGTCTCTCTCGGCCTTGGACTCGGCCTTCGCCTCCGCCATCACACCCCTCCGTCCCTCTCCCGCGCCGCGTGCGGGCAAGCGGGTCCCAACCTGTCGGGCGCCTGAGTTCGGCGCCATTCTACCGGGCGCCCTCCCGCGAAGTCAACGCGCCGGGGGGCATCGCGCCGCCGAGCGGCGCGTGCGCGAGCACGCTGTAGCGCGCGCCCGCCGGATCGAGGTCCGAGCGCATGAGGTGCACCGCGGCCACGACGACCTCGCCGAGGGGCGGCGCCGGTCGTTCGAGCGCGGGGCCGAGCGCGGCCGCGCCGCGCGGGTCGCGGGCCCGACCGAGCGTCACGTGCCCGTGGAACGGACGCTCTTCCGGCGGGATCCCGCACCGCCCGAGCGCGGCCTCGAGCCTCGCGCAGAGCTCCGCGAGCGCCGCGGCGCCGTCCCCGACGCCCACCCAGACGACGCGCGGCGCGCGCGCCCCGGGAAAACCGCCGAATCCCGCCAGCGTCAGGGTGAACGGCACCGTCGCCGCCGCGGCCTCGCCGAGCGCCTCCCGCACCCGGCCGAGCGTCCGCTCGTCCACCGAGCCGAGGAACCGGAGCGTGACGTGCAGGTTCTCGGCCCGCACCCACGACACGGCCGCGCCAAGCGCCCGGAGGTCGGCGGCCGCCTCGTGGACGCGCATGCGCACCGCCTCGGGCAGGAGCACCGCGATGAAGCTCCGGATGCCGCCCGGTGCCGCGCCCCCGCCGGTGCCGCGCCCCGCGTGCCGTCCGCGTCCCGGATCCCGCCCGTCCCGTCGCCTCATCGTCAAGCAAGGGGCGTGCCGAGCCCGCCGGCGCGCCCGCGCAGCCGACCCCGCGCGGAGTTGCGCGCGAGCCCGCCCGCGGCGGTGACTCCCGCGAGATACGCCCCGACGCCGTCCCGCGACAGCGCCATCACCCGAGCCCCAGGCAGTGTCGGCGGACCAGGTCGAGCGCCATCGTCGCCGCCAGGGCCTTGTTCCCCTCGCGGTCCCGGTCGAAGCGATAACGGTGGGCCGTCGTCCCACGCGCGTCCGCGAGGGCGACGAAGGTGAGGCCCACGGGCTTGGTCGGCGTCCCCCCCTCGGGCCCCGCGATGCCGGTCACGGAGACGCCGAGGTCCGTCCCCGCGCGGAGCCGGACCCCGCGTGCCATCGCCTCGGCGCACTCGGCGGAGACCGCGCCGTGCTGGCGGAGGATCTCCTCCGGGACGTCGAGGAGCGCCTGCTTGGCCGCGTTCGAGTAGACGACGACCCCGCGCTCGAAGTAGGCCGAGCTCCCCGACACCTCGGTCAGGCGATGGCCGACGAGGCCACCCGTGCACGATTCGGCGAGGGCGACGGTCAGGCCGCGCGCCCCGAGGAGTCGGCCGACCACCTGCTCGAGGGTCTCGTCGTCGGTCCCGTACCAGGCGGGACCGAGCTCCGCCCGGAGGGCCGGCTCGAGCTCGCCGAAAAGCGCCTCCGCCGCGCCGAGGGTCGGCCCGCGGAGGCGGAGGCGCACCCACACCTCGTCCGCCGCCTCGAGCGCCCGGCCGGTCGCGCCCGCAACCCCGCGGAGCGCGGCGCCGAGGCGGGCCTCCGTCTCGGCGAGGTCGAGCCCTGCGAGCCGGAGCGTCTTGACGAGCGTGACCGGCTCGGCGCCCCGCCGCGGCACGCGCGGGAGGAGGTGCTCCCGCGCCAGCGCGAGCGCGGTCCGTGGCTCGCTCGGGAGCACCGCCACGAGCGCGCCCGCCGTCTCGGCGAGCAGGCCGGGCTCCCCGCCGTCCGCGGCCACGAGGACCGTCGTGCCCTGCGGGACGAGCGCGAGCCCCTCCGCCCGCCGCGGCATCGCCTGGCCGCGCCGGGCGTAGGCCTCGGCCACGGCCTCGAGCACGCGGTCACTCAGAACGAGGCGACTCCCCACGAGGCGCGCGAGCGCCTGGCGGACGACCTCGGCGCCCTCCCCCTCACCGAGGCAGACGACGAGGCCTCCGCCCTCGACCGCCTGGCGGAGCGCCCGCTCGGCCTCGCCCTCCTCGGCCACCACGACCCGCCGCCCGCGCACGGGAAGCCCCTGACTCTGGAGGAAGCGCGCCAGCGAAGCGGCGGCGTCGGTGCCGACGGCGGGGTCGGGCGCGACGGTGAGGAACTCGACGGTCGTCACGGGTCAGACGAGGTGGCGGAGTTGGCCCGCGAGACTTGCATACGCGCCCGCGAGGAGATCGTCCACCACGATGCCCCAGCCGCCCGGCAGCGCCTGGAGCGACCGGATGCCGAGGGGCTTCCAGACGTCGAGCAGCCGAAACAGGAGGAAGAGGCCGAGGACCCAGGGCAGCGTGCGCGGGTGGCCCACGAGCGCGACCAGCATCCCCGCCGCCTCGTCCACGACGATCGACGAGGGATCGTGGGTGCCCGCGCGCGCTTCTTCGCGCCCCGCCGCCCAGACGCCGACGACCGCGACGCCCGTCGCCACGCCCGCGAGCCACGCGTCGGCCGGGGCGAGCGCCCAGACGGCGAGCGCGACCGGCAGGCTCGTGAAGGTGCCCGGCGCGACCGGGAGATAGCCGAGCCCGCCGCACGTGGCGATCCAGCGGGCGGCCTGATCCGCGACGGAGCGGGCGGCCGCCGGGTGGTGCGGCTCAGCGGCGGGCGGCGGCGGTGCCGACCAGATCGTACCCCTCGACCTCGGCGATCTCGACCGGCGCGAGCTGGCCCGGACGGAGGCCGGCGTCGCGGAGGTAGACGACGCCGTCGATCTCGGGCGCCTGCGCGGCCGTGCGCCCCTCCCAGGGGAACGCGGGGTCCTCGCTCGGCCCGTCCACGAGGACCTCCTGGACCGAGCCGCGGAGCGCCTGCTGGCGCGCCCACGCGAGGCCGTCCTGGGTCTCCTGGACCAGCCGCGCGCGCTCCGCGGCGACCTCGGCCGGGACCGGATCGGCCAGCGTCGCCGCCGGCGTCCCGTCCTCGGCGGAGTAGGTGAAGACGCCCACCCGGTCGAAGCGGGCGGCTTCGAGGAACTCGAGGAGCGACTCGAACGCCGCGTCGGTTTCGCCGGGGAAGCCGACCAGGACCGTCGTGCGCAGGGTGGCGTCGGGCATCGCCTCGCGCCACGCCGCGACGATCTCCGCCATCCGGCGCCGGGTGACGCCGCGCCGCATCGCGCGGAGGATCCGGTCGTCCGCGTGCTGGATCGGCATGTCGAGATACGGGAGCGCCCGGGCGCGGGCCAGCTTCGCAATCAGCCGCTCGGTGACGTGCGCCGGGTGGAGGTAGAGGTGGCGGAGCCACGGGATCGGGGTCTCCGAGAGCGCGAGCAGGAGGTCGCCGAAGTCGGGGCGCCCGGGGCCGGGCAGGTCCTTCCCCCAGGCGAGCGTGTCCTGGGAGACGAGCACCGCCTCCACGACGCCGGCCTCCGCGAGCGCCGTCACCTCGGCCACGATGTCGCCGAGCGGCCGGCTCCGGTGGCGGCCGCGCATCAGCGGGATCGCGCAGAAGCTGCAGCCCATGTCGCAGCCCTCGGCGATCTTGACGTACGCGTAGGGGACCCGGCCGAGGCGAACCCGCGGCGCCTGGGCGTCGTAGACATACCCGGGCGGCGCGCCCGTGACCCACTCGCGCCGCCGGTCGAGGCCGCGCACGACGTCCACGATCCGGTCGAGGTCGCCCGTGCCGAGGATCGCGTCGATCTCGGGCAGCTCGGCGAGGAGCTCCGCGCCGTAGCGCTGGGGAAGGCAGCCCGTGACGATCAGGCGCCGCCCCCCGGTCTTCCACGCCGCCAGCTCCAGGATCGTCTCGATCGATTCGGCCTTCGCCGCCTCGATGAACGCGCACGTGTTGACGATGAGGGTCTCGGCGGCAGCGGGACTCGCGACGTGAGTGGCGCCGGATCGAGTCAGGGCGCCGAGCATGAGCTCCGCGTCGACCTGGTTCTTAGGGCACCCGAGGCTGACGAGGTGGACGTTCATGGATCGGAAGCCAGTATAGCATCGGGGTCGCGGCACGGTTCCTTGACCCCGGACAAGCGGAGGCTTAGCATGCGGTCATGGGGATGGTGTTCAAGAGGATTCGCATCCGTGGCGACCGCGGGGCCGTCTCCGTTCAGGCCCTCTTTGACACCGGCGCCTCCAGGTCCCTCGTCCGCCGGGACATTGCGCGCAAGGTGGGACGATTGCTCAGGGGGCCCAGACCGTGGACGTTTCAGTTGGGAGACGGGAAGGGAAAGCTTCAGACGAACGAAATGGTCGGGCTCGTCTTCCAGCTCCAAGGCGTCGCCATCCTTCACACCTTCATCGTCGCCCGTCACCTTTCCGAAGAGGTCATCATCGGCACGGACCTCATGCAGCTCTGGAAGATCAGACCCGACCCGGTTCGGGAAGACGTCGTCATCGACAAGAAGCTCATCCAGCTTCAAGCTCGTCTAGCACAATCTGTCGAACCCCTCACCGGATCACCCGATCAGCCCGGAGGAGGACGGACTGCGGGATCGTGAGACCCAGGAGCTTCGCGGTCCTGAGGTTGATCACGAATTCGAGCCTGGTCGGGCGCTCGACGGGCAGCTCCCCGGCGTTGGCGCCCTTGAGGACCTTGTCCACCAGCCGGGCGGCCTGGCGCGCGATCTCGACGTCGCTTGCCCCGTAGCTCGCGAGCGCCTCGGCGGTGGACTTCGTCCGCGCGTGCACCATCGTGGGCCGCTTCGCGGCGTTGGCCGCCCGGATGATCTCCTCGTAGTGCCCGGACGTCAGCCCCCCGGGAATCCCCACGACGGCGTCGACGGCGCCCAGGCCCTGGAGGCCGCGCGCGACATCCTCCCGCGTCGTCGTCAGACGTTCCACCAGTGTGAGGCCGAGCTTCCGCGCGGCCTCGCGGGCTGCGGCCACGCCCTGCCTCGGTGAGGCGTCCCGCGGGTCATGGAGGACGAGCACCCGACGGACCCCGGGCGCGAGCTCCCGCAGCAGCTCGAGCCGCTTGCCGGACAGCTCGGGATACTCGAAGGTCATCGCGGTCATGTTGCCGCCGGGGCGCGCGAGACTGGAGACCAGGCCTGCCGCGACCGGGTCTCCCGGCGTGAGAAACACGATGGGGAGCTCGGAGGAGACCTCGCGGGCCTGCCTGGCGAGCTCCGAGCCGATCACGAAGGCGACCCGGACGTCGCGCCCCACGAGCCGCTCCACTGCCGTCCGAGCGCCCGCGCGATCGCCGCGCGCCACGCGCTCCTCGAGGATTTCGAGGACGCCTTCGGCGTACCCGTGCTCCCGAAGACCCTGCCTGAGCCCGGCCCCGACCTCGTCGAACCGGGGGTCGGCCGGTCCGAGGAGTCCGACGCGACCCGGCTGCGCAGCCGCCTCGCCCCCGACCGAGGCAGCGATCCACCCAACCAGCACCAGCCCCGCGACGCGCACGCTCTCGATCACCGAGCTTCGGTCGCCCGCAGCACCTTGAAACCCACGACATTGAAGGCGGGGACGGGCTTGAGGAACCCTTTCAGGGACAGCTCCCCGACCGGCTCAGCCTCGATGAGCTGCTCCACCGCTCCGAGGAGGCGCCGGGTCGCCAGGATCTGGCCTGGCTTGGCCTCCCCGCAGAGGCGCGCGGCGAGGTTGGTGACGGTGCCGATGGCGCCGTAGTCCCAGCGGCCCTCGAAGCCGATGGCCCCGATGGTAGCGTAGCCCTGGGCGATCCCGACGCCGAAGTCGAGCTCGTACCCTCGCTTCCGCCACGTGGCGCTCAGCTCGGCGTTCCGCTCCCGCATCGCGAGCGCCATCCGGATCGCGCGCCCGGCCGGGTCCGGCACCGGCACCGGGTCGTTGAAGAAGACCATCATGCCGTCACCGGCGAAACGCTCCAGCGTCCCCTCGTGGGCGAGGATGAGCGCGCCCATCGCGGCGTGGTACTCGCGGAGGACGCCCATGACCTCCTCGGGATCGGCGGTCTCGGCGAACGCGGTGAATCCCCGAAGGTCCAGGAAGACGACGGTCACCTCCCGCCGGTGGGTCTTGAGGGGATCCTCGGCGCCGCCGGCCACGATCAGCTCGGCGAGCTGCGGTGAGAAGAAGCGCTTGAGCCGCCCCAGGCGATCGAGCTGGGCCACCTGCTCCTGGACGCGCCGCTCGAGCGTCCGGTTCCACTCGGCGAGCTGGGCCGCGAGCCCCTGCACCGTGTCGTGGAGCTGCTTGATCCGCAGCATCGACTTCACCCGGGCGACCAGCGCCGCCTGGTCCACGGGCTTGGTCAAGTATTCGTCGCCGCCCGCTTCGAGGCCGGCGACGATGTCCTGGGAGTCCGCCTTGGCCGTGACCATGATGATCGGCATGAACGGCAGGGAGGAATCCGACTTCAGCCGCCGGCAGACCTCGAGCCCGTCCAGCTTGGGCATCATGACGTCGAGCAGGATGAGATCCGGCTGCGCCTTCCGCGCTGTCGCCAGCGCCTCTTCGCCATCGCTCGCGGTGAGGATCTCGTACCCGTGGGCGGCAAGCCGGAGCTGGAGCACGTGCAGGTTCGCGGGCATGTCGTCCACGATGAGAATCCGCGGCGGCGTTCTCACGACCGGTCTCGGGCCGCGCCTATGACGGCAGGTACTCGCGAATCTTGGCCAGGAGCTCCCGCGGGTTGAACGGCTTCGTGACGTAGGCATCGCACCCGGCCTCGAACGCCTTCACGTCGTCCCCGCTCAGGGCGTAGGAGGTCACCACGATGATCGGGATCTGACGGAGCGCGGGGTTGGCCTTGATCCGGCGCGTCGCCTCGTATCCGTCGAGGCCCGGCAGCTGGATGTCCATCAGGATCAGGTCGGGGCGCTGCGCCTCCGCGAACGCGACGCCCTCCTCCCCTGTCGCCGCCTCGATCAGCTCGAAGCCGGCACTCGTCAGGAGGAGGCGCAGGATGCGCCGGTTCTCCTCGTGGTCCTCGACCACCAGGATCCGCTTGCTCATGTGGCTCCCGCTTGGCGCTCGACGCGCACCGGCAAGGTGAACGAGAACGTCGAGCCCTTCCCCGGGCTCGACTCGACCCAGATGCGCCCCCCGTGCAGCTCGACGATCCGCTTGGCGATCGCCAGGCCGAGGCCTGTGCCACCCTTCTTCCGAGTCGTCGAGCTATCGGCCTGCTGGAACTCCTCGAAGATCCGCTCCTGGTCGGCCTCCGAGATCCCGGGACCCGTGTCGGCGACGGAGACCCGGAACGCGCCGTCGGCTGCCGCCACCTCGACCCTGACCTCGCCGGCCTCGGTGAACTTGATCGCGTTCCCGACGAGATTCAGGAGCACCTGGCTGATCCGCCGCGCGTCGCCCTTGCCGGGTGGCAGGTCGGGCAGCACCGTCGCCGCCAGGCCGAGCTTCTTCTCCGACGCCAGAGCCTCCACGGCCGTCACGACCGAGTGGACGATCTCATGCATCGAGTACTCGCCCAGGGACAGCGTGAGCTGGCCGGCCTCGATCTTGGAGAGGTCGAGGACGTCGTTGATCAGGCTAAGGAGGTGGAGCCCGTTCTTCCGCGCGCGCTCGAGACCGTCTCGGATGGCCTCGGGGACCTCCCCGAGAATGTTGTCCAGGGTGAGCTCGATATACCCCAGGACGGCGTTCAGCGGGGTCCGTAGCTCGTGGCTCATGTTGGCCAGGAACTGCGACTTGTGCCGACTCGCGATCTCGAGCTGGTGCCCCTTCTCCCCGAGCTCGCGATAGAGCCGCGCGTTCTGGATCGCCAGAGCCGACTGCGTCGCGAAGGTCTGGAGGAGGTTCACGACCCCCGGTGAAAAGTTTCCCGCCTCGCGTCGCAAAACCACCAACCCGCCCAAGATGCGCTGCTCGAGGAGGAGCGGCACGGCAAGTAGGGATCGATAGCCAAGCCGCACCAGGATGGGCCGGAGCCGTGTGACAGCGTACTCCCGCTCATCCGTGACATCGGTTATCTGCACCGGCGCGCGTGCCGCTGCGGCCTGTCCGGTCGCGCCCTCGCCCAGACGAATCGGCGCTGCGCGAAGCACCTTGACGAACTCGTCTTCTACCTGGTAGGTAGCCCGGAGGTCAAACTCTCGGGTGGCCTCGTCGTACTCGTAGATGCCGCCAGCGCGGGTCGCGGAAAGCTGGACCGCGCGGGTGACAATGGTGGACAGCACCGTCGGCAGGTCCAGGGTGGAGCTGACCGCCCGGCTGACTTCCCCCAGCGCCTTCAGCTCCTCGACAGATCGGGCCAGCTCGCGCGTCCGTGCCTGTAGCTCCTGGAGGAGGCGGACGTTCTCGATCGCGATCACCGCCTGGTCGGCGAAGGTCGTCACCAGCTCGATCTGCTTGTCGGTGAATGGCTGGACTCTACTCCTTAACATTCCGAACACCCCAATGAGGACCCCCTCCCTGAGCATGGGGACAGCCAAGACCGTCCGGAACTGCCCGACCCTTTGCGCCTCGTGGAGTGTGTATTCAGGGTCCGCTAGGGCGTCAGGGATGTGCACCGTCCGGCGCTCAAGGGCAGCCCTCCCTACGCCAGAGCCTGGCCCAGGGCGGATCTCGGTTCGCTGCCAGAAGTCTCTGAACTCAAGCGAGCCACCATAGAACGCCGCCGTCCGCAAAACCTCGCCGTCGAACCTGTGGATGACTCCCCATTCGGCGCCGCACAGTCTCGTCGCGTTCTCAACGAGGGTGTCAAGAATCGGCTGCAGGTCGAAGGTCGAGCGGCTGATCACCTTCAGCACTTCGGCGGTGGCAGTCTGCCGCTCCAGCGCCTCCGTCAGCTCGCGGTTCCGGGTCTGTAGCTCCTGGAACAGCCGCACGTTCTCGATCGCGATCACCGCCTGGTCGGCGAAGGTCTCGAGGAGCTTGATCTGCTTGTCCGAGAAGGGCCGGACCTCCAGGCGGCGAATCAGGATCGCGCCCAGGGGAATTCCTTCGCGCAGCAACGGCGTGGCCAGGGTCGTTCGATGGCCCAGGCGCCGTTGGGAAACCCTGCCCACCGGGAACTCGGCTTCGGATACCGCCGCAAGGTCATGGATATGGACCGTTTGACGGTCGATCACCGCTCGCCCGGTCACCGACCCGCGAGTGAGCGGGAGCGCATGAGCCGTGAGTCGTCCGTGTATAGCCACCGGTTGGAGTGCCTCGCCGTCGATGCGATAGATCACCGCATCGGCCGCGGCACACAGCCGCGCGGCGTTCTCGGCCACCGCGTCCAGCACCGGCTGGAGGTCGGTCGGCGAGCGGCTGATCACGCGCAGGATCTCACCGGTTGCGGTCTGCTGCTCCAGGGCCTCGGTCAGGTCGCGGTTAGCCTCAGCCAGCTCTCGTGTGCGCGCCTCGACCTTCTGCTCGAGGTTCTGGTACGACTCCTCGAGCCGTGCCGCCGTCCGGTTGAACTCCTCGCCCAGCGCCTCCAGCTCGTCGCCGGTTCGGACCTCGATACGGTGCCCGAGGTCCCCGGCGCCGATCCGCGCCGCCCCGGCCTGGAGGAGACGGATCGGGGCCACCATCCGCCGGGCCAGGACGAGGCTTGCCAGGACCGAGAGCCCAAGACCCAGGGCGAAGACGACCGCGCTCCGGAGGATCGGGGCCCGCAGCGGTGCGTAGGCGTCGGCGAGCGGCCGCTCGACGAGGACGAGCCACCCGAGGGGGGCGACGGCGGCGTGGGCCGCGAGGATCTGGCCGCCCTGGAGGCCCTCGGCGACCGTGGCGACCTTCTCGCCTCCCGGCGCGGCCGGGCGCTCGGCCCGCGCGTCCCGCACCTGCGGGAGGGCGGAGAGGTTCCGGTTCTGGCGGACCAGCCGGATGTCGGGGTGGGCGAACAAGTGGCCCCGCGAGTCCACCACGTAGGCGTAGCCGTCCCGGCCGACCTGGATCTGGGCGATCGCCTGCTGGACGGCCTTGAGGCTGATCTCGGCTGTGGTGACCTCGACGGCGTATTGGCCCACGGGGACGGCGAGGGTCAGGTAGGGCTCGACGCCGTTCCGGAGGTACACCGGGCTCCAGTACGTCTTCCCCGACCTTGCCTCGAGGAACTTCGGCGCCTGCGAGAGGTCCTCCTGGCTCCCGACGGCGTCCAGCGCTAGCCGGGAGACGCGGAGCTGCTCCTTGCCCGACACGTCGAGGTGGCTGAGCTCGCTGATCGCTGGCATGTCGCGGAGGAGCCGGAGGAAGTCGAGCTCGCGCTGCTCGGTCAGGGCCGCGCCCAGCCCGCCCCGGAAGGCGAGCTTCCCGAGCCCGAGCTGGGCTGCCGCGGGGTCGTCGGAGGCGGCCCGCGTGGTCTCGCGCACCTTGCGCTCGGCGTCCCGGACGAACTCCTCGATCTTGGCCGCCGCGGCCGCCGCCTTCGCGCGCTCCACCCGGACGATCGCCCGCTTGGTCTCCTGGTAGGCGAAGTACAGCTCGACCAGGCTGGAGGCCATCAGCACCCCGCCCACCAGGCCGACGAAGACGACGACGTACTTCCGGAAGAGCCGGCCCCGCGGTGCGGCGCTCGGCGTGGGGCCGCTCACCGCCGGAACGTCTCCGCGCGGAGCATGATCTTTCGTGGCACCGTGACGCCGAGCAGGTCGGCGGTCTTGAGGTTCACGGCCAGCTCGATACGGTCGGCGCCCTCGACCGGCACGTCGGACGGCCGCGCGCCGCGCAGGATCTTCGCCACCAGCCCGGCTGCCTGGACCCCCTGGGCGTAGTAGTCAGGACCGTAGGACACCAGCCCGCCGTGGCCGACCCAGAGCGCCGTGGTGAACACGGCCGGGACGCGGGACTTGAGCGACGCCTCCAGGATCGCCACCGGGATGTCGAGGGCGGCGATCTCCGGAGCGAGCAGCGCATCGCCCGGCCGGAGCTCGCGCAGGGCCAGAGTTAGCTCCTGGGCGTTCAGCACCGCCCGCGGCACGAGCTCCACGTTCACGCGTGGCGCGGCATCGCGCGCCCTCACGATCATCTTGTTGGCGGTCAGGTCGCTCCCGTAGTGGATCAGCCAGACCCGCCGGATGCTCGGGACCAGCGTCTTCAGGATCTCGAGCCGCTTCGCCGCCAGCTCGGTCTGGAGGCTCGAGATGCCGGTCACGTTCGCCTCCGGCTCGGCGAGGTTCTTCACGAGACCCGACGCGACGGGGTCACCCACGAGCGTGAACACGATCGGGACGCTCTTGGTGGCGTCCTTCGCGGCCTGGGTCGGGCCGTCCTGGCTCGTCACGATCAGGTCGACGCCGGCCTTCACCAGGGCGGCCGCCGCCGCCGGGGTGGCCTGGGCATCCCCTTCGGTGAAGCGGATGTCGAAGCTGACGTCCCGCCCTTCCGCGAGGCCCAGCTCCCGGAGCCCGGCCTTGAGCCCCTCGACGGTCGGGTGGGTCGCCGCAAACGCCTCGTTGAGGACCCCGATGCGGTACGGCCGGCGGGCCGGCTGCGCCTCGGCCGCGAGCGGGCCGATCAGGAGCAGCGCGGCCAGGACGAGCCGCACTCGCCTCTCCCCCATCACAGCGCGACGAACTGGTGGTACGCGCCTTCCGAGACATGCCGCCAGCCGGCGATCTGCGCCTGGAACTTGGTGAAGGAGGCGTACACCTTCTTCGCCATGGGGGTCTTCTCGGACTCCTCCCTGAGGACCTCGGCCGCCAGCTTCTTGAGGTCTCGCAGCACCGGCGCCGGGAATTGGAGAACCTCGACCTTGCCCTTGAACTCGGTCTTGACCTTCTCGAGGGCGATGGCGTTCTTCGTCTCGAATTCTGTGAGCCCGTACACCTGAGTCGCCGCGGCGGCATGGTCGAGGGTCCGCCGCAAGTCGACCGGGAGCGCCTCGTACGCCTTTCGGTTGAATCCGAACTCGAGCGTGGTGCCGGGCTCGTGCCAGCCGGGGTAGTAGTAGTACCGCGCGGTGTTGTGGAGGCCGAGCTTCAGGTCATCGTGTGGGCACACCCATTCGCTCGCGTCGATCACGCCCCGCTCAAGGGCGGCGTAGATCTCGGCGGCCGGGGTGAGGACCGCCGTGCCGCCCGCCTTGGCGACGACCTTGCCGCCGAGGCCCGCAATGCGCATCTTGACCCCCTTGTAGTCGCTGATCGCGTTGATCTTCTTCCTGAACCATCCGCCCATCTGGGGGGCCACCGCCGGGCCGGGGCGCGGCACGAGGTCGAACGGCGCGTACGCCTCCTCCCACAGCTTGAGCCCGTCGCTCTGGTAGAACCAGGCTGCCATGCCCGCGGGGTTCATGCCGAACGGGACGGTCATGAACCACTCGAGCGCAGGGTCCTTCCCCGCCCAAGCCCAATAGGACGACACGGCCATGAAGGCCTCGATGGTGCCCTGCGAGGCGGCGTCGAAGCAGGCGAAGGGCGGCATGATCTGGCCGCCCGGGAAGACCTCGATCCGGAACCGCCCGCCGCTCATCTCGTCGACGACCTTCGCCAGCCGCTGGGCTCCGCCCTGGTGAAAGTCAAGCGCCGGGGTCCAGGCCGTAGACATTCGCCACCGGAACTTCGGCTGGGCGATGACGCTCGGGGCGTCGACGACGGTCGCCGCGCCGGCGGCGGCCACCAGACCGCCCGCCTTGACGATGAACCTACGTCGCTCCATGGGGCTGTCCTCCTCCTCACGTCGGCACATGACATAGCCGCGCGGCATTCTCTGGCCGGCGCGCCGAGCACCGGCTGGAGGGTGTCGGGGGAGGTCGCGATGGCGCGCTCGCGCGTGGCGCGCCCGCGCTCGAGAGCCTCGGCAAGCTCTTGGCAGAGACAGGCTGTCGCGCGTCCGGGACGCGTGCGCTTTCGGGAGGGGGGGACCCGGGCTCTGCGCGAGTCCGCCATGCGGCCTGGCCTCCGAGACGCGCGGTCGGTCGGGCGCTATTCTACCTCACCCGGCGGCCGCGTTCTCGGTGTCCCCCTACCCGGAAAGGCGAGACGCTCGAGACCATCGACCAGCCGCGCTGCGAACGCGCGTAGCTCCTCGATCGAGACCGGCACCAGCATCCCCTCGGGCAGGCGATCGAGGCGCACTTGCGTGATCGCCCACGCCAACTGAGCCGGCGTCAGCCCCGGGTCCTTCCGCCTGGCGGCGTCAAGCGCGTCGAGCGCGCGATACCCGGCCCTCTCCAGGAACAACAGGTCGACAAGGTCGCGCAGTTCGCTGCGGCCGAGGATGGTGCAGATCTTGTTGACCAGGATCTCCTGCGGAGGATCGAGCCACATCCCGGCGACTTCCACGGGTGGAGACGCCGTGCGCGGGCTCGCGTCCCAGACCAGATCGACCCGCACCGTGTCACCCTCGCGTCCGGTGAGCAGGACGCGCCGGAACGCCGGGGCGTCCGTCAGGATCTCGACCCGCCCACCCACGGCGCCCGCAACCGCGGGAAGTGATGCGACAGCGGCCTGGAACGCCACTTCCTCAGGCGTGAAGAGGTCGAGGTCGATGGACCTTCGGTGACCGAGGTGGATGCCCAGTGCGCCGCCACCGCCAAGATAGAACCCGCGGACGGAAGCGAAAAACCTCCGAAGGAACCCCTGCTCGAACGGCGTCAGCGGGCTACGGGAGGTACCCATGGCGACGCCAGGCCTGGAGCAGGTAATCCCAGAACGCGCGACGCCGGCCGAGACGGGGAGCGAGATCGTGATAGCGGGCCGCCACGCGGTCCACCGGGAGAAAGAGCCAGACTTGATCGTCCCGCGCCTCGCGCATCAGCTTGGCGGCAAGATCGATCCAGCGAGGATGCGTTTCATCACTCAGGATCCCGCGCAGCTCCCCGACCGAGAGGTCCTCGTCCCACAGAAACCACGGCCGTGTCTCCGGGTTGTCCAGATCCGTGCCGAGCCGCCGCGGCGCCTGGCTCATGGTGCCTGCTAGGATACCTCACGCCTCGGCCGGGTCGTGCCACCTCTGCGCGGGCCACACGGTGTCCGCTACGGGATCGGCAGGGCGAGGCTGTCGCGCTCCTGGGTCTGACGAGCCCGGCGCGGCCCGCAGGCACGCCGGGTCGCCCGCTCACTTCACGAAGCCGAAGACGCGGGGGAGGAAGAGGACGGTCTCGGGGACGAACACCACGACGAAGAGCACGAGCACGATCGCCACGAGGAAGGGCAGCAGTGGGCGGACCAGGCGTTCCATCGGGAGCCCGCTGATCGCCATGCCGAGGAAGAGGCAGAGGCCGACGGGCGGCGTCACGTGCCCGATCGCGGAGGCGATGACGCACACCATCCCGAAGTGGATCGGGTGGATGCCGAGCGCCTGCGCCCCCGGCAGCAGCACCGGGACCGTGACGAGGATGATCTCGGACGGGGTGAGGAACGTGCCGAGGAAGACGTACAGGACGCTGACGAACGTGAGAAAGAGCCACCACGTCGGCGCGAACGTCCCGATGGCCTCGGCGACGCGGAACGGGAACTTCGAGTACGTCAGCACCCAGCCGAACGCCCCGACGAGCCCGATGATGAGCCCGATGACGCCCGTGAGCCGCGCCGAGTCGGCGAAGATCCCGGGGAGCTCCCGCCACGCGAGCTCCCGGTAGTAGAGCGGGGGCACGACGAGGGCGTAGACGACCGCGACCGCGGCGGCCTCGGTCGGCGTGAACCAGCCCAGCACGATCCCGCCCATGATGATCACCGGGATCATGAGCCCCGGCAGGGCGTCCCGCACGGCGACGAGAAACTGGGCGAGGGTGGGCGGCGGCTCCTTCGGGTAGTTGCGCCGGCGCGCGATGAGGAACGTGGGCACGGCCATGCCGACGGCGATCAGGAACCCAGGGATGTACCCGCCGGCGAAGATCGCGGCCACCGACTCGTCGGCCATCCACGCGTAGATCACGGCGATGATGGACGGCGGAATGATCGGGGCCAGGACCGCGGTGCAGATCGTGAGCACGGTCGCGAAGTCCCGGTCGTACCCTTTGCGGACCATCTGGGGGATGAGGAACGTCCCGAGCGCCGAGACGTCGGCCACGGCGGAGCCCGAGATGCCGCCGAAGAACAGGCTGTCCACGATGTTCACGTAGGCGAGGCCCCCGCGGAAGCGGCCGACCAGCGCCGTCGCGAGGTCGATCACGGCCCGCGCGACCCCGCTCCGGGCGGCGATGTTGCCCGCGAGGATGAAGAGCGGCGCCGCCAGGATCAGGAAGGAGTCGGAGAGCAGTCCGACGAAGCGGGTCGGGATGATGATCGGCTTGAGGGTCGGGAAGATCGTCGCCGCGGCGAGCGTGCCGACGCCGAGCGCGATGCCGATCGGCGTCCCGAGGAGGACGAAGACGACGAAGACGATCAGGAGGGTCTCGGCCATGGGCGGAAGAGGCCCCGGACGGCCGCGACGAAGCGCCAGGCCATCGGAAGGAGGATGAGCGCCGCGCCCACGGGCACCGCCGCGTAGACGTAGCCGAGCGGGAGGCCGAGTCCGGCGCTCGTCTGGAGCTGGGCGTTCGGGACCAGCGTGAAGCTCGTGTGGATCAGCGAGAGGAAGAGGGCCATCCCCGCGCCCTCGGTCACGATGCGGATCAGGGCCTGGCCGCGCGGCGGCAACCGGTCGCGGAAGTAGTCGAGCGCGGTGTGCTCGCCCCGGTGCATGGCCGCGGCGGCGCCGATCATCACGACCCAGACGAAGACGTACCGGGCCACCTCGTCCAGCCCGACCACGGTGACCGGCACGACATACCGCACGAGCACCTGGAGGAAGACGGCGAGGGTGAGGAGGGCAAGGAGCAGGCCGCCGAGGAGCCCGAGCCCGTCGTAGGTCCGGGCCCCCCAGCGGCCGAACGGCTGGTCGGGGCGCGTCACGCCTACTTGAGCCTCAGCGAGTCAGCGCCAGTCGCCAGAGTGCCCGAGCCGCGGGGCCAAGTCACGAGCATGGCTAGGACGCAGGGAGGAGGCGCGCCGAGGCGTATGCCGCATACGTCGAGGCGGGCCGACGACCCCACCGGAGGGGCGGGACGCCCGCGAGGCCGCAGGCCGAGCGCGTCCCGGCGACCGAGGACGACGCCAGGCGACGGGAATTGGCCCCGCACTACTTCAGGGTCAGGATGTGGTCCACCACCTTCCTGGCATCCTTGCCCGCGGGCGTCGCGAAGAACTCTTCGTAGACCCCTTTCGTGGCCTCACGGAACGGCGCGGAATCGGGCTTGGTGATCGTGACGCCCTTGGCCTTGACCTGCTCCTGGACCGTCCGGTCCTCGTCCAGGATGAACTTCCGGTTGAACTGCTCGGCGTGCCGGGCGGCCTCCGTGATGGCCTTCTGCGTGGCCGCGTCCTGCTTGAGCCACGACGCCTTCGACATGATCAGCACGATCACCTGGTGGGTGTGCCGCACGTCGGCCACGTACTTGACGATGTCGTAGAACTTGTTGTGGTAGAAGGTGTTGACCCCGCCCTCGGCGAAGTCGAT
>CAYQDR010000040.1:0-35076 GCA_964416315.1 uncultured bacterium
GAGGCCGCAGGCCGAGCGCGTCCCGGCGAGCTGGAGGACGCCGGGATGCGACGGGTCTCGGCCCGGGTCGGGTCATGCCCGCTCGCGCGAGTCCAAGAGGATCGTCACCGGCCCGTCGTTGGCCAGGCGCACCACCATGCGGGCGCCGAACCGGCCCTCGACGACGGGAACACCGCCCGCGCGGAGGCCGGCGGCGACCGCGGTGACGAGGGGCGCGGCGACCTCGGGCCGCGCGGCAGCGAGAAAGTCGGGGCGTCGGCCGCGGCGGGTGTCGGCGAGCAGGGTGAACTGGGAGACCAGGAGGCACGCCCCGCCGGTCGAGACGAGGGAGTGGTTCAGCTTGCCGTCGGCGTCGTCGAAGATCCGCAGGTGGAGGATCTTGTCGGCGAGGACGCGACCGTCCCCGGGTCCGTCGCCGGCCGCCACGCCGAGAAGGGTGACGACCCCCCGGTCGATTCTGCCGAGCACCTCACCATCGACCTCGACCGAGGCTTCGATCACCCGCTGGAGCAGGGCCCGCATTGGTTCCCTGACATGTGGAGTATACCAACCGCGCCGCGCTCATGGCAAGAAACTCCTGGCCCCACGGCGCGCGAGCGCGCGACGCACGAGGCGCGCCTCCTCGGATCCCAGCGCCAGGTGAAGGGCGAGATAGAGGCCCGCGCCGCCGGCGATCATCGCGCCCAGCCAGGCCGCCTCGGCGGCGCGGCCGGCCGGCGGGGGCCAGAGCCAGCCCGCCACGAGCAGCGCCAGCGCGAGCGTGGCGGAGGCGGCCAGGGTCCGGGCCCACCCCGCGCGCGCGCCGGGCACGGGCCGGTCCCCCAGGCGGCGGCGCAGGAGCCAGGCGAGGACGAGCGCGTGCGCCGTCCCCGCGCAGGACGTCGCGAGAGCAAGCCCGCCGTGGCGCAGCGGGAACGCCAGCGCCACGGCGAGCAGGCTGTTCGCCACCATGGCGCCGATCGCCACCTTCACCGGCGTCCGCGTGTCCCCCAGGGCGTAGAACGCCTGGGCGCCGATCTTCACGCTCGCGAACCCGACGAGGCCGAGCGCGTAGAACCCGAGCGCCCACGCCGTTCCGGCGCTCTCGACCGGCCCGAAAGCGCCGCGCTCGTAGAGGACCCGGACCAGCGGCTCCCGGAGGAGCAGCAGGCCGACCGCCGCCGGGAGGCTGATGAACGCCGCGAGGCGCAGCGCGAACGAGAGCGTCGTCCGGAGCGCCTCGAGCTCGCGACGCGCCGCCTGCTCCGACAGGGTCGGGAGCACCGCGGTGGCGATGGCGATGCCGAAGACGCCGAGGGGGAACTCCATCAGCCGGTCGGCGTAGTAGAGGTACGACACGCTGCCCCCGACGAGGAACGAGGCGATGATCGTGTCGACGAGGATGTTCAGTTGGGTCGCCGACTGGCCGAGGGCGACCGGCGCCATCAGCTGGCCGATCCGCGCCACGGCCGCGTGGCGGAGGTCGAGGGCGGGGCGGACCAGGAGGCCGCGTCGCGCCAGGGGCCGGAGCTGGACCGCGAGCTGCCCCAGCCCGCCCACCACCACCCCGATCGTGAGCGCCAGCACGGGCTCGTCGAGGCGCGGTGCCACGAGGAAGACCGCCCCGATGATGGCGAGGTTCAGCATCGCCGGGGCCAGCGCGGGGCTGAGGAAGTGTCGGGCCGCATTGAGCGCCGCCATCGCCAGCGCCGCGAGGCCGACGAAGAAGAGGTACGGAAACATGAGCCGGGTCAGGCGCACCGTGAGCGCCCCGGTCACGGGGTCGGCGAAGAAGCCCGGCGCCATCACGCGGACCAGGAGGGGCGCGGCGAGGACGCCCGCGAGCGTCAGGAGCGCGAGGACGCCGGTCACGGCACCGGACACCGCGCGGAGCATCCGCAAGACGTCGCCACGCGGGCGGCCGGCGAGGTACTCGGTGAAGACCGGGACGAACGCCGAGTTGACCGCGCCCTCGCCGACCAGCCGCCGGAAGAGATTCGGGAGCCGGAAGGCGACGAAGAAGGCGTCCGTCGCCGGCCCCGCGCCGAAGGCGTGCGCGACGACGACGTCGCGGAGGAAGCCGAGGACCCGGCTCGCGAGGGTCGCGCCGCCCACGACGGCGGCGGCCCGGGCCACCCCCCGCTCGGCGCCGCCGGCCGCGGCGCCCGGGACGGCCGCCTCGCGCTCCGAGGGGGTCACCGCGGGCCGCGCGGTCCGTGGGGGCCCGCGGCTTGACAGGCGACGCCGCGCGCGGTACGCTGCGACCTCGCGTCCGAGGGAGGTGAGGACATGGCGAACATCCGGTCGGCCCTCAAGCGCATACGCCAGAGCGAGAAGCGCCGGCTCCGCAACGCCGCCGCCCGCTCTGCCGTGCGCACCGCGGTGCGGGGCGTCCGTGGCGCGCTCGCCGCGGGGACCGCCGACGAGGCACGCGCCCAGCTCGGCCGGGCGATCCGGCTCGTCGACAAGGCGGTCACCAAGGGGGTCCTCCACAAGAACGCGGCCGCCCGCCGGAAATCCCGCCTCACGCGGCAGCTGAACGCGCTGGCCGCGCGCTGAGGTCCGCGACCGCCTCCCGCCGCGTCACGCGCCGGCGAGGTCCGCGACCAGCGCCGTCAGGAGCGCCCGGGCTTCACCCCCGCCCGACTTCAGCCTCCGGTCAGCCTCGAAGCAGCGCCGCAGCGCCGCGCTCACTCCGTCCGGGCGCACCGCCTCGGCGCGGGCCATCAGCCGCTCCACCGCGAACGGGGGGCGGCGCCGCGGCAGGAGCGTCGCGATCTGGCGCGCGTCCCGCCGAGCGGCCAGGCCGGCCTGCACCCGCCAGAGGTCCCGCGCGTGCTCGGCGATGCGCGCGACCAGGACCGTCGGCTCCTCGCCGGCCAGGAGCAGCCGGTCGAGGACGGACAGCGCCCGGGCGCGGTCGCCCTCCTCGAGCGCCTGGGTCAGCTCCCAGTACTGCCGCACCCGGCTCTCCCCCGCGAGCGCCCGCACGACCTCCTCGGTCACGCGCCGGTCGTCGCCCGCGAACAGCGCGGCCTTCTCCAGCTCGCTGGCCAGGCGGCCGAGGTCTTCGCCGACGAGCGCGATGAGGGCCTCCGCCGCCTGCGGGGCCAGATCGAGCCCGACGGCCCGCGCCCGCTCGCGGAGCCAGCCCACGACAGCGCGCCCGCTCGGCGGGCGGACTTCCAGCGCCTCGATTCCCTCCCCGGCCAGGCGCAGCGCCGCGCCTCGCCGGTCGAGCTCCCCCGCGACGAAGACCAGCGTGGTGCCCTCGGCAGGCCAGCCGCCCGGCCCCCGGCGCGCGCCGTCGATCGCGGACCGCAGCCGCTCGATCGCCTTCGCGGGGACCTGGCCGATCCCGCGCACCAGGACGAGGCGCCGCCCGCCGAACAGCGGCAGGGCCAGCCCCGCGCTCACGACCGCGTCGGGCGTGGCGGCATCCGCGTAGAGGACTTCCCGGTTCCACGCGGCCGAGGCGGGGTCCGCGAGCACCGCGGCCGCGAGGCGCTCGAGCAGCTCGTCGACGAGGAGGGGTTCGGACCCGTGGATCAGGAGGAGGCGGGGGACGCGGCCGGCGGCGAGGTCGCGGAGGAGGGCCGGCGCCTCCATCTAGGCGGCGGGGATCGGCACGGCGCTAGAATCCTTCGAGGGCGTAGCTGACGATGGCGCGACCGACGTCCACCGCGGCCTGCCTGACGGCCGCCTCCTCGCGCGCCAGCGTCTGGGTCACCTGACCCGCCACCGCGAAGTCGGCCCGCTCCTCGATCCGGTCGTGGCGCCAGAGGACCGTGTTCCGCACCCGGTCCCGCAGCGTCAGCGCCAGGGCGATCTGGAGGCGGTACTGCGTGACGTTCGCGCCGCGGTCGAAGGCGAGCGAGGTCAGCGCGTACCCGATGATCGCCCCCTCGAGGACCGCGTCGGCCCGCTCCGCGCTCTCGGCGATCCGGACCCGCCCGCTCGTGACGAAGGCCTGCGTCACGGCCTGCGTGACGAAGTCCTCGATCCCGGGCTCCTGCGTGCGGTTCTCGAGGACGGGAATGTGAACGGACTTGATGTGGGGCGGCAGGCTCGGGCGCAGGGAGTAGCCGCATCCGCCGAGCGCGGCGAGCGTGGCGAGGAAGACGCCGCCCAGGGCCCCTCGGCGGGTCACCCCGCGCTCCGCGTGACGATGTTGACGAGGCGGCCCGGAACGACGACGACCCGCTCGACTTTCCGCGCCTGGAGCCACGGCCGCACCTTCCCGTCGGCGAGGGCCTGCGCCCTCAGGGTCTCCTCGGCGACGCTCGGCCCGACGGTGAGCCGCCCCCGGACGCGCCCGTCCACCTGGACCACGATCAGCACCGCCTCCCGCTCCAGCGCGGCGGGATCGGGGGTGGGCCACGCGGCCCGGAAGACGCTCTCCCCGTGGCCGAGCTGCGACCGCAGCTCCTCCACGAGGTGGGGGGCGAACGGGGCGAGCAGCAAGAGCAGCGTCTCGACGGCCTCCCCGAGCAGGGCGCGCCCCTCCTCCGGGGTCACTCGCGCGACGGACTCCCCGGCGAACGCGTACATCGCGTTGACCAGCTCGTGCAGCGCGCTGATCGCCGTGTTGAAGTGGAACTCCTCGATGTCGTCCGTCACCCGCCGGATCGTCTCGTGGACCATCCGGCGGAACGCGCGGCCCCGCTCGGACAGCTCGGCCGGCCGCTCGGCCGCCGGCGCCGCGAGCGTCGAGCGCTGGGCTTGGACGAGGCGCCAGACGCGGTTGAGGAAGCGGAAGGCCCCTTCCACCCCCTGGTCGCTCCACTCCAGGTCCTTCTCCGGCGGCGCCGCGAACAGCTCGAAGACCCGCGCGGTGTCCGCGCCGTACGTGGCGACGAAATCGTCCGGGGTGACGACGTTGCCCTTGGACTTGGACATCTTCGCGCCGTCCTTGACGACCATCCCCTGCGTGAAGAGCCGCTGGAACGGCTCGTCCACCTTGAAGAGGCCGAGGTCGCGCACGACTTTCGTGTAGAAGCGGGCATACAGCAGGTGGAGGATGGCGTGCTCGATGCCGCCGATGTACTGGTCCACCGGCATCCAGTAGTGGACGGCGGCGGGGTCGGCCATCCCCCCCGCGAACCGGGGGGAGCAGTACCGGAGGAAGTACCACGACGACTCGACGAACGTGTCCATGGTGTCCGTCTCGCGCCGCCCCGGGCCGCCACAGCGCGGACAGGGCGCGTTGACGAACGCGGGCACGTCGGCGAGCGGCGACCCGCCCTTCCCCGTGATCTGGACGTTCCGCGGGAGGACGACCGGCAGGTTTTCCGGCTTCTCGGGAACCGTTCCGCACGTCCGGCAGTACACGATGGGGATGGGCGCGCCCCAGTAGCGCTGGCGGCTGATCCCCCAGTCGCGGAGCCGGTAGTTGACCTTGGCCTCGCCGAGCCCCTTGGCGACCAGCCAGTCGGTCGCCTTCCGCTTCGCCTCGGCGATCGTGAGGCCGTCGAGGAACCCCGAGTTGATCTTGATCCCGTCACCCGTGTAGGCCTCGCCGACCCACCCCGGAGGGCGCTGCACGGTCTCGATGATGGGGAGCCCGTGAGCCTTGGCGAAGTCCCAGTCCCGCTGATCCTCGCCGGGGACCGCCATGATCGCCCCGGTCCCGTAGCCCATGAGGACGTAGTCGGCGAGGAAGAGCGGGATCGCCTCCCCGTTGAACGGGTTCACCGCCCGCGCCGCGAGCCGCAACCCCCGCTTCGGACGGTCCGTCGCGAGGCGCTCGATCTCGCTCTCGCGCGCGACTTCCGCCCGGAAGGCGGCCACCGCCCGCCGCTCCGCCTCGTCCGCGACCAGGGCGTCCACGAGCGGGTGCTCGGGGGCCAGCACGGCGTAGGTCATCCCGAACGAGGTGTCGGGGCGGGTCGTGAAGACCCGGATCCCGAGGCCGGGGCGTCCGACGACGGGCAGCAGGAACTCGGCGCCCTCGCTCTTGCCGATCCAGTTCCGCTGCATGGTGAGGACGCGCTCCGGCCAACCCGTCAGCCGGTCGCACCACTCGAGCAGCTCCTCGGCGTACGCCGTGATCTTGAAGTACCACCCCTCGACCTGCTGGGGAATCACCTCGGACTCGCACCGCCAGCAGCGCCCCGCCTCCACCTGCTCGTTGGCGAGGACGGTCTGGCACGAGGGGCACCAGTTCACGGTGGCCGCCTTCTTGTAGGCCAGGCCGCGCTCGAACATCCGGATGAAGACGAGCTGCTCCCAGCGGTAGTACTCGGGCTCGCAGGTGGTCACTTCGCGGTCCCAGTCGTAGGAGATGCCGAGCTTCCGCATCTGGGCCTTCATGGCCTCGACGTTCTCGTGCGTCCAGATGGCGGGGTGGACGCCGTGGTCGATCGCGGCGTTCTCGGCCGGGAGGCCGAAGGCGTCCCAGCCCATCGGGTACAGCACGTTGTAGCCCCGCATCCGCTTGTAGCGGCTCACCGCGTCCCCGATCGCGTAGTTGCGGACGTGGCCCATGTGGATGCGACCGGAGGGGTACGGGAACATCTCCAGGCAGTAGTACTTGGGCCGCCCGGCCTCCTCGCGGACGCGGAAGAGACCGCTCTCCTCCCACCGCCGCTGCCACTTGGCGTCGATTTCCGTGAACGGGTAGTGGTCCTGCCGGTCCTGCGCCACGCCCCAGTGAGCCTCCTCAGTCGAGTTCCGGACGATTTGTAGCAGAGATCGCCGCGGAACGCAACTCTGGCGCAGGGTTAGGCGCCGGGTCGTCGGATCCGGGGGCGCGGAAAAAATCGTGGATCCGCTGGGCGAGCTTGGGCGTGATCTTGGGCACGGCCGCGAGTTCGGCCACCGAGGCCTCCCGCACCCGCTTCGCCGACCCGAGGTGGCGGAGGAGGTTCGTGCGGAGCGTGGGGCCGACGCCCGGGATCTGGTCGAGGACGGAGGTGAGCGTCCGCTTCTGGCGGAGCTTCTTGTGGTACGTGATCGCGAAGCGATGCGCCTCGTCCCGGATCTTCTGGAGCGTCTGGAGGGCCGGCGCCGCCGGGTCGAGGACGAGCGGGTGCAGGCTCTCGGGGTGGTAGACCTCCTCCTCGCGCTTGGCGAGCGCCACGATCGGGACGAAGTCCAGCCCGAGCTCCTCGAGCACCTTGATCCCGACGTTGAGCTGCCCGCGCCCGCCGTCGAGGAGGACGAGGTCCGGCAAGGCGCTCCCTTCCTCGAGCGCCTTGCCATAGCGCCGCCGCAGGACCTCGGCCATCATCGCGTAGTCGTCGGCGCCGGGCACGGTCCGGATCCGGAAGCGCTTGTAGTCGTCCTTCTTCATGTCCCCCGCTTCCCAGACGACCATGGAGCCCACGGCCTCCGTCCCCTGGATGTTCGAGATGTCGAACCCCTCGATCCGGTTCGGGAGCTCCGGGAGGTTGAGCGCGCGGCGGAGGTCCTCCATCACGACCTGGCGGCGGCTCGACCGGGAAAGGAGGTGGGTCTGGAGCGCGAGCGCCGCGTTCTCCTCGGCCATGGCGACCAGCTCCCGCTTCCGGCCGCGCTGCGGCACGGCCACCTCGACCCGGCCGCCCCGCTTCTGGCCGAGCCAGGCCTCGACGAGCTCCGCCTCGGGGATCGCGGTCGACAGAAGGATCTCGCGCGCGGGCTCCACGTTGCGCGTGTAGAACTGCCGGATGAACGCCGAGAGGATCTCGCCGTCGGGGGCGCCCAGGAGCCGGTCGAGGAAGAACGACTCCCGCCCGAGCAGCCGCCCGCGGCGCACGAAGAAGATCTGCACGCACGCCTCCGACCCCTGGCGCGCGACGCCGACCAGATCCTGGTCCTCTGGCGAAGTCGAGATGATCTTCTGGTGCTCGCGCACCGTGTTGAGGGCCTGGATCTGGTCGCGGAGGATGGCGGCCCGCTCGTACTTCTCCTCCGCCGCCGCGTGCTCCATCTCGCCGGTGAGCCGCCGGGCCAGGTCGTCCTCCCGCCCCTCCAGGAACGCCTCGACGTCGACGACCGTCCGGGCATACCCCTCCCGGGTCTCCCGGCCGGTGCACGGCGCGTTGCAGCGGTGGATGTAGTACTGGATGCACGGCCGCTCGGCCTTGCCGTCGATCTTGATCGAGCACGTGCGGAGGGGGAAGAGCTGGCGGACGAGCCGGAGCGTCTCGCGCAGGGCGGTCGCCGGGTAAAAGGGGCCGTAGTAGGTCGCCCCGTCCTTGGCCACGCGCCGCGCCACCACGAGGCGCGGGAACGCCTCGTTCGTGGTGAGCTTGAGGAAGGGGTAGTGCTTGTCGTCGCGGAGAATGATGTTGTAGCGCGGGCGGTGCCGCTTGACCAGGTTCGACTCGAGGATGAGGGCCTCGAGCTCGTTCGCCGTCACGATGTACTCGAGGTCCGCGATGTGGTCCACGAGGGCGTCGGTCTTGGCGTCGCGCGTGCGGGAGGCCTGGAAGTAGGAACGCACGCGGGAGCGCAGCGAGGCCGCCTTGCCGATGTAGACGACCTGGCCCTTGGCGTCCTTGTAGAGATAGACGCCGGGGCGGTCGGGGAGCCGCTCGAGCTTCTCGTTCAGGGTCATCTTCCTCGGAGGGGGGCTGCGCCCCCCTTTCCATCTCCCCGTCGCGTCTCGTGCGGCGTACACCGCCCGATCCGCGCCACCCCGCCGGGGGGCCGAACCTCCCCCCTTCGATTGCGCGGGCAAAGCCCGCGCTCGGAGCGCTTCGGCCTACACGTGTGGGACCGCTTTCCGTGCACGCGGCCTGACCTGCCCGCTCCCTTCTTCGACCGGCCTTCGACGAGCCTGCCGGGAGGCCTGGAAAATCTCCGGACGGAGCCGATCTTACACCCTACCGGCGCAGGGAGAGGTCGAGCTTCCGGAGGGCGCGGATCCGGTCGCGGAGCTCGGCCGCCCGCTCGAAGTCGAGGCGCTTGGCCGCTTCCTTCATCTCGGCCTCGAGGCGCTTCAGCGCCGCCTCGAGCTCCTCCGGGGACTCGAACCGCTCGGCGGGCTCCTCGACCGCGACGGTGTAGTAGTCGCGCTCCTCCACCGAGCGGAGCACCTCCCGGATCGACCGCCGGATCGACTCGGGCGTGATCCCGTGCTCCCGGTTGTAGGCCTCCTGGAGCGCCCGACGCCGCTGTGTCTCGGAGAGCGCGAATCGCATCGAGTCGGTGAGCCTGTCCGCGTACATGATCACCTCGCCGCGCACGTTCCGCGCGGCGCGCCCCGCCGTCTGGATCAGCGACGTCGCCGACCGGAGGTAGCCCTCCTTGTCCGCGTCCAGGATCGCCACGAGCGAGACCTCCGGGAGGTCGAGCCCTTCGCGCAGGAGGTTGATGCCGATCAGGGCGTCGAACTTGCCGAGCCGGAGGTCGCGGATCACCTCCACGCGCTCGAGGGTGTCGATGTCCGAGTGGAGGTACCGGACGCGCAGGCCGAGCTGGAGGTAGTACTCGGTCAGGTCCTCGGCCATGCGCTTGGTGAGGGTGGTGACGAGGACGCGCTCCTCGCGCTCGGCCCGGCCACGGATCTCGTGGAGGAGGTCGTCCACCTGCTGCGCCGCGGGCCGCACCGTGATCTGCGGATCCATGAGTCCGGTCGGCCGGATGATCTGCTCGACCACCGCGCCCCGGGCGCGGTCCAGCTCGTACTCGCCCGGGGTCGCCGAGACGTAGAGAACCTGGGCGACCTTCCGCGTGAACTCGTCGAAGGTGAGCGGCCGGTTGTCGAACGCCGAGGGCAGCCGGAACCCGTACTCGACGAGCGCCTCCTTCCGCGAGCGGTCGCCGTGGTACATCCCCCGGAGCTGCGGCACGGCGACGTGGCCTTCGTCGATGACGACGAGCGTGTCCTTGGGGAAGTAGTCCATGAGCGTCGCGGGGGTCTCGCCCGCCCGCCGGCCCCCCAGGTGGCGGGAGTAGTTCTCGATGCCGTGGCAGTACCCGATCTCGCGCAGCATCTCGAGGTCGAAGAGCGTCCGCTGCTCGAGCCGCTGCGCCTCGAGCAACTTCCCCTGCCCGCGGAAGTACGCGAACCGCTCGTCCAGCTCCACCTTGATCGACTCGAGCGCCCGCTCGAGCTCCTCCGCCGGCGTGACGTAATGGCTCGCGGGGTAGATCGCCGCCTCCGGGACCCGCTCGAGGACCTCCCCCTTGAGCGGGTCGATGCGCGAGACCGCCTCGACCGTGTCGCCGAAGAGCTCGATGCGGAGCGCCAGCGACTCGTCCGAAGCCGGGAACACCTCGAGGACGTCCCCGCGGACCCGGAAGGTCCCGCGATGGAAGTCGTAGTCGTTCCGCTCGTACTGGAGCGCGACGAGCTGCCGCAAGATGTCGTCCCGCTCCCGCTCCTCGCCCGCCCGGACGGCGAGGTGCATCGCGTGGTAGGTCTCCGGCGAGCCGAGTCCGTAGATGCACGAGACCGAAGCCACGATGACGACGTCGCGCCGCTCGAACAGGGCCTTCGTGGCCGAGTGGCGCATCCGGTCGATCTCGTCGTTGATCAGCGCATCCTTCTCGATGTAGGTGTCCGACTGCGGGATGTACGCCTCGGGCTGGTAGTAGTCGTAGTACGAGACGAAGTACTCCACGGCGTTCTCGGGGAAGAACGCCCGGAACTCCCCGTAGAGCTGCGCGGCGAGCGTCTTGTTCGGCGAGATGACGAGGGTCGGCCGCTGGACCTTCTCGATGACCGACGCGACGGTGAACGTCTTGCCGGAGCCGGTCACCCCGACCAGGACCACGTCCCGGCGGTCCGCGTCGATCCAGCGCACCAGCTCCTGGATCGCCCGGGGCTGATCCCCCTTGGGCGCGTAGTCCGAGACCAGGCGGAACGGCGGCATGACCCGAGAGGGGACCCCGACGCCGGGGCTACGCCCCGGAGGGCAGCACGGACGGGACGGCCGCGAGGTACTTGCGCCAGGCGTCCAGGAAGAACGTGGCGTGCGGGTGCCGCAGGAGGTGGATCGAGAAGAGGAACTGGGGATGCGACGGGGCGCGCACCAGGCTCATCCGCGCCTCCTCCAGCGTCCGGTTCCCCTTGTGGAGGTTGCAGCGCAGGCACGCCGCCACCACGTTCGTCCACGTGGTGTCCCCACCCTTCGAGCGAGGCAGGACGTGGTCCACCGTGAGCCGATCGCCGCGCCGGCCGCAGTACTGGCAGGTGTGGTGGTCGCGCCGGAGGATGTTCTTCTTGTTGAAGGCGACGCGCTCGACGAACGGCTTGCGGATGTAGATCGCGAGCCGGATCACCGAGGGGAGCGGGAAGCTCCGCGAGGGCGACCGCACGACCCGGGGTGAGGGCTCCACGCTCTCGGCCTTGCCCGAGAGCAGGAGTGTGATCGCCCGGCGGGCGTTGGTGAAGTGGAGCGGCTCGAAGCTCCCATTGAGCACCAATACGGCAACCTCGTCCATATCGCTGGAAATGATACGCAAGCGCTCCGGGGGCTGTCAACGTCGCGAGGCTCCTTGACCGCCCCCCCCGGCGGCGGCTAAGGTTGGCGACAGCCGGGGCGGGAAATCCGTGACTCCAGGAGGGCGCGATGACCGCTCAGCACCGAGCCCTGATCGAGCAGATCCGCGCCTCCGCGGCGGCCCTGGCGCGCGCCGTCGAAGGCGTCCCCGCCGGCGCGCAGGCCCGCCGGCCGCGCGAGGGCGAGTGGTCCGTCCAGGAGACGCTGATCCACCTCCGCAACGTGGTCCTGATGGTCCAGGGCCTGCGGATCCGGCGGCTCCTCTACGAGGCCGACCCGGTCTTCGCCGACTACGACGAGGCGGAATTCCGGGCGGCGGACCTCGCGAGGGCCGAGCCGATCGGCGACCTGGTCCAGATGATCGTCACGGAGCAGGAGCAGATCGCGAAGCTCCTGAGCCACCTCCCGGACGACCGGTGGCAGCGGCAGGGCCGCCACCCGGAACTCGGCGCGATGTCGATCGAGTTCCTCGCGCGGCGTGTCGGGGAGCACACGGCGGAGCACGCGCGGCAGATCGCCGAGACCGCGCGGGTCGTGTGAGGCCCCTTCGATGAAGTTCGGGGTCCAGCTCCCCCACTTCGGGCCGCTGGCCTCCGCCGAGGGGACGTTCGCCCTCGCCCGCCGCGCGGAGGCGCTCGGGTTCGACTCGGTTTGGGTCGGGGACCACGTCATCTACCCCCCGGCGCTCGCCGAGCGCTTCGGCGCCCGGCTCTACGAGGCGGTCGTGACCCTCAGCTGGGTCGCGGCGACGACGACGCGCATCCGGCTCGGCTCCGCCGTCCTGATCCTGCCCTACCGGAACCCCGTCGTCCTGGCGAAGCAGCTCGCGACGCTCGACGTCCTCTCCGGCGGCCGGCTCACGGTCGGAGTGGGCGTCGGCTGGCTCCCCGACGAGTTCGCGGCCCTCGGCGTCCCCTTCGCCGAGCGGGGCGCGCTGACGGACGAGTCCCTCCGCGTCATCCGGAGCCTCTGGGCCACCGAGCGGCCCGCGTTCGCCGGGCGCGTCTTCCAGTTCCCGGAGATGCTCTTCGCGCCCCGCCCGGTCCAGCGCCCCCACCCGCCGATCTGGGTCGGTGGCAACACGCCCAGGGCGGTCCGGCGCGCGGCAGAGCTGGGCGACGGCTGGCTCCCGATCTGGCACGCGCCGACCGGGCGCGGCTTCACGCCCGAGGCGCTGGCGGAGCGGGTCGCGACCCTGGGCGACCTCGCGCGGAAGGCCGGCCGGGACACCCCCCTCGAGACCGCGGGGCTCATGCCGTTCGCGCTGCTGGACCGCCGGCCGGCCGTGGAGGAGGCGCGCCCGCTGGTGGGCCCGCCCGAGCTCGTGGCCGAGACCCTCGTGCGTTACGGCGAGGCCGGGCTCGGCCACGTCGTCCTCAGCCCGTACTACGGGCTGCCGCCCGCCCTCACCCCGGCAAGTCTGGGGGACGTCGAGCGACTGATCGAGCGGTTCGCGGGCGACGTCCGTCCGCGCCTCGCGCGCTGACGCGTTACAGGAGAAACCCCGCCGGGAACGGGTCGTCCGGGCGGAGGACGAGCTGGTTGAAGCCGGAGAGGTGCGCGCGTCCCCGGACCTCGGGGATCACGGCCTGGTGGGGGCCGACGCGCGTCGTCCCGACCACGCGCGCCTCGAACAGCGTCCCGATGATCGACTCGTGGACGAATACCCGGTCCACGGCGATTCCGCCGCGCGCCCAGAGGTTCGCGAGCCGCGCCGAGGTGCCGGTCCCGCAGGGCGAGCGGTCGAGCCCGGCCGGGGCGACGACGACGGCGTTGAGGAGGTGCGCCCGCGGGTGCCGCGGCGGGGCGTAGAACTGGATGTAGAGGAGTCCCTTGGACTGCTCCCCCTCCGGGTGGGCGAGCGGGACCTCGGCCTCGATCGCCTTCCGGATCCGCTCGCCGGTCTCGATGATCCGCGGCGCCTCCTCGGGCGTGAGCGCGAGCCCGAGCGGCGCCGCCTCGACCAGGGCGTAGAAGTGCCCGCCGTAGGCGAGGTCGAAGGCGACCGGGCCGAGGCCCGGCACCGTGACCTTCCCGTCGAGGAGCGCCGAGTAGGACGGCACGTTCCGGATCGTGGCGCCGACCACCCGGTCCCCCTCCACGTGGACGCGCGCGGTCACGCGCCCCGCGGCGGTGTCGAGGGCGACCCGCGTCTCGGGCTCCTGCATCGGAACCGCCCCGGTTTCGACGAGCATCGTCGCGATGGCGATCGCGCCGTGCCCGCACATGTGGACCACGCCGAGGGGCTCGATGAAGATCACGCCCGCGTCCGCCTCGGGGTCGGAGGGCGGGACGAGGAGGGCGGCGCACATCGCGGCGTGGCCGCGGGGCTCGTAGAGGATCAGGCGGCGGAGGACGTCGTGGTGCTCGGCGAAGCGGGCACTCCGCTCGAGCATCGTCCCGCCCGGGAGCGCGGGGACGCCGCCCGTGATGATCCGCATCGGCTCCCCCTCCGTGTGGTAGTCCACGGCCGACAGGACCCGGAGGAACCTCATGCCTCCCTCCGCTGCACCGCGCCCGCGTTCGCGTCCACCACGAGCCAGTCGCCCGTGCGGATCCGCCCGAAGGCCTCCGCGTCGAGGGTGACCATCGGGATCGTCCGTCCGTAGAGGGCCTCCCCGACGAGCGGGCCGACCGCCAGGACCGGCTCCACCGAGCGGCTCACGATCGCCGCCGGGCCCCGGCCGGTCCGGATCAGCTCGAGGAGGATGTTCGACGTCGTGCAGGACCCGCGTCCCTCCGGGAAGACCAGGACGCGGCCGGCCAGGGCTTCACCGTGGAGCGCGTGCCGCGGGTTGCTGACGCGCCCCGTCGCCGGGTCCACGTCGCCCCAGAACGACAGCGCCTCGGGGGAGACCAGCGCCGCGCCCTCGGCGCGCCCCGGGATCACGGGTTTCGCGCTCAGCCGCTCCACAAGGCCTCTTCCGCCTCGATCGCCCCGTCGCCGAGGGCCCAGGCGACGCAGTCGTCGAGCGACGCGAGGGTCGCCTCGAGCCCGCCCGCCATCGCGTAATGCGCCTGTTTCGCCGAGTTCGTCAGCATGTGCGTGAAGCCCCAGCCGTCGATCCGGGTCGTCATCGCGCACGTGTCGGTCAGGAGCCGCACGCCCGCCCGCTCGAGCGCCTCGAGGTGCCCGGACTCCGCGAGGTGGTGCGCCACGGCGCGGCTCGTCGAGATCCAGAACTCCACGCCCGGGCGCACCCGCCGCCCCGCGACCCGCTGGGCGACCTCGGCCGCCTCGGCCAGCGACAGGTGCGGGCAGCCGAGCTTCACGAAATCCACCCCCTCGACCGGCGCCGGCGACAGCCGCGCGCGGACGCGGCGCGCCTCCGCGAGCGTCACCGCCACCGTCTCCTCCGGCTCCGCCCCCTGGAGGGCCGCCTTCCGCGTCGGCGCCTCGGGCGTGACGCCGACGACGTGCGCCAGCGCCAGCGCGCCCGACGTCGCCCCGGCGGCGCAGAACGCCTTGAGGTCCGCGCTCCGCACCGTCGGCGGCACCCCCTCGAGGACCGGCACGCGCTCGCCCGCGATCGCCCCGACGAGGTAGCCGAGGACCGGGTAGAAGCTCGGATGGCCGCGCAGCGCGGCCGGAATCTCGTCCAGCCGGACGAGGAGCCGGCCGCGGCGCGGGCGGTCGAGGTGGAGGCCGAAGGCCGGCACCCGCCCGGTGATCGCGCAGGCGACGTCGAGGAAGTCCGCGTAGCGGTTCGTCCGGGCGCCGATGACCGTGTTCACGTACGCGACGGCGTTCGACTCCCCCCACGCGACCTGCTGGCCGAAGCGCGGGACGAGCCCCTGCTCGTACGGGGCGCAGGTCCAGGTCGGCAGGCACCCGAGCGCCTGGTAGGCCGCCTCGAGCCGGCGGCTCTTCTCGGCCCAGTCGGGAGGCACGCGGAAGGCTTGCCAGCGGCGGATGTCTCGCGCGGTGACGTTCAGGGTCGTCGGCACGCGCACCCGCGCGCCGAGCGCCGCGAGCCGCTCCGCGAACTCGAGGCCGGCGTCGTTCGTGTAGAGGCACGCGTCGATGTGCGCCTGGGTGGCCGGGAGGAGCCGGTCGGCCTCGAACAGCTCCCCCACCCGGACCACCAGCGCGAGGGCGAGCCGCGTCGCCTCCCCGGCGCGGCCGTCGAGCCACGCCTGCTCGTCGCGGGTGAGCTCCATGGGCGCCGCGTCAGCCGCGGACGAGGTTCTTCAGCAGGAACACCAGGTTCGCGGGGCGCTCGGCGAGGCGGCGGACGAAGTAGCCGTACCAGTCCTCGCCGAACGGGACGAGGACCCGGAGCCGCGCCCCGGCGGCCCGGATCGTCCGGTGGAGGTCCGGCCGGATGCCGTAGAGCATCTGGAACTCGAAGCGGTCGGGCGGGATCGCGAACTCGCGCGTCTTTTCGAGGAGCACGTGGATCAGGCGCTCGTCGTGCGTCGCGAAGCCCGGGTACGCGCGGAAACGCTGGGCTTCCGGCGAGAGGAGCAGCCCCGCCAGCCGCGCGTAGTTCCGGTCCACGTCGGCCTTCCGCGGGTAGGCCAGGCTCGCCGGCTCGCGGTAGGCGCCCTTGCACAGCCGCACCGTCACCCCCCCGGGGATGAGCGCCCGGAGGTCGGCCTCGCTGCGGTAGAGGTACGTCTGGACCACGCACGCCACGTTTCGCCAGCGCGCCCGGAGCCGGCGGTAGACGGCGAGCGTGCGGTCCGTGTAGGCGCTCCCCTCCATGTCGAGCCAGATGAGGGTCTGCCCCGCCCGGTCCAGGACCCGCTCGACGTTCTCCAGCGCGACCTCCTCGCCGAGGTCGAGCCCGAGGTGGGTGAGCTTGAGGGACGGCGTCGTGCGGAGCCCGCGCCGGTGGATCTCGTCCAGCAGGGTGCAGTAGGTCTCCGCGGCCGCCCGCGCCGCCTTGACCGTCGCCACGTTCTCGCCGAGGTAGGTGACCGCGGAGTGGAACCCCTCCGCGTCCAGTCGCGTCAGGACGCGGAGGGCGTCCTCGATCCGCTCCCCGGCGACGAACCGCCGGACCATGCGCTCGGAGAGGGGGACGCGGTCGAGGGCCCGGCCGATCCCGGGCTTGGTGGCGAGGTGGAGGAGCACGCTCCGGAGCACGGGCTCTCCTTCCGCGCGGCTTCGGGGGAGTCGCGCCTGCGAGCGTCAGTCTAACAGGGCGCGACTCCCCCGGCAAACTCTCGGGCGCGCGAGCGCGCTCGCGGGCGCCGTCAGGCGGCAGGCGCGTCCGGCGCGAGCGGTCCGTGACACGCAGGTCAAGAGGACCGGCCCGGCATCCAGCCGACCGCGTCGAGGAGGATCCCCTCCCGGAAGCCCGTGTCACAGACCACGAGCTCGGGGAGCTCCAGCCCCTCCAGGGCGGCCAGCGTGACCGCGATCCCCGGGATGATGAGGTCGGCCCGCCCGGGCTCGAGACACGGAGTGCACGCGCGCTCGGCCACGTGCAGCCTGCCCAGGCGCACGAGGAGGCCGCGGATCGCGTCGCGCGCCAGGCGATGGCCCTGGACCCGCGCCGGGTCGTAGGCCCCCAGCCCAAGGTCCAGCGCCGCGAGCGTCGTGATCGTGCCCGCCGTTCCCACCAGCATCCGGGGGCCGAGCCCGCGGATCACGGGCCAGGCTTCGGCCGCGAGGCGACCGGCGACGTAGGTGGCGCACGCGGTGTACTCCGCCCAGTCCACAGGGTCGGCGCGGAGGAACCGCTCGGCGAGGGGGACGACGCCGAGCCTGAGGCTGACGCCGCCGAGGGCCCGGGCGCCGTCGGCGACCAGGAGCTCGGTGCTCCCGCCCCCGACGTCGAGCACGCAGAACGGGCAGGCGACCGGCGACAGGCCCCACACCACGCCGAGGAGCGTGAGCCGCGCCTCCTCCTCGCCGCTCACGACGCGGGGCGCCAGGCGCAACTCGCGTTCGAGCCGGCGGAGGAACTGCTCGCGATTGGCGGCCTCTCGCACCGCGGCCGTCGCGACCACGAGCACGCGCTCGGCCCCCTCCGTCCGCGCCCGGTCACGGTACTCGCGCACGGCCGCGAGCGCGCGATCCACGCACTCCGGGGCGAGCTTCCCCGTCTCCGCGAGCCCCGCGCCGAGTCGGGCGATGACCTGCTCGCCGCGCACCGGCCGGAGGCCGGCCCCGGGGTCGGCGTCGGCGACGAGGAGGCGAATGGTGTTGCTCCCGAGATCGATCGCAGCGAGGCGCACCTTCGATCCTCGGCCGGGGGCTGCGCCCTCCCCGGATGTCAGGGGCTTCCGCGCACCCTCAGGGGCGCGTCGCGCGCCTGACCGCCAGGGTCGCCTCGAGGGCCGCGAGCACCTCCGGGGCGCCGACGGGCTTCTCGATCACGCGGTCGATCCCTGCCTCTTCGAGCGTCGCCGGATCCAGGCGGCCCGGCCAGGCCGTGATGAGCACGACCGGCGTGCCCGGCCGGATCCGTTTGAGCGCGCGTCCCACCTCGAGCCCGGAGGCCTCAGGGACCGCGAGGTCCGTGAAGACCAGGTCGAGCGGCTCCCGCTGGGCGACGGCGATCCCCTCGCGACCGTCCGCCGCCGCGAGCACGACGTGGCCCTGCTGGGTCAGGAGGGCGACGAGCGCCTCGCGGACCGGCCCCTCGTCCTCCACGACGAGGATCCGGGCCGGCCCGCCCTCGGCGTCGCCCGCGCCCGTCCGGAGCCCCGCGGCGATGGGGAAGGTCAGGCGCACGGTGGTACCGCGGCCGGGGGCGCTCACGAGGTCGAGCGTTCCCCGGTGCTGGGCGACGACCGCCTGCGCGACCGGCAGCCCGAGGCCGAGCCGGCCGGCGCCCCTGGTGGAGAAGAACGGCTCGAGCGCGCGCGCCTGCACCGTCTCGTCCATCCCCGGGCCCCCGTCCTCCACGGTCATGTCCACGCGGCGCCCCCCATCCCACCGCGCGCAAACGCGGATCGGGCCGTCTCCCGCGACCGCTTCGGCGGCGTTCTCGAGCAGGTGGTCGATCGCCTCCCGCAGGTCGTCCGCGCTCCCGCGCACCGGCGGCAGCGGCTCGAGGTCGAGCGTGACCGTCGGTCGCGGGCCGGCTCGCCCGGCCCACCGCCGCTCCGCCTGCTCCACGGCCGCCCTGATCGCGGTGCCGAGGTCCAGCGGGAGGAGGGCCGCCGCCCGATGGCCGGGCCCGAAGCCCAGAAACCCGCGGACCGCCTCCGCCGCGCGCCAGGCGGCCTCTTCCGCGACCCCCAACTCCCGCGCGACGCCCGGATCGGCGACCCGATCGCGCACGAGCGCGATCCGCGAGAGCACGACCGCGAGGAGGCCGGCGAAGTCGCGGACAGGGGAGGGGGGCGGTGGCTCCATCGGGCGGCTCGGACCGCGCACGTCGGCCAGCGCCGCGACGGTCTCGGTGTAGAGCCGCGCGTTCCGGATCGCGGCCGCAGCCGGGCTCGTCAGCTCGCCGAGCGCGCTGGGCGCGAGCGCGTTCGGCCCGCCGGCGACGAGCAGGGCGACCGCGTGGCCGCCGACGGCGAGGGGGACCACGAGACGCGCCGGCACGCCGAGCAATTCGCCGAGGGCCTCGTCGCCGGCCTCGTCGGTTGCCACCCACAGCTGCCCGGAGAGCAGCGCCGCCGCGATCGCGCCCCCGGCGGGGTCGGGCGGGACCGCGCCGGCGACCACACCGACGCCCCCGGCCAGGCTGAGCCGCCCCTCCTCCGGCACCAGCACGACCACACGCGGCGCCCCGAGGAGTCGCGCCGCCTCCCGTGCGACCGTCCCGGCGGTGCGAGCGAGGTCCAGGTCGGCGCCCAGCGCCGGGGCCGGCCGCGGCGGCGCCTCGAGCGCGGCGACGCTCGCGAAGAGCAGCGCCACCCGGTCGGCGACGAGCGTCACCGTCTCGAGGGCCTCCTCGTCGAAGGCCGCGGGCCGTCGCCGGCCTGCGAAGAGCACGCCCCCGGGCGCCTGATCGCCGAGGCGGATGGGGACGGCGAGCGCATGGCTGAGCCCCTGCTCGCGCAGCAGCCGGTCGCCGGCCTGATGCGCCGCCGCGGCGCGGATGGTCTCCCGCTCGAGGAAGGCGCGTGCGACGATCCCCTCCCCGAGCGTGACGACGCCGGGGTCCCGCGAGAACCCGCGGTGGACCGCGGTCTCGAGGTCGCCGCCGGGCCGCGCGACGAACACCGCGGCACACTCCGCGCGGGCGCCGTGGATCACGCGGTCCACGGCGAGCCACAGCCCCGGCTCCCGCCCGAGACCCGGGGCGAGGGCGAGCAGGCTCTCGAGCCGCGCCAGGCGGGCGCGGCCCGCTTCGTCCAGCGGCTCCCCTGGAGGAGCCGTCGGCTCCTCGGCAGGGTGAAGCCGGGCGAGGCCCGCGGCCAGGTCGTCCAGGCGCCGGGTCATCGCCGCGAGGGCGGCCCAGATGTCGCGCGGGACGGTCTCGTCGCCGCTCACGGTCGGCTCCAACGCCGGGGGCGCGCCGGGCGCGTCCGGTCGGCGGCAGGGCGCATCCTCTCCCCTCCGGCTCGAGGCTGCCCGCGGGGCGGGGCGCTGCGGGGGACGGCGTGACGGAGACGCGCGGCCGAGAGGTCGCGGCGATTATAGAGACCCGGGCCGCGAGGCGTCAAGCGCTCGCACCCGGCCCACCCGGCCCACCCGGCCCCGGCGCGCGCGGCGCGTCGGGAGCCTTGAGGCCGTGGCCGGTGAGCGGCACCACGATGCGGTCGGCGGGGTCGAGCTCGCCGCGCTCGAGGAGGCGCCAGGCCGCCGCCGGCGCGACGGCGGCGGTCGGCTCGACGAACAGCCCCTCTTCCCCGAGGCGCGCGCGGGCCGCCAGCACCTCGGGGTCCTCCACCACAGTCCAGCGCCCTTCGGACTCGCCCACGGCCGCGGCGCACTCCACGGCGCGCACGGGGACCCGGATCCGGATCCCCTCGGCCACCGTGTCGCCGCGACCCGGCGACGCGCCGAGCGCGGGAGCGGCGAGCGGGGCGCACGCCGCGCTCTGCACCGCGACCAGCCGAGGAAGCCGCGTGATGGCGCCCGCCTCGAGGAGCTCGCGGAACCCCAGCGCCAGGCCGAGGAGCAGCGTGCCGTGACCGACCGGCAGGACGACCCAGTCCGGCGCGCGCCCGCCGAGGTCTTCCCACAGCTCGAAGGCCAGCGTCTTCGTCCCGTGGAAGAACGCGGGCTGCCAGCAGTGGCTCGCGTACACGCCGGGCGCGCCCTGCGCGGCGCGCGCCACGTCCTCGCGCGTGCCCGGAACCCGCACCACCCGCGCCCCATAGGCCGCGATCTGCGCCACCTTCGCCTCGGAGGTCGCCGCGGGCACGTAGATGGTCACGCGGAGCCCCGCCCGGGCGCTGTACGCGGCGATCGCGGCGCCCGCGTTCCCGGACGAGTCCTCGACGACCTCGCGGGCGCCGGCCCCGGTGAGCTGCGTGAGGAGGACCGCGGCACCCCGGTCTTTGAACGACCCGGTCGGGTTCGCGCCCTCCACCTTGAAGAGGAGCCGCCCGTCGCGCGATGCGACGAGCGGTGTCAGACCTTCCCCCAGCGTGATCGGCGGGTCCGCGACCGGGAGCGCCTCGCGGTACCGCCAGAGGGAGCGCGGGCGCCCCGCGGCCGGGGTCCCGCGAAAGCCGCCGCGCATCGGCTCGAGGGCCCAGGGCCCCCCGCAGGGGCAGCGCCAGGCCACCGGATCGCCGCCACCCCTCCGGCCGCACGCCACGCACCGGGCCGCGCTCACCGCCACGGCGCCCTCCCAAAACGCGTGCGCCCCTCCCGGGGCTCCCGGAAGGGGCGCGCGACCGCGCGGACCTGGATTACTTCTTGCCGCCCACGCTGCGGATGTAGTTCACGAGGTTCCAGCGGTCCTTCTCCGGCAGGCTCTCCCAGGGGGGCATCGGCGGGTTGCCCTTGCTGATCTTCCAGAAGAGCGCCCCGTCCGTCTCGGCCTGCACCATCTTCGAGGTCCAGTCCGCCGGCTTCTTCGGGAGGGCGGCGGCACCGGGCCCGTCTCCCTTCCCCTTGTCCCCGTGGCACGGGGCGCAGTTCGTCTTCGCGATCTTCTCGCCCGCCGCGATCGACTCCTTGGCGAAGGCGACGGGATTCTTCTTCGCCTTCTCGGCGGCGGGGGCGTCCCACTTCGCGGCCTGGCCCCACGCCACACCCCCGGCGAGGCCGAGGAGTCCGGCGACGGCGGCCAGGCTCACGATCGTACGGATGCGGTTCATCGGACCCTCCTCTCACGCAGATGGCCACCGGTCGGTCGTGACCAGATTCACAAAGCCTGTGGCTCATCTTCTACCATCCGGAGCGGCGAATGGTCAAGCTGCGCCCGGTCCGGCTCGGAACGCCTTGACGGGCTCCGGCGCCCCGCATACAGTCGGGCCACAGCCACGATCCGTCACCCGGGGGGGCGGGCGCCCGCGCCCCCGTGGTCGGGAGGTGGGGGCGTGAGCATCGTGGCCATCTCGCAGGCGCTTGGGAGCCTCGGCGACGAGATCGGCCGCGAGGTCGCCCGGGCCCGCGGCTACGCGTACGCGGACCGGGAGATCGTCCTCCAGGCCGCCGAGCGCTTCGGCCGGCGCGTGTCCGAGCTCGAGCACGCGACGGAGGAGCGCCCCACGCTCTGGGACCGCTTCACCGACACGACCCGCCGGTACCGCGCGTACGTCGAGGCGATCGTGCTCCAGATGGCGGCGCGCGACGCCGTCGTGATCTCGGGGCGCGGCGCGCCGTTCCTGCTCGCGTCCGTCCGCCACGCCCTCCGCGTGCGGATCACGGCGCCCGAGCGCGTCCGGATCACGCGCATGGAGCGCCGCCTCGGGGTCGACACCGAGGCCGCCGCGGACCTCGTCCGCCAGAGCGATCGCGAGCGCGCGGCCCGCGTGCGCTTCCTCTACCACGTGGACTGGGACGATCCGCTGCTCTACGACCTCGTGATCAACACCGACCGCCTGGACACCCTCGCCGGCGTCCGCCTGATCCAGGCGTCGCTGGAGGCCGAGCGCTGTCAACCGACGCCGGAGTCGCTCCGGGAGGTCCGCGACCTCGCCCTCGCGGCCGAGGTCACGGCGGTGCTCGTGGCCAACCCGCTCACCCAGCCGCTCCACATCGCGATCACCTGCGTCGACGGGCACGTCTCGCTGCGCGGCGCCGCCGTGCGCGAGGAGGAGCGGCGGGCCGCCGAGGAGACCGTCAGCCAGATCGCCGGGGTCACCGCCGTGACCAACGAGATCGTGGTGACGTCGGCGCCGCCCTACCGGCTGGGCGTCTAAGAGATCCTGGGCGGGGGCTCCGCCCCCTTCCCAACCTCCGCCGGGGGGTCCGCGGGCCAAGCCCGCGCTGGGAGCGTTTCGGTGCGCGCCGGGCAGACAGGCCAGCCGCGATCGCCCTGTTTCGCACCCTCCTCGGCCGCTACGCGGGGCCGGTTTCGGGGCGGGCGCGCGACGCGAGGGCGAGCAGGATCCCCGCCAGCAGCCCGTAGGCCCCCGCCAGGAGCCCCGGCCACCGCGACGCGAGGCTCCCGGGCCAGAAGAGCCCCCCGGTCTCCAGCGGCGAGTGGATGACGCCGACGAGGCTCGCGGCGCTGGCCACCGCGAAGACGCCCGCCGCCGCCACGAGGCGGCGGTCGATGATCAGCGCGGCGCCGGAGCCCCAGAGGAGCGCCGACAGGATGAAACCGTTGCCGAGGACGCGGACCGTCTCGAGGGTCCGGGCCGCCTCCCCGTGGAGGTCCTTGGCGCTCTTCCCGAGGTCCGCCAGCAGCCCCCCCGCCTGGATCAGCAGGAGCGCGGCCACGGCCGGGACGAACGCGAGGGCGACGGCCGGCGCGTGGCGCGGCGGCGTCGCGCGGAAGGCCTGCGCCGTGATCTCGAGGCCGATGAAGATCAGGATCGGCGCCACCGCCGCCTCGGGGACGATGCCGACCAGGATGGAGATGACGCCCACCATCGCCCCCAGGCCGATCACGAGGCCCGTGGCCAGCGTGTACGCGGCGCGCGCGCCCATCGCCTTGTAGGCGGGATGGCCGATGTACGGGGTGTTCTGGATCACGCCGCCGCACGCCCCCGCGAGGATCGTCGCCACGGCCTCCGTGAGCAGGATGTCGCGCGTGCGGTAGTGGTCGCCGGCAGCGATCGCGCTCTCCGTGTTGTCGATCCCGCCGATGATGGTCGCGAGGGCGAACGGGAGCGCCACGGGGAGCGCCGCCCAGGTCTCCGGCAGCGCGTCGAGCCACGCGAGCGTCGGCCACGGAACCGCCAGGCGCCACGCCCCGGGCACCGCGAGCGTCGGGGGCGGGCCCACGCCGAAGCCCCGCTCCGCGGCGTACACGGCGACCCCCGCGACCACCGCCGCGAGCGCGCCCGGGATCCGCCCCGGGAGCGCGATGCCGCCCACCAGCGTGACGAGGATCAGCCCGAGCGACACCAGGCCGACCAGCGGGTCCGCGAAGACCCGGAGCGCCGGCAGGAACGCGATCAGGAGGATCGCGACGCCCGCGATCGAGCCGAGCAGGCCGGCCCGGGGGACCGTCCGCCGGACCCACTCGCCGCCGAAGGAGAGGACGAGCTTCACGACTCCCATCGCCACCGTCGTACCCATCCCCACCTTCCACGCGAGGCCGGGATCCTTCGTCAGCAGCATCGTCGGGCCGATGACGCCGAAGGTGATCCCGAACATGGAGGGTGTGTCGATCCCGAAGGGCATCGCGGTCACGTCGCCGCGCCCCGTCTGGCGGGCCAGCCGGACGGCGAGCCACGTGTAGACCAGGTCCCCCACGAGGACGCCGATGGCCGTACCCGGGACGATCCGGTAGAGGACCAGGTCCGAGGGGAAGCCGAAGACCCCCACGAGGAGCCCCGCGAGCACGACCAGGTTGGTCATGTTGTCGACGACGAGGCCGAAGAACGCGTTGACGTCGCCGGAGGCCGCCCAGCGGTATGGATGCCCCGGAGCAGTGGCCGCTGAGCTCAGTGGGGATTCCCTCGTCTTACCGGATGGTTAGGGAGAGTCCATTCCGATCAGACTTGAGGCGAAAATCGGACGGCTCACAGACCCGAAAACTTGGTCCGCCGACGCCACTCGGCGTACAATACCCGTGACCATGACTCCGACCCCCGCGGGCCCGGACACCCTGATCATCCTCGCCCCGGATCAGACCTCCCTCTACGAGCACCTGAAGGTGACGCAGGAGCGCGACGGGCGAGTCCGCGTCATCCTCGACCGCCGCCGCGGCGCGGGCGGCGCCGGGCCCCGCGGGGAGCACGAGCGGCGCGCGCCGACGCCCGACGCCGCCCGGGCCCTGATGTCGGTCCTCGGATTCATGGTCCTGCACCGCCACGGCGACCGCTGGACGCCCTGACGCGGCGGTCCGGAGGGATCCTTCCTCAGGCTGACCGGCTGCCGCCGGTCCGGCCAGGCGGCTTTCGCTGACCCTGGGCCAGGAGCTGGCGCGCGTCCGCCCGCACGCGGTCGGCCAAGGCCTCGCACCACGCGAAGCGCGTCCGCCCCTCGGCCACCTCGGCGTAGGCGAGCTCGATCGGCGGGGCGTCCGCGGGAGGCTCGGCCGCCGCGCCGAGGACGAGACGCACGCCGTAGGACCGCCCCTCGCGCGCCTCGTCCATCTCCACGCTCGCCTCGAGCCGGGGGCTCTCGCGCTTGGCGTGCGAGGCGGCGAAGTTCCGGAGCCAGCGGCCGGCCTCGGCGTAGTCGGCGGGGATCCGGGGATTCATGCCCGACGCATGTTAGTGGAGAATGCGCCGCGGCGTCAATGGCGCGGCCGGCCACCGCGCCGGGTCCGGAGCCGAGCCGACCGACCGAGCGGGAAGATGCGACCGCTAGTGGCCCGGCGTCAGCACTCGTTGAAGCCGCAGCTGTAGCACTTCTTGCAGCCTTCCTCGTAGACGAACGTCGCCTGGCCGCACTCCGGGCAGATGTCGCCCGCGATCAGCTTCGCCGGCGCGGCCGCAGGCTCCTCCGCCTTCACCGCGCCGATGTGCTCGGCCAGCGCGCGCGCCACGCCGTCGGGGAGCGAGAGGACCCGCTGCGGGCCGAAGCCGAGCGGCCGGCCGCCGCCGATCCCCGAGAGCTGGGCGACCATCTCCTCGACGCGCCGCTTCGGCGAGAGCGGCGACGGCATCCGCAGGAGCAGCGAGATCAGGCGGCCGATCGCCTCGGCCACCGCCATCGTGTCCGAGCCGGCCTTTCCGACGGAGACGAAGACCTCGAACGGCTCGCCGTTGCCGTTCTCGTTGACGACCACGTAGGCGGTCCCCAGCGGCGTCTCGACCCGGTACGTGCGTCCGCCCAGGCTCCGCGGCCGCGGCTTGACCACCGCGGGAACCGCCTGGACGGCGGCCGCCTCCGCCTTCTCCCCCACTTTGGTCCCGAGGCGGAGCACGCCTTCCTTGCAGCCGTCGCGGAACACGGTGATGCCGAGGCAGCCCAGCTCCCACGCGAGGAGGTACGCGCGCCCGACGTCGTCCACCATGGCCGAGTTCGGCAGGTTGATCGTCTTCGAGACGCCGTTGTCCGTGGCCTTCTGGAAGGCCGCCTGGTGCCGGACGTGCCACTCGAACGGCACCTCGTGCGCCGTGACGAAGACCCGCTGGACGTCCTCCGGCACCCCCGCGAGGCCGTGGACGACGCCCCGCCGCGCGAGCTCGTCCATGAGCGCCTCGGAGTAGAAGCCCCGCTCCCGCGCCACCTGCTCGAAGACGTGGTTGACGAACGGCAGCACTCGCTTCCCCACCTTGTGGGTGAACGCGATGGCGAACGCGGGCTCGATCCCCGACGAGCACCCCGCGATCATCGAGATGGTCCCCGTCGGCGCGATCGTCGTCACGGTCGAGTTCCGGATCGGCCGGTCGCCCTTGTAGATCGAGCGCGACCAGTTGGGGAACGGCCCCCGCTCCTCTGCCAGCTTGGCGGACTGGTCGTGTCCCCTCTCCTCGAGGAACGCCATGAGCCGCTCGGCGAGGTCGAGCGCCGCCTGGCTGTCGTAGGGGACCCCCATGCGGAAGAGCAGGTCGGCCCACCCCATGACCCCGAGCCCGATCCGCCGGTTCGACTTCACCGTGGCGTCGATCTCGGGCAGCGGGTACGGGTTCACCTCGATCACGTCGTCGAGGAACCGCACCGCCAGCCGGACGACGCGCTCCAGCTCGGCCCAGTCGATCGTCCACTCCCCGTCCGGCTGCCGCATGGCGAAGCGCGAGACGTTGATCGACCCGAGGTTGCAGTTGTGGACGATCATCCCCTCCGCGATGAGCGAGTGAGTCACTGGCTCAGAGACGTCATAGACCTCGACCTCCTCGTCAGCGACGACGGAGGCAACCGGTATCGCAAGGCGATCCTGCTTGGTCCGCTTCCACGCAAACTTGTCGCAGCGCGCCTGCTTCTGCGGCGTCAGCGGGAATCCGATGAGGTCCAGGAAGCGGTGGTAGCTCTCGCCGTTCACCTTGAGCTGTCCCCAGGCCCGACCGGTCGGACGGTGCGGGTAGAACTTGATGTTGCTCCGCATGCCCAGGTTCAGCAGAAGCAGCTGCACATCCCGGAGCAACTCCAGAGACGCCGAGCTGAGGGTCACCTGGGGCTTCCGGTGCGTCTTCGAGCCATCGGCACCGAAGAGCCCTTGGAGGTACCGAATCTGTTCCTCTTTCGGCGCGGTGACGACGAACCGCGGCACCCGCTTCTCAGGACCCCGTCCGGGCGTGAAGCCGTAGCTGCTGAATGCGGCCATGGCTTCGGCACGCTCGGTCCCAATGCAACGCACCATCGTGGCACCCTGGGTTTGGACCTTGGCCTGGCTTCCCGTGAACTGACGCCAGGTGGGCACGAGGCGTTGGAAGGCCACTTCGTCCTCTGGCCCGAACGTCAGGCCTGCGGCTTTGGTGAACCAGCCATCCCCGGTGAACCATCCGAACATCCGCTGGAGGTCCCCGTCGGTGCTCGTGATGCTGACGGCGCCGGCCATGTGGGTCTGGATGAGGACGCGGTCCGCATCGCGCAACGTTCCCGCCTCTTTCCAGCCACATTCGGTGAGGATCCGGTGGTCGGCGGTCACCCGAATCTGCTGACCGTTCGTCAGGGTGACGCGAACCGTCGGCTTGACGCCGACTCGGATGACCCTGGCCGGACGAAAGACGATGTGCATCCCCCGCCCGTTGAGATTGGTAGCGACCAGGACAGGCTCTCCACGCTGCTGCCGCTCATGCAGATCAGCCACCCTTTCGAGGCCGCGATCCGTGGTGATCCGCGTCTCTGGCGCGAAACACGCTTCGTTGGGCAAAAGCGGCTGTTCACCACATGGGTTGGTTGCTTCGACCAGCCCAACTTCCGGCGTCGGGTTGGCGCGGCTCGCGTTGATCCGGTCGATGAAGACCATCCCCGGATCGCCGGTGCGCCACGCAGCGCGCACGATCCGCTGGAAGACCTCCTGCGCGCTCAGGCGCCCCACCACCTCGCCCGTGTGCGGCGCGATGAGCTCGTACTCCTCTCCCTTCGCCAGCGCCTCCATGAACCGGTCGGTCGCTGCGACCGAGATGTTGAAGTTCGTGATGCCGCCGTCGAGCTTGCAGTCGATGAACTCGAGGATGTCGGGGTGGTCGACGCGGAGGATCCCCATGTTGGCACCCCTCCGGGTGCCTCCCTGTTTCACGGCTTCGGTGGCGCCGTTGAAGACACGGAGGAACGAGACTGGCCCGGAGGCCTTCCCCCCGGTCGAGCGGACGACGGCGTCCTTGGGCCGCAGCCGGGAGAACGCGAAGCCCGTGCCGCCCCCGCTGTTATGCGAGACGAACCCGTTGGCGATATATGCGTGCTTGCCGGGAACGGTGAGATCGTAGACCCGCCGCACCCCGGCCGAGCGGATCGCGGTCGCGCGGACGAAGAAGAGCTCTTCACGCGCAAGCTCTTCGAAGAACGGAGGATAGGGCGCAGACCCCGACATCGCGGCTCTCACCCGCTGCCGGCTCAACTCTCGGGGAGCCGTGACCCTGTTCAGGAGGTCGTCAAAGACAACTTTCGCCTGACGCCTCGGGTTCGAGGGTAGACTGTCGTACCACGCGCGCAGCCGTCCGCGTTGATTGGGAACGGTTTCTCCCTTCACGAAGATCCTGTTTTCGCTGACCGCGAGGAGCCTCGCCGCCTTCCGCTCGCATATGAAACCAATGCTCTCGCGGAACCTGCGGAACCCGCCCTTGGTGCAGACGGAGACCTGGTAGCTCTCATAGCCCGTCGCCGAGACGTCCTTTCGAAGGTGCGTGGGAATGCCGAGCGCCAGCAGCATGATCTGCACCTCTTCCGCGAGCCGCGGCGAACTCGTCGTCAGAGTCAGATGGCCGTTCCGTCGGACACACCCGTCAGTGGTGAACAGTCCACGGAGAAATGCGCACGCCACGTCCTCCGTGCTGCGGAGAATGCGCTCGGGTACGCGAGCCTCACGCGACAAAGTCTTGGTGAACCCGAGAAACTCGAACCACTCCTTGATCTGTCGGCTCAGGATAGCTACCTCAACGGCGTTCCCCCGCCCGTGTTGGCTGACCGTTGGCGCTTTTCCAAAGAGTGCGAGGCTCAGATTCCGGATCCTTCGGACGACTTCAGGACTGTCGCCGCCAACGGTGAACCGGATGCCGTCCCGGTGGTTCGACCCGTCACCAATGTAGAGACCGACCAGCTCTCCGAGCTCTGGCATCAGCTCCCGAGGCAGACGGTACTCGCGGGCCTTGAAACTGGTCGAATTACGCCCCGGCTTCGGGCGAAGGCTGAATTCCGGCAGCTTTGTCTCGCCGCCGATCCAGCCACCTGGCTTCATGACCAGCCAGTCGCCTTCCCGGATCTCCCCGATCGTGCGCCATCCGTAACAACCGTCCTCTCCAACCGCGAGGAGCCGGTGCTCCGCAGTGCCGACGATCTTGTACCCTCGGTTCGTGGTGACTTCGAAGACCGGTTGCTGCCCGTTGTCGTGCAGGTCGCTGACGTAGAAGGGCCCTTCATCCGTCGCGATCGTTGCGCCTGCCTGAACCTGGACCAATCGCGTGAGGCCGCTGCTCGTGACAAACGTGTCGGCGACCAAGCACTTATGGATTATGGCCGCGGCCCTCACCGCGTCGAAGATGTCTTCCATGGAGTCGCCGACCGGCAGGACGTAGCACGCCGAGTACTGGAGCTTGTTCCCCTTGCCCGCGTTCATCAGCGTCGGCGAGTTCGGGAGGAACTGCCCCTCGACCATCAGGTCGTAGAAGGCGCACGCGATCTCGTGGACGACCGCCGGGCTCTTCCCCCACTGCTCCTCGGCCCGGGCGATGGCCCCCGCCACCCGCCAGCACATCTGCTCCGGTGTCTCCCGGACCTCGTCCCCTTCGCGGGAGAGGTAGCGCTCGCGAAGGACCCGGAGCGCCTGCTCGGTCCACTTGCCGACTTTCGACGGGGGCGTCTGGGTAAGCATCAGGGTTCTCCTCCATCCATGGTATCGCTCTCGGGGACGCGCGGCTCGGCTGGCCCTCGGGCTCCGGCGCCGTCCCGGCCGCCCGACCTTGCGGCCCACGGGACCGGCGGTTCGGCGGTGGGCCCGCCCCGGCTCGCCTCCGCGGCGCGCGGCCGCCACGGACAACCGTCCACGCGCCCCCGGCGGGCGCGAGCGCGGATGCGAGCGACGGGTCGGGCGAGGTTCACCGCGCCTACTCCATCTTGTGGCGACGCGCATGCTGTCATACCAGATTTAGCCCTGTCAAGAAAAAAGGTGCCAGATGTTGCGCAGCGGTTCACAAGCGACCCCGAGATCTTGGGCCCGGGCCTAGGGTGTGTGCGCGCTCAACACCTGAATAGCCCACGCACCCTCCCGCGTCAAGCCCGCCCCCCTTGACGCCCCGGAGGAGGCGGGCTAGAGTGCGATGGAACTGACCGGTCAGTTCCACCACTCGTAGATGGCCGACGCCCCCGCACCGCTCCGAACCGCGCGCCCCCGGCGCGCCCAGAAGCGCGCGCGGATCCTCGCCGCCGCGTCGCGGGTCTTCGCGAGCCGCATCTACCACCTCGTCACGATGGACGAGATCGCGCGCGCGGCCCGCGTCGGCAAGGGGACCCTCTACCGGTACTTCCCCTCGAAGGAGGACCTGTACGTCGCCATTGTGGACGACGCCTTCGCCCTGCTGACGCGCCGCCTCGAGGCGGAGCAGGCCGGGGTGGCCCCGCCGGCGACGGCCCTCCGGCGCATGGTCACGGCGATCGTAGAGACGTTCGCCCAGCACCTGCCCTCCTTCCGGCTCGTCCACCGCGGCGAGGGTCGCCTCTTCGTTCGGAAGAAGGAGGTCATCCGCGCCCGCCGGGTGCACATCGCCCGCCTGCTCGCCGCCGTGCTGGACCGCGGGGTCCAGGCCGGGGCGTTCCGCAAGCTGGATCCCGTGCTGGCGCCGTCCATGCTGATCGGGATGGTGTGGGGCACCACGCTCAACCACGCGGACGACACCCCGGCCGAGGTCCTGGCGGCCCGGATCGCCGATCTCTGCCTGCACGGCCTGCTCCAGGCGCCGGGGGCCCCCGACTGATGGCCCTCCTCCGCCGCCACCGCGTCACGCTGGTTCTCCTCGCGTTCGGCGGCGTGATGATCGCCGTGGTCGCTCTCCGCCTCCGCGAGCAGCAGGCCCGTGCTGTACCGCGCGCGCCGCGCGACGTGGTCGTCGGCGTCATGGCGCCCGAGCAGCGTGACCTCGAGGTCACGCTCTCCTACACGGGCGACATCCTGGCGAACCGGCAGACGGCAATCTTCGCGAAGACGAGCGGCTACATCCGCGCGATCCACGCCGACCGCGGCCAGTTCGTCAAGGCCGGCCAGCTCCTTGCGGAGGTCGAGCCGACCGAGATGGAGCACGCCCTGGACCAGGCGCGCGCGGCCCTGGCCACCGCCATGGCGGGGCTCCAGGTGGCACGCTCGAACCTGGAGAACGCCCGGGCCAACCTGGCCAGCCAGCAGGCCAACCTGGCGAAGGCCCAGACGGTGGTGGCCAACGACGGCCGCCAGGCGGACCGGATGGCCGAGCTCTTCGCCAAGGGGCTGGTCGCGGCCCAGGAGCGCGACAACGCCCGGACGGTCTACGAGGCCTCCCGGGCGGCCGCCCGCGCCCAGGAGGCGCAGGCGCAGGCGGCGCGCGTCCAGATCGAGACCGCGGAGAGCCAGGTCCGGCTCGCCGAATCGCAGATCGAGCAGCAGCGGGCCACCGTCCGGATGGCGCAGATGCGCGTGGACGACACCCGCGTGGCTGCCCCGTTCGCCGGTTACATCTCCCAGAAGCATCTCGACGTGGGTGCGGCCGTCAACGCCCAGGCCGCCGCCAGCAGCAACGCGTCGGTCGCGATCCTGACGCTCCAGGACATCGACCCCGTCCGCGTCCAGATCGAGGTCGCGGAGCGCGACGTCGCCCGGGTGCGGCCGGGCGCCCGGGTGCGGCTGACGGCCGACGCCTATCCGGGCCAGCGCTTCGCAGGCGCGGTCGAGCGCATCGTGCACACCCTCGACCCGCGCACGCGCACGATGGGTGTCGAGGTGGTCGTTCCCAACGCCGACCACCGCCTCAAGCCCGGCATGTACGGTCGCGTCGAGCTCGTCCTGGAGGTGCGCCGCGGCGCGCTGATGCTCCCGATCGAGGCCTTCGGCGGCGGCGAGGGGCGGCCCAGCGTCCTGGTCGTTCGCGACGGCAGGGTGGCGCGCGCCCCGGTGGAGCTCGGGGCGGCCGATGGGCCCCGGGTCCAGATCACGAAGGGGCTCGACCCCGGCGACCAGGTGATCGTCCAGGGCAAGGAGCTCGTGCGGGAGGGCCAGCCCGTCAAGGCCGTCCCCGCCAGGGCCTACTGATCCCACCATGTGGCTGACGCTCCTCGCGATGCGCAACGCCATCGCCGTGCTGATGGCGTCCCTGGCCGTCGTGGTCCTCGGCGCGACGTCACTCGACCGGATGTCCATCGACCTGTTCCCGAACATCAACCTGCCGGTCATCACCGTCGGGACGGTCTACACGGGCGCGAACGTCCAGGACATCGAGAAGACCGTCACGTACCCGATCGAGAAGGCCGTCAGCGCCGTCGCCAACGTCCGCCACGTCGAGTCGCGGAGCCGCCAGGGAATCTCGGTCGTCCAGATCTGGTTCAACTTCGACGCCGACATCAATGCGGGGCAGACGGAGATCATCCAGCGGATCCAGCAGATCATCAACACGCTGCCGTCCGGTGTAAAGCAGCCGTTCATCGTGCGCTTCGACCTCTCGAACATCCCCGTGTGCCTGATCACGGTGTCGGGCGGCGGCTACGACGAGCGGCAGCTCTACGACATCGCCTACAACGCCATCGAGCCCCAGGTCGAGCGCCTGCCGGGCGTGGCCTCGGCCAACGTGGACGGCGGCAAGGTGCGCCAGATCGCCGTGAACCTGAACCGCGATCTCCTGTACGTGAAGGCGATCTCCGTCCTGGACGTCGTCCGCGCCGTTAACGACGCGAACTTCCTGCTCCCCTCCGGCGACATCAAGATCGGCACCGTCGATTACAACATCTTCACGAACAACCAGTTCCAGCTCGTCAAGCCGATGGAGGACATCGTCGTCCGGCGCGTGGGCGACGTCCCGGTCCACGTCCGGGACCTCGGGTACGTCTCCGACTCCCACGAGCGCCAGACGAACGTCGTCCGCGTCAACGGCGAGCGCGCCGTGTACCTCCGCGTCAACAAGCAGCCGGGCGCCAACACGGTCGAGGTGGTGGACGCGGTCAGGGCACTCCTGCCGAAGCTCATCGGCGTGCCCTCCGGCGTCAACGTCGGGATGACCTTCGACCAGTCGATCTACATCCGGCAGTCCATCGAGAGCCTCTGGCACGAGTCGATCCAGGGGGCGGCCCTCGCGTTCTTCGTGATCCTCGTGTTCCTGCGCAGCATCGTATCCACGCTGATCATCTTCATCGCGATCCCGCTCTCGATCCTCTGCACCTTCATCGCGATGTACTTCCTCGGGCAGACGATCAACGTGTTCACCCTGGGCGGCCTGGCGCTGGCCGTCGGGCGCCTCCTGGACGACTCGATCGTCGAGCTGGAGAACATCAACCGGCACCTCGTGATGCCCGGGAAGGAGCGGCGCACGGCCGTCCTCGACGCCGCCCGCGAGGTCGCGATGCCGATCTTCGTCTCGACGATCACCACCATCGTCGTGTTCCTCCCGACGCTCTTCATCGAAGGCCAGGCCAAGCTGCTCTTCCTCCCCCTGACGTTCACGATCTCGTTCTCCCTCTTCGCCTCCTTCCTCGTGTCGCGGACGGCCACCCCCCTGCTCTGCCTGCGCCTGCTCCGACCGGAAGAGCCGCAGGATCCCGCGAGCGGCCGCCGGGCGGACCGCCTCAAGGCGCGCAGCCAGGCCTTCTTCGACGGCCTCGACGCGACGTACCAGCGCCTGCTCGGCTGGGCGCTCCGGCACCGGAAGACCGTGATCGTCGGCGTCGTCGTCGCGTTCGCGACGAGCCTCGGCCTCGTCCCGCTCATCGGCACCGAGTTCTTCCCGGCCTCGGACGAGAGCCAGTTCCGGATCTTCGTGCGCGCCCCGGTCGGCACGCGCGTGGAGGAGACCGAGAAGATCGTCGCCCGCATCGAGGAGATCGTGCGGGAGCACGTGCGGCCGGGTGAGTTCAAGACGATCGTCTCGAGCGTCGGCATCCCCGCCGGCCGCGGCGCGCTCTTCACGGGCAACACCGGGCCCCACGCGGCCCAGATCCAGGTCTATCTCGCGACGCCCGACCGCCGGGCACGGAGCGACCGGCAGATCGTGGACGCGATCCGCCCGAAGCTGGCCGGCGAGTTCCCCGGCACCCTCACCGTGTTCAACCTCGGCGGCATCGTCACCCGTGTCCTCAACCGGGGTTCCCAGAACCCGCTCGAGGTCGAGCTGCTCGGTTACGACCTCCCGGAGGCGCAAGGGGCCGCGCGCGAGGTGGCGCGGCTCATGCGCGAGGTGCCGAACGTCGCCGACGTTCAGATCAGCCGCGAAGAGAACTACCCCCAGTTCAGCGTCGTCGTGGACCGGGAGAAGGCGGCGTCGGCCAGCCTGACCCAGCGCGACGTCGCCCAGGCGGCCCTGTTCTCGCTCAACTCCAACGTCAGCGTGAATCCCTCGATCTTCACCGACCCGCGCACCGGCAACCAGTACAACATCGTCGTCCAGCTCGACGAGCCGTTCCGCGTCCGGCCCGAGGACCTGGGCAAGATCTTCGTGACGGCGCCGGGGGGCCGCCCCGTGATCCTGTCGACGATCGCCGAGATCAAGCGGAGCGTCGCCCCCGTCGAGATCGAGCGGAAGTACCAGCAGCGGCTCATCCGCATCTCGGCGAACCCGGCCGGGCGCGATCTCGGCGCCATCTCGCGGGACATCGAGGAGCGGGTTGGGGCGCTGCAGCTCCCGCCGGGCTTCGCGGTTCAGCTCGGCGGCCAGACCGCGCAGCAGCGCGAGGCCTTCTCGAGCCTCACGTTCATGACGATCCTCTCGCTGATGCTCGTCTACATGGTCATGGCCTCGCAGTTCCGGTCGCTGAAGGACCCCTTCATCATCATGTTCTCGGTCCCGATGGGGCTCATCGGGGTGCTGTGGGCCCTCTTCCTCACCCGGACGACCCTGTCCACCACGTCGTTCATGGGCATCATCATGATGGTCGGCATCGTCGTCTCGAACGGCGTGCTCC
>CAYQDR010000041.1:0-34324 GCA_964416315.1 uncultured bacterium
CCAGCGGCAAAGAAGTCGAGCCGGGAGATGTCAGAAAGCGTGGGCGCTAACACACATCTCGCGGTGAGACAAACGGCATGCGCGCTGCGCGTTGTAGTTTACCCTGGCCGTCGTCAGGAGGTACCCGTCGAACACAAGAATTCCCCCAAGGCCGCGAGGCGCGGCGATGATTTGCGGAAGATCCTTCGCATACTGCGCGGTCGTGAGCTTCCCTCCGGCCTGAAGCTCTTTCGCCTTTCGGTCGATCCAGCCAGTCAGGGCGATGTCAATTCCCGACTCTCCCGGGGCGATCGTTCGCTTCCGCGGCTGGTCCGCGAACAGCTCGTCCAGTGCCCACCCCACACCCGGGCTGTAGGAATCCAGCGGCGCCCTGGGCGACCAGACCGACAGGAGAAGAACGCTCGGCGTACCCGGTGCGAATTGAGATTGTCGAGGGTCCAACCCCTTCGCCAGCTTGTCGTACACCTTGTCGTAGACCCGAACCGTGTCGTAGTAGGGGCTGGGGCTCCGCGCATTCTCGGCATCAAACGGCCCCGGCCGTACCATGACCGGTGCCTGACCCGAGTTCTGGCTCGCCACGAAGCGATCCCATGCCTCCCGGTCCTCGTCGCTCTCCGTGATGACAGTGCACTCGACAGAGAAGGTCCTGCCTTCCCAGTAGACCAGGGCGTCGGCTTCCCGTCGGTTGGGGAGCAGGACATCGAGTTCCAGAGCCAGGCCGGGGATGCGGAGCAGGCGCGCCTTCACGGCAACTTCGAACAGCCCACCGCACCACTCACGATCCTGCGGGACATCCACCTTCAAGAACTGGGTCACCTCGTTCGCCGACTTCCTCGAGTAACGGACAACCCGCTGGAGGTCATCCTCAAGCGCGGCGAGCTGGGTGTCCGAGCGCCGGCCGCAGAGGAGGACGAGGGGTGGAAAGGAGACGAGGGTCGACGTGTTGCCGCCGGTCTCCTCCACCTGCCGATCCGCGGACGCGAATGCCGCATCGAGCCGCTCCTTCGGGAGCGCCGCTCGAAGGAAGCTGCTCGACGGCAGAGCGGCAAGCTTGGCGTCGATGCCGGCCCGCATCTCGCGATAGTAGTCCAGGGCTTCACGCTGGGATGTCATGCCGTTGTCGTCGATTCCAGAGGTTCGACCATCTCCGCTCCGAGACGCCAAAGGGCGCTGACCGGAAGCGCATAGAGCTTCGGGCCGAACGGGAGCGACTCGGAGCCGGCATAGAGCACCACGCCGCGCCGGAATCGCCTGCCCGTCGCGTCCGCCAGCGCCCGCAGCGCCTTGAAGTCGCCCGCGCCCACCGTGGCGCCGGCTTTGACCTCGACCCCGACGATCGCGCCGCCGCGAGACTCGAGCACGATGTCCACTTCCCGCCCGGCCGTGGTGCGGAGGTGGAACATCCGGGAACGCGCGCGGCTCCACCCGATCTGCTTCCGAAGCTCCATCGCCACGAACGTCTCGAGCAGCAGTCCGGCGAGCTCCCGTCGCGCCACCAGCGTCTCCGGGGTGGCTCCTAGAAGGTGACCGAGCAGCCCGGTGTCGGTGAGGAGAAGCTTTGGCGCCTTGATCAGCCGCTGCCCCAGGTTCGACGCCCAGGCCGGGAGCGTCTCGACGATGAAGGTGAGGTCGAGCAGAGCCATGTACCGCTTGAGCGTCGTCTGCGGGATGGTCGTGCTGCGCGAGAGCTCGGCGAAGTTCACCAGCCCCGTGACACGGGCGGCCAGCATCGCGAGCAGCCGCGGCAACGCGGTCAGACTCTCGACCTGGGACAGGTCCCGGATCTCCCGCTGGAGGATAGTCGTGAGGTACGAGTCGAACCAGACCTCCCGTCGCAGGTCCCCACCCCGGCTGACGACCTCCGGATATCCGCCGCGCAACATCCGCTCCACGAGCCGCGGCCACGGCTCGGGCTCGACCGGCGTGTCGAGCGGCGCTTCCCCGAAGAGTGTGTCCACGAAGCCCTCGCGCCGGCCATCGATCTCGCCCTGTGACAAGGGCCACAGCGTGAGAATCTCCATGCGGCCGGCCAGGGATTCGGACACGCGGGGCAGCATGAGTACCTCCGCCGAGCCCGTCAGCAGGAACCGGCCCGGTCGCCGGTCCCGGTCGACACTGCGCTTGATCGCCGGGAGGAGGTCCACCGATTTCTGGATCTCGTCGAGAACGACGGGGCCGGCCAAGCCGTCCACGAAGCCAGCGGGATCGGCGTGGGCCGCGGCCAGCGTGCGCGCGTCGTCGAAGGTGAGGTATCTCGCCAGGTGCGGTCCCGATGCGAGCCAGGTCGCAAGGGTGCTCTTTCCAGCCTGGCGGGCGCCGTTCAGGAGCACGACGGGCCGCTCACTGAGGGCAGCGAGAAGAGGGGCGGCAAGGTGGCGTCCGATCACAGCCGCCAGGGTACAGCTTTCTCGGATGATAATCAACCACTGCGCGGATGATTATCAGCCCCGAACTGGATGATCCATCGCGGGACGCGGCTAAGCGCCTACGGGATAAGCCCATGACCGGCCGTGCGCGCGTCCGGTGAGGGCTTCAGCTACGCACGCCTCTGTCGCCGTGCTGGGGTCAGCAGCACCGACGTCACCTGGAGCTTCGTGGAGACCCGGGGAGACACCACCTCTCGCCTTGCGCCTCGCGATCCTCCCCCCACCTGGCGGGCCTGCCTGATGCACCGGCCGACCCGCTCCCCTCCCGCGAGTGCCCTCCACCACGCGCGCCGCCGGGAACTTCCCGGCGGGTCGCTGGTCCAAAGGAGCAAAAGGAGGGTACGGTCATGACGCTGGCCCCCGGACCCCTCGTCTCCTCGTTGGCCGACCGCATCCGGTCACTCTGCCAGGTCGCCGTCCGGTTCCGCGGCCGACGCCTCGCGTGGGCCGCGCTCATCGCCGCGGCCATCCTCGTGCTGCCGTTCTGGCTCGCCGACCGCCCGCCGATCAGCTCCCGTGGCCGCCCGACGACCGGCGGCTTCGCCGGCCGCTCCGCCCCCGAGGCCACCCTCGCCCCGACGGATTACCGCGCCGCGGCGCCCGAGGGGACGCCCGCCGTCCCCTGGGCGCGGCGGGTCCTCCGCCAGGCGACGTTCGACATCGAGCTCGGCGACGTCGAGGGCGCCATCGCGCGGCTGACCGAGCTCGTCGAGGCCGCCGGCGGCTACGTCGCCGACACCCAGACGCACGCCGACGGCGCGGGCGTGCTGAGGGCCACCGTCACGGCCTATGTCCCCCCGGCTGCGTTCAGCCGGACGGTGCGCGACCTCGAGCCGCTCGGGCGCATCACGGCGCGGCGCATCGCCGGCCAGGACGTGAGCGAGGAGTTCGTGGACCTCGAGGCGCGCGTCCGGAACCTCGAGCGGCACGAGGCCCAGCTCCTCGGCTTCATGGCGAGGGCCCAGAAGGTGACGGACCTCCTCGCCCTCGAGACCGAGCTGGCGCGCGTGCGGGGGGAGATCGAGCGGCTCACGGGCCGCCTCCGCTTCCTCCGGGCGCGCACGGAGATGGCGGCCGTCCGCGTGAACCTCGTCCGCGTCGGCGCCGCGGCGCCGCCCGAGGGCCTGCTCGCCCGGGCCCGGGAGCGCGTCCGGGAGGCGTTCGTCGCCGGCTGGCAGGCGGCGTTCGACGTCGCGGTCGGGCTCGCCGCGCTCGCGGCACAGGGGAGCCCGCTCGCGGTCCCGGCCGGGCTCGGGTGGGCGCTCTACCGCCGGCTCCGCCGGCAACCCGCGAGCCCGCCGCCGGCGGTCACGACGTGACGACGGGGCTCAGGCCGAGTCCCCGGGCTGCGCAGCCTCGGGGCTCTCCTCGACCTCCCGAGCCCACGCCGCGCGCTGGACCTGGACCTCCGCCGGCAGCTCCGCGTAGACGTGGTCGAACATGTCGGCCAAGCGACCCTCGCCCATCCGCGCCTCGGCGCGCTCGACCGCCGCCCGCACCTCGTCGTCCGCGTCGGCCTCGAGCTGCGCGTGGACACGCTCGTCCACGAGCCCCTTCGCCTCCAGGTAGCGCCGGAACCGCGGGAGCGGTTCCTTCGCCTCCCAGGCCCGGACCTCCGCGTCGCTCCGGTACTTCGTCGGGTCATCGGCGGTCGAGTGCGCCGAGAGGCGATAGGTCACCGCCTCGACCAGCGTCGGGCCGCCGCCCGAGCGGGCCCGCTCGACGGCCTCGCGCGTCCCCACGTAGACGGCGAGGAGATCGTTCCCGTCCACCTGCAGCCCCGGGAAGCCGTAGGCGATGGCCTTGTGCGCGATCGTCGTCGCCCGGGTCTGCCGCGCACGCGGGACGGAGATCGCCCACTGGTTGTTGATGCACACGAAGACGACCGGCAACCCCAGGGCACCCGCGAAGTTGAGGGCCTCCTGCAGCACGCCCTCCGAGCTGGCCCCGTCGCCGAAGTAGCAGAGGGTCACGCTCCCCTCGCGCCGGTACCGGGCGGCGTACGCGACGCCGACCGCGTGGGGGACGTGGGTCCCCATGGGGACGCACACGGGCAGGTCGCGGTGCCCGTCCGGGACCTGGGTCCCTTCGGTGAAGCCCGCGTAGAGGAGGATCAGGGTCTCCAGCGGCCAGCCGCGCCAGAGGCAGGCCGGCCACTCGCGCCAGACCGGCACGAGCCAGTCGCTCGGGCGGAGGGCGTAGATGCTTCCGAGGACCGCCGCCTCGTTGCCCCCGGCGGGGAGGTACGTCCCGATCCGCCCCTGGCGCTGCAGGCGCAGCATCCGCTCGTCGAACCGCCGCGCGAGGAGGAACGTCCGGTAGAGCCGCCGGAGGTCGTCCGGCGGGATCGCAGGCTCGAGCGCCACGTCCACGCACCCCTCGGCGTCGAGGATCGCCAGGTGCTCGACCGGCGTGAGGTCGAGGCGCTGCCGCGGCATGGCCGGCCTACGCGCGCCGGAGCTGCCGGTACTCGGGGCCCGGCCGGCCGAGCCGCCCGTCCGCCGCGAGGACGATGTCGAACCGTGCCAGGAGGTCTCCCCGCGGCTCCCCGGCCGGCCGCTCGAACGGGACGATCACGCGCTGGCGCGCCCCCGGGTCGCGGATGCCCTGGAGGACGAAGTCGCCCGCGTTCTGGGGCGCGCCCGCGACGTAGAGCTGGGTCACGAGGGGCTCGAAGCCCGGGCCGCTGATCGCGAAGTGGATGTGGGGCGTGCGGCCCGGGTACGGCACCGGCTTGATGGTGCGGAAGCGGTACGCCCCGTCGGCCCCCGTCACGAACTGGCCGTAGCCCTGGAAGTTCGGGTCGGGCGGGACCTCCCGCCGGTCCCAGGGGTGGCGGTACTTGCCGTTGGCGTCGCACTGCCAGATCTCGACGCGCGCCTGGCGGAGCGGCCGCCCGGCCTCGTCGAGGACCCGCCCGACGACGTTCGCGATGTCGCCCTTCGCGAGCCCGGAGCCGCCGGCCACGGTCACGAGGTCGTTGTCCCGCTCGAGCGGGAGCTCGAGGGGGTAGAAGGGCCCGCGGGTCTGGGGCGGCGTCCTGAGAAGCTTTTCCGCCCAGGCCGGCAGCGACCCGAGCCCGAGCCCCGCGGCCGCGAGGGCCGCGCGCAGCAGGCGCCGCCGCGTCACCTCGACCGAGTGCAACATGCGTCTCCTCCTCAGACGACGACAACCCGCACGCGCACCGCGCGCGCGAGCAACTCGAAATCGGCGCGGTCCGCGCTGATCACGGTCGCGCCGTGCCGGCGCGCGGTCAACGCGATCAGCACGTCGTTCTGGAAGTCCCGGCGCTTCGCGCTGTCCCAGCCGCGGGCGTCACCCAGCGCCCGAATCAGCCCTCCGGCCTCCCACCAATCGGCCGCGGATGGCTCCCAGACGACCGTCGCCACGCGATGCAGACTGTCGACCGCCCGCCGCGCCTGCCGCGTGCGAGCCCCTCGGCGCAGCTCCGAAAGCACCACGGCCGAGTGGCGCACCAGGAACGCGCGGCGCACCGCTCGGAGCGTCTCCTCGTAGAGACCTGTCTCCCAGTGTCCGATGTAGACGCTCGTATCGAAGACGGCCCACGGCACCCTACGGGGCCTCGACGCTGCCGGGCTTGAGGACGCCGCGAGTGCGCCGCATGAAGCGCCAGAACCGCTCCATCTCGGCGACCCGCTCGACGGCAGTCCGGACCACCTCGGCCTCCGTGGCGACGCCGAGCGCCCTCCGGGCGCGGCGAAGCGCCCGCTCGTCCACGAAGAACGACTTCCGCTTGAGTCGTGTCGCCCGCGCCATGCCCTCCTCCGACCGGCGAGCCCGGAGATATGCATACATGCTAGGAGAGATAGGCATACAGGTCAAGCCCGTGTCACCGGTGCTGCGTCTCAGCTCAGTCGTACACGGTCTCGAGATACTGGGCCGGGTCCACGACGGCCTCGATCACGGTGGGTCCGTCCGCCCGGAACGCGTCCCGGAGCGCCTTCTCCAGCTCGCCGGGCCCGCGCGCCGTGACTGCCGGCGCGCCGAAATAGTGCTCTGGCGCCTCTCGGTCCTTGCGCCCGAGGTCGGTCCCGTAGACGGCGAACCGGCGCCGCTCCTGCTTCACCTGGATGAGCGCGAGCCAGCGGTCGTCGAGCACCACGATGGGGAGCTGGAGCCCCAGGCGCTGGGCCACGGCGACCTCGCCACAGGTCATCTGGAAGCAGCCGTCTCCGATCACGGCGACCACGGGCCGGTCCGGCCGCGCGAGCTTCGCGGCGATGGCGGCGGGGAGGCCGAACCCCATCGAGGACCAGCCGTTCGTGATGACGAACGTGCGCGGCTCGTGGGCCGCCCACTGCCCCGCGATCTGGTGGGTGTGGGCGCCGACGTCGAAGGCAAGGATGCCGTCCCGGGGCAGGACGGCCCGGACGATGTCGATCGCCTGGTGCGGCGCGAAGGCCGTGCCCGCGGGCCGGAGCGCCGCCTGGAAGCGCTCCCGGTGCCGCCGGGCCGTGTCGGCGGGCCACGCGTGCCGGAGGGGCGGGAGGCGGGTCAGGCGCTCGAGGGCCGCCTCGAGGTCGCCGATCACCTCGTGGGCGACGGTGACGCTCGGATCGGCGTCCACCGGCTCGACGTCCACGCTCAGCAGGGGAACCGTGCCGATCCACGCCTCGTACTCCACCTCGACGACGTCGTAGCCGAGCCCGACGACGAGGTCCGCGCTCCGCAGGAGCTCCCGCTGCACCTGCCGGCGCGCGCGCTCGATGCAACCGAGCGCGAGCGGGTGGTCTTCGTCGATCAGCCCCTTGGCCATCGTCGTCGAGGCGAACGGGAGCCGGTGCCGCTCGACGAACTCGCGCAGGAGCGCCGGGCGGGCGATCCGCATGGCCGATGCGCCGAGGACCGCCACGGGCTGGCGGGCCCGGCCGAGGAGCTCCGCGGCCTTCTCGATCGCGGCCTCGGGGGCCGGCCGGCAGCGTCGGCCGCTCGGGATCGGGGGGACGTCCTCCACCGCAGGGGCGAGGGCGACGTCTTCCGGCAGATCCAGGTGGACCGGCCCCGGGGGCTCGGCGAGCGCGATCGCGAGCGCCTCTTCGAGCACCGCGGCCACGCGGCCCTTCCGGAAGGCGAGGCTCGCCTTCGTCAGGGGGCAGAACAGGGCGTGGTGGTCGATCGCCATCTGGATGCGCCGCCCGAGCTGGGCCGTGGGCAGGTTGCACGTGAGGGCGATGAGGGCCGACCGATCGAGGTAGGCGCAGCCGACGCCGGTCGTCAGGTTCGTCGCCCCGGGGCCGAGCGTGGCGATGGCGAGGCCGGGGGCGCCCGTGAGGCGGCCCATCACGTCGGCCGCGAACGCCGCCGAGCCCTCGTGGGCGGTGAGGACGAAGGGGAGCCCGCCCTGCCGCATCGCCTCCATGAAGGGGAGCACGTTCCCGCTCGGGATGCCGAAGCCGTACTGGACTCCGGCCTCGCGGAGGGTCCGGACGATCAGGTCAGCGTTGTTCATCGGGTCCCCCCGCACCCCCGCCCCCTCCCACCCCTCAGGGGGGGAGGGGAGCAACCTGCTTCCCGCCTCATCGGGTGCTCGGCTCCTCGGGGCCCGCGCGTCAGGACGCGCGGTAGACGTTCAGGACGTCCTTGAGGAGCGCCGCGGCGGCGCCCCGCGGATCGCTCTTGCCGCCCACGACCGTCACGCGGTGCATCGTGTCCGTGGTGTAGGTGATCCCCTTCTCGGCCCCGTCCACGGCGGCGAGCGGGTGGTCCGACGGCAGGCCCTCGGGCGCCACCCGGGCGCGCACGCGGCCGTCGCCGTCGCGCACGGCCCGCCCGACGAGCCGGTAAGTCCGCCCCTCGGCGGCTGCCGCCCGCACGGCCTCCGCCGCGAGCCCCGTGATCCCGGTCCGCTCGACCGCGCCGGGCTCGAGGTCCGCGTCCATGCAGACGTTCGCGATCAGCGCGAGCTTGTTCGCCGTGTCGTACCCCTCCACGTCGAGCGTCGGATCGGGCTCCGCGATGCCGAGCCGCTGCGCCTCGGCGAGCGCCTCGGCGTAGGCCTGGCCCGTGCGCATGCGCGTGAGGATGAAGTTCGACGTCCCGTTCAGCACGCCCTCGATCGCGAGGATCTCGGCGCCCGCGAGGCAGACCTGCGCCACGTCGAGGGTGGGGAGCGCCGCGGCGGCCGCCGCCGAGAGCTTCAGCGCCGCGCCGTTCTTGGCCGCGAGCTCGCGCAGCTCGCGGTAGTGGCGGATGAACGGGCCCTTGTTCGCGCTGGCGACGTGCATCCCCCGGCCGAGCGCGGCGCGGACGTGGCCGAGCGCGGGCTCGCCGGTGCGGATGTCCGTCGGGGTCGTCTCCACCAGGACCTCGGCCTCGGCCTCGCGGAGGAGATCGAGCCCCTGCCAGCCCGGGCGCGCGTCCGGGTGCCCGGCGAAGCTACCGCGGGCCTCGAAGAAGCTCGCCGTCTCCTCCGGCGGGAGGCCGTGCGGCCGGAGGAGGCTCGCCCCGAGCTCCCCCACGCCCACGAGGTCGAGCGTGACCCCGTGGGCGCGCTCGGCGAGGGCACGTTTCGCCCCGAGCAGCCGGGCGAAGGCGCGCCCCACCCGCCCGAAGCCGCAGACGACGATTCGGACCCGCTTGCTCATGACCACGCGCTCCACCCCTCCCTGATGCCACGCCGCGAACCGGGGGTCAAGGGGCCGGGGCGCGCACCACCACTTCCTCGACGACCGCCCAGGCCGTACGCGCCAGGTCCATGCAGTGGGCGTTGTCGTCGGTCGCGCGGCGGCCCGCCTCCGAGCGCCACGCGGCCTCCATAGTCTCGCGATCGTCGAACCAGAACTCGACGACCGCGTCCCACGCCGGATCGCGCCCCTCCTCGGGCCGAACGAAGTTCTGCACGTAGCCGCGGACGCCGGGGATGGCCTCGGCCAGCGGCCCGTGGATCTCCCGGCAGTAACGGCGGAACTCAGAGCGCGACCAGTCGGGGCGGCGATGGCACACGACGACGAACTTCAGCACGGCACCCGCTCCTTGCCTGGGCTTCCGGGTCGGGGTAAGCTCGCGCGCGTGAGGGACGGCTGGACGCTCGTCAACCCGGCCACCGGCGAGCCCTTCCGCGAGGTATCGTACACCACGGAGCGCGAGCTCCGCGCCATCGTGGCCCGCGCCCGCGAGACCCAGCGGGCCTGGCGCCGGGTGCCCGTCGCCGAGCGCATCCGGGTGGTCGCCGGGATGGCGCCGGCGTTCCGCGCGATGGCGGACCGGGTCGCGCTCGAGATCACCCGCCAGATGGGCAAGCCCCTCGTGCAGGCCGAGCGCGAGATCGAGACCATGATCGACCGGGCCGAGACGATGTGCCGCCTCGCGCCGGCCGCGCTCGCCGACGAGCCGCTCCCGCCGAAGGAGGGCTTCCAGCGCTTCGTCCGGCACGAGCCGCTCGGGGTCGTGCTCGACATCGCGGCCTGGAACTACCCGCTCCTGATCGCCGTCAACGTCATCGTGCCCGCGCTCCTCGCCGGCAACGCCGTCCTCGTCAAGCACGCGCGGCTCACCCCGCTCTGCGCCGACCACTTCGTGGACGCCTTCGCGGGCACCGAGCTGCCGGCCGGCCTCATCGCGGCGGCGCGGCTCGACCACGAGGCCACGGCGCGGCTGATCCGCTCGGGCGGCGTGGACTACGTGTCGTTCACCGGCTCCGTCGCGGGCGGCCGCGAGGTCTACGGGGAGGTGAGCCGGCGCTTCATCGACGCGGGCCTCGAGCTCGGGGGGAAGGACCCGGCGTACGTCGCCGAGGACGCGAACTTCGACTTCGCCGTCGAGAACCTGGTGGACGGCGCCTTCTACAACGCCGGCCAGAGCTGCTGCGCGGTGGAGCGGATCTATGTCGCGCGCCCGCTCTTCGACCGCTTCGTCGAGGCCTCCGTCGCCCTGGTCCGGCAGTACCGGCTGGGGGATCCCGAGGACCGGGCGACGACCCACGGCCCCCTCGCCCACGAGCGGGGGCGCCGGGTCGTCGAGCAGCAGGTCGCCCAGGCGCGGGCCGCCGGCGCCCGCGTGCTGACGGGCGGGCAGCGCTGGGGCGAGCGCGGGTTCTTCTACGAGCCGACCGTGCTCGTGGACGTGGACCACGGGATGGCCGTCATGCGCGAGGAGAGCTTCGGCCCGGTCGTCGGGCTCATGCCGGTCCGGGACGACGCCGAGGCGGCGCGGCTCATGAACGACAGCCCCTACGGGCTCACCGCCTCCGTCTGGACGGAGGACACGGAGCGCGCGACGCGCCTCGGAGCCGACCTCGAGGCCGGCACCGTCTATGCGAACCGCTGCGACTACCTCGACCCGATGCTCCCCTGGGTCGGCGTGAAGGACAGCGGCAAGGGGTGCTCGCTCTCCCACCTCGGCTTCCGCCACCTCACGCGCCCGAAGAGCTTCCATCTCCGGACGCGCACCTGAGGGAGCCGTCGCGCATGGCCGCGCCGCGGACGATGTTCGAGAGGATCTGGAGCCGCCACGTCGTGGCAGAGGGGCCCGGCGGCCACACGCTCCTCTACATCGACCGCCACCTCCTCCACGAGGGCTCGACCCACGCCTTCGCGCGCCTCGCCAAGGCCGGCCGGCGGGTCCGGCGGCCCGACCTCACCTTCGCGACGGCGGACCACTACGTCCTCACCTCGCCCGGGGCCGTCGCCACCGACCCCGAGATCCAGGCGATGGTGGAAGCCCTGACGTCCCACACGGCCGAGCAGGGCGTGACGTACTTCGGCCCGGGGGATGCGCGGCGGGGGATCGTCCACATCATCGGCCCCGAGCTCGCCCTGACGCTCCCCGGGATGACGCTGGTCTGCGGCGACTCCCACACCTCGACCCATGGCGCCGTCGGCGCCCTCGCGTTCGGAATCGGCTCGACCGAGGTCGAGCACGTCATGGCGACCCAGACGCTCTGGCAGCGGAAGCCGAAGACCATGCGCATCACGGTGGAGGGACGGCTCGCCCTGGGCGTCGCGGCCAAGGACGTGATCCTCGCGATCATCGGGCAGATCGGCGCGGGCGGCGGGACCGGGCACGCCATCGAGTACGCGGGCTCGACGATCCGCGCCATGTCCATGGACGAGCGGATGACGGTGTGCAACATGTCGATCGAGGCCGGGGCGCGGGCCGGCATGGTGGCGCCCGACGAGACGACCGTCGCTTACCTCGAGGGCCGCCCGTTCGCCCCGCGCGGGGAGGCCTGGGCGCAGGGGCTCCAGGCCTGGCGGGCGCTGCCGACCGACCCCGGCGCCGCCTTCGACCGGGAACTCTCGCTCGACGCCGCCGCGATCGCGCCGGCCGTGACCTGGGGGACGAGCCCCCAGGACGCCCTGCCGATCACCGAGCGCGTCCCCGACCCCGCGGCCGAGCCCGACCCCGCGCGCCGCGCCAGCATGGAGCGGGCGCTCGGCTACATGGGGCTCCGGCCCGGGACGCCGCTCGCCGAGATCCGCGTGGACCGGGTCTTCATCGGCTCCTGCACGAACAGCCGGCTGGACGACCTGCGCGCCGCGGCGCGCATCGTCCAGGGGCGGCGGGCCGTGGTCCCCGCCTGGGTCGTGCCGGGCTCGGGGACGGTCAAGCGCGCGGCCGAGGCCGAGGGGCTCGACCAGGTCTTCCGCGACGCCGGGTTCGAGTGGCGGGAAGCCGGCTGCTCCATGTGCGTCGGGATGAACGGCGAGGTGGCGGCCGAGGGCGAGCGCGTCGCGTCCACCTCCAACCGCAACTTCGAGGGGCGCCAGGGGAAGGGCGCGCGGACCCACCTCATGTCGCCCGCGATGGCGGCGGCCGCCGCGGTGACCGGGCGGCTGACCGACGTGCGGAGGCTCGGCTGATGGAGCCCTTCCGCCGCCTCACCGCCGTCGCGGCGCCGATCGACCTCCCCAACGTGGACACGGACCGGATCATCCCGGCGCGGTTCTTGCGAAAGCCCCGGAGCCCGGAGTACGTCCGGTTCCTCTTCCACGACCTCCGCTTCGGCCCGGACGGGAGCCCGCGCTCCGACTTCGTCCTGAACCAGTCGGCCTACCGCGCGGCGAAGATCCTCGTCACGGCGGAGAACTTCGGCTGCGGCTCCTCGCGCGAGATGGCCGTCTGGGCGCTCGACGCCTACGGGATCCGCGCCGTCGTCGCCCCGAGCCTTGGCGACATCTTCCGGGAGAACTGCTTCAAGAACGGGCTCCTGCCTGTCCTGCTGCCGGCCGAGGCGGTCGCCACGCTGCGCGGCCGCCTCCGCGAGCGCCCGGGGGCGATGGTCACCGTGGACCTGGAAGCCCGGACGGTGACCGCCCCCGGCGGCGCGACCCACCGCTTCGAGATCGATCCCTTCCGGCGGGAGCTGCTGCTGACGGGGCAGGACGAGATCGCCGTGACGCTCGGCTACGAGGCCAGGATCGCCGAGTTCGAAGCAGGCCACCGCGCCGAGCTGCCCTGGGTGATCCCGCCCAGGTGACGCGCGCTACGCCTTGAAATTCGAACATGCGCTGTTCGATTTTCATGGTAGCCTCACTCCGTGGTCGCTCGGCCCGAGGTCCTCGCGCGGATTCGCACCGCGCTGGGGCGCAGCCGTGTCGTGGCGATCGTCGGACCGCGGCAGTGCGGCAAGACGACCCTCGCGCGGCTGATCGTCCCCGCCGACTCCCCGAACTACCTCGACCTCGAGGATCCCGTCAGCCTGGCCAGGCTGGCCGAGCCGATGACCACGCTGGCGCGCCTCAGAGGCACCGTGGTGCTCGACGAGATCCAGCGCCGCCCAGACCTGTTCCCCGTCCTGCGCGTCTTAGCCGACCGGAGGCCCGCTCCGACCCGGTTCCTTGTCCTGGGCAGCGCAACGCCGGCGCTCCTGAGACAGTCCTCGGAGACGCTCGCGGGGCGACTGGAGGTCGTCCAGCTCTCCGGGTTCTCGCTCGGGGAAGTCGGCGCGCTGGCGCTCGACCGCCACTGGCTCCGGGGCGGGTTCCCGCGCGCGTTCCTGGCGCGCACGGCCGCGGACAGCTTCGTCTGGCGGCAGGAGTTCGTCCGGACGTTCCTAGAGCGGGACCTCCCGCAGCTCGGCGTCAGCGTGCCGGCAGCGGCGCTGCTCCGCGCCTGGACCATGCTCGCTCACTACCACGGGAGTGTCTGGAATGCGGCCGAGCCGGCTCGCTCGATGGGCGTGAGTGAGCCGACCGTGCGTCGCTACCTCGACCTCCTGACCGGGCTCTACATGGTCCGCCAGCTCCAGCCGTGGCACGAGAATGTCGCGAAGCGCCAGGTGAAGGCCCCGAAGGTCTACCTCAGGGACAGCGGGATCCTCCACCACCTCCTGGGCCTCCGCACCGAGCGGGAGCTGCTCGTGCACCCCAAGTGCGGCGCCTCCTGGGAGGGCTACGCCATCGCTGAAATCTTGAACGCCGTGCGGCCGGACGAGGCGTACTTCTGGGCGACCCACGGCGGGGCGGAGCTTGACCTGCTCCTCCTCAAGGGCGGCCGCCGTCTCGGCGTCGAGGTCAAGCGCGCCGACGCGCCGCGCCTGACGCCTTCAATGAAGATTGCCTTCGACGACCTCCGTCTCGACGAGCTGATCGTCCTCTATCCCGGGGAGCGGCGATACCCGCTGGCGAACCGCGTGACGGTCGTACCGCTGGCCACGGTGAGCCTGGGCTTCGACGCGCTCTTTCGTTGACATTCCCATAGCTGGCTATTAAACTCGCGCTGAACCCACACACGGAGCGCTCATGAAAGTCGCAAACACCGTGGAGCTGAAGAACAAGACGAACGAGCTCCTCCGCCGTGTCATGAAGGGGGAGCCGGTGATCATCACCTTCCGCGGCAAGCCAGCGGCGTCGATTACCCCGCTCACCGAGGACGACCTCGAAGACTTCGTCCTGGAGCACAGCCCGAAGATCAGGAAGATGATCGCCGAGGCCGAGGCCGACCGGAAGGCCGGCCGCGTGATGCCGTCGAATCAAACGGCTTAGAGGATTCTCGTTTCCGCTGTACCGCCTGCGCTCGGGCGACTACCGGGTGCTCTATCGCGTGGACGAAACCCAGGTCACGGTGATGCGGATCGTCAACCGGAGAGACCTGGAAAGGATCGTGCGGCGGCTCATATAGCGGGACCGCCCGCTACCCGACGCGGCGGCGGCGGTTGCGGACGTAGTCCACGAGGATGTAGTCGCCGAGGCGGCCGGGCTCGGCGAAGAAGGCGCGCCCCCGGTTGATCCGCGCGACGTAGTCGACGAACTGCGTGAGGTAGGGCGCGCGGGCCAGCATGAACGTGTTGATCGTGATCCCGGCCGCCGTGCAGCGCCGCACCTCGCGCAAGGTCTCCGCGATCGTCCGCCGGGTGGGCGGGTAGCTGAAGACCGCCTCGCCGCCTTCGAGGTGGGCCGTGGGGTCGCCGTCCGTCACCATGATGATCTGGCGCGTCGCGGCGGGCTCGCGGGCGAGGCGCCGGCGGGCGAGCCTGATCGCGTGCTGCATGTTCGTGCCCTGCTGCCACATGTTCGGCTCGGCGCCCGGCACGTCCTCGGGCCGGATCTCCTGGGCGTAGTCCGAGAAGCCGACGACGAAGAGCCGGTCCCGCGGGAACTGCCCCTGGATGAGCGCCTGGAGCGCCATCGCGACCTTCTTCGCCGACGGCCAGCGGCCCTGGTAGAACATCGAGCTCGACTGGTCGAGGAGGAGCACGGTCGCCGCGCTCACCGTCGCCTCGACCCGGTCCACCTCGAAGTCCTCGAGGGCGAGCCGGACCGGCGTGCCGGGGCCCCGGCGCGCGAGCGCGTTCATCAGCGACCGCTGGAGGTTCACCTCGAACGGCTCCCCCGGCTCGTAGGGCTTCGTGTCGCCGGTCGGCTCACCGCCCGATCCGACCGGTGCGATCCGGTGGCCGCCGACCCGCGCGCGCCCGAGGCGGCCGAACACCTCGCCGAGCGCCTTCTCGCCGAGGCGGCGGATCGTCCGCGGCGTGAGCTCCCAGCGGTCGCCGGTCTGGCGGGCGTAGCCGGCCTCCTCGAGCTTCCGCGCCACGTCGCGCATCTCACGGAGCGCCTGCTCGGCCTCGGGCCCGAGCCACTCGCGCAGGCGCTCGCCGTCGAGGCGGTCGAGGTCGCCCGTCCGGCCCGCCTGCTCGAGCGCCTGCTCGAGGCCGTCCAGCTCCTGGAGCTCACCCATGAGCCGCATCGCCTCGTCGAGGTCGAGCGCCTCGGCGCCCCGGAACGGATACTCCCGGACCAGGTCCGACGGCGGCTGGAGCGCCTCCATGAGCGCGCCGAGCTCCGACATCTCCCGGATCGTCCCGGGGTCGAGCGAGTCCTGGAGCGCCCGCATCAGCTCCTCGCGCTGCTCGGGGCTGAGCCCGGCCATCAAGGACTGCATCCCCGCCATCTGGCGCTGCATCCGCTCGAGCAGCTCGTCGAGGCTCCGCGGGGGGTTCGGCCCGAAGAAGTGGCCGAACCGGCGCATGAACCCCTCGAAGTCCGGCTTCCCGCCCCGAAGCCGCTCGCGGAGCATGCGGTTGAGCGCGGAGAGCATCTCACGGAGCTCCCGCTGCTGGCCGGGCGTCATGCCGCGGAGCGCGTCGGTGACCTCGCGTGAGACCTGGCCGGCCATCTGCCGGCGGAGGAGATCGAGCAGCGCCTGGAACTCCTGGCGGGCGAGCGGGTCGAGGAAGTCGTGACGGGCGAGCTGTCGGATCACCCCGCCGAGGCTCCGCGGCAGGGTCTCGAGCGTCCGCCGGACGGCCTCGCCGCGCGTGCGCGTCTCCGGCTCCGCGGCGGCGCGCTCGGCGGCCGCCCACTCCAGCTCGATCACCCGGTCGAGCCGCTGGCGGAGGTCGTCCAGGACGGAGCCGACGTCGTACCGGTCGAGCCGGTCCTGGCGGCGGTCGCGCACCTGGCGGAGGAGGTCGCGGAGGCCCGGCAGCCGCTGCCCCTGCCGGCCCCAGAGGCCACGACGGAAAAGGTCGTGGAGCGCCCGCTCGAGGTCGCCGTGCTCGAAGAGATCCTCGGCGAGGGCGTCGAGGAGCTGGTCGGCGTCGGGGGCGAGCGGCTCCTGCGTCCCGTCCCAGCGCGAGTAGCGGTGGCGGATCACGGCCGCCGGCCTTCCTCCCGCCGCCCCTCGCGGCGGGGCCGCGGCCCGGGCTCCTCCGCCTCGCGCGCCGCGCGCCGGTAGGCCCACCCGCCGCCCACGCGCTCGCGGTTCAGGCGGCGGTGGAGGTGGAGGCCCTCCAGGACCAGCTCGACCGCCGCCGCCGTCTCGGCCGGCGAGCTGCCGCCACCGAGGCGCGCGACCACGCCCTTGAGCCCGCGCACCGTGTCCCGGAGGCGCACGTAGTCGGCGGCCGGCACGGTGGAGCCGGCCGTGACCGAGAGCCCGTCCTCGAACGCGGCGACGAGGTCCTGCACATCCGCTCCGCCGAGCCGCCGCTGGAAGACGGCGGCCACGGCGCGCTTCGTGAGGTCCTCGATCACGGCCTCCTCCCGCCCCTCCTCGACCGACTCGAGCTCGATCTTCCCGCGCATCGAGGCGGCGAGGGCCGGGAGGTCGGTGATCCGGGGGGCCGCCGGCGCCTCCCCGAGCTGGAGGGCGCGCCGGAGCGCGGCGCTCCGGAGGGTCTCGTCGTTGGCGATGCTGACCCGCACGCTCACCCCCGAGCGCTGGTTGATCTCGGAGCTGCGGCGCGCCAGCGCCGTGAGCTCCGCCACGATCTCCGCCATGAACTCCGGCACCACGACGCGCGCCTCCGCCGTCGCGAACCGCGCCCGCTCCTGCTCGACGATCCGCAGCTCGTCCGCGGGCGTCCGCGGGTAGTGGGTCCGCACCTGGGCGCCGAAGCGGTCCTTCAGCGGCGTGATGATCCGCCCGCGGTTCGTGTAGTCCTCCGGATTGGCGGTCGCGAACACGAGGAGATCGAGGGGGAGCCGGATCCGGTAGCCCTTGATCTGGACATCCCGCTCCTCCATCACGTTGAAGAGGCCCACCTGGATCCGCTCGGGCAGGTCCGGCAGCTCGTTGACGCAGAAGATGCCGCGGTTGGCGCGGGGGACGAGCCCGTAGTGGATCGTCAACTCGTCCGCGAGGTAGCGCCCTTCCGCGACCCTGATCGGGTCCACGTCGCCGATCAGATCGGCCATCGAGACGTCCGGCGTCGCGAGCTTCTCCGCGTAGCGGGCCGCGCGCGTGAGCCACTCGATCGGGCAGTCGTCCCCCGCCTCGGCGACGCGCCGCCGGGCCGCCGGGCTCACGGGCGCGAACGGGCTGTCGTTCAGCTCGCTCCCCGCGACGACCGGGATCTCGGGGTCGAGGAGCCCGGTCATCGCCCGGATCAGGCGCGACTTCGCCTGGCCGCGCTCGCCGAGGACGATCACGTTCTGGCCGGCCAGGAGGGCGTGGACCAGCTCCGGGATCACCGTCTCCTCGTAGCCGATGATCCCGGGGAAGAGTGGCTCGCGGGCCTCGAGCCGCGCGATCAGGTTCGCGTGGACCTCCTCCCGGACGGTCTTCGGGCGGTAGCCGGCCCGGCGCAGCTCGCCGAGCGTGCGGGGCTTCGGGTCAGTGGGCATCCGTTCCTCCTTGAGGGCTCCCGTCATGATACCGCACGCCGCGCGCCGCCGAGCCCACAGGGGATCGGGCGTCGGGTAGAATGGGCGCGATGCCTGCCGACGACCGCCCGCGCGCGCTCGCGGTCGTCCTCGTCACGCTCTGCTGGGCCACCTTCGTCGTCACGACCTCGGGGATCGGGATCTCCCCGTTTCTCCTCGACATGGCGCGGGACCTCGACTCGGACCTCGGCGCGATCGCGAACCTGCTCTCGCTCATGAGCATCGCCTGGGGGCTCACGTCGCTCGGCGCCGGGGCCGCCTCGGACCTGGTGGGCCGCCGGCCGATCCTCGTGGCGGCCGTCGTCGTCCTGGGCGGGGCGCGGATCGGCCTCGCGCTGGCGCAGAGCTACAGCGCCGCCCTGGCGTGGCAGCTCCTCGCCGGCGTGGGCGGGGGCGGGTTCATGGGGACCGTCTTCGCGGCCGTCTCGGACCAGGTCCCGCCCCCCCAGCGCGGTCGCGCCCTCGGCTGGGTCATGACGGGACAGTCGCTGTCGCTCGTCTTCGGCGTCCCGCTCGTGACGCTCCTCGGTGCGGTCGGCGGGTGGCGCGGCGCGATCGCCACCCACGGGGGCGTCATGGTCTTGACCGCGCTCGCGATCTGGCCGATTCTGCCGCGCCCGGCGGGCCAGCGAGCCGGCGGCGCCGGTTCGGTCGGCTCGATCGCGCGGCTCATGACCCCGCGGGTGCTGGCGCTCCTCGGCGCCGGGACGATGGAGCGGGCGTGCTTCGCGGCGATGGCCGTCTACCTGCCGACCTACCTCCTGACGAGCTACGGCGTGTCACTCCCCGAGCTGGCCCTGGCGCTCGCGCTGGTCGCCATCGGGAATCTCGTCGGCAACATCGCCGGCGGCCAGGTGGCCGATCGCTTCCCCGCGCGGCCGCTCGCGTATGCCGTCTCCGCCGTCGCGACCGGGATCCTCGCCCTCCCGCTCCTCGGCTGGCAGCCGGCGCTCGCCGTCTCGATCGGCCTCGGCCTCGCCTACGCCGCGGCGAACGCCCTCGGGCGGCCACCGCTCCTGGCGGCCCTCTCCGAGGTCTCGAGCGAGGCGCGGGGGGCAGTCCTCGGCCTCAACATCACGTCGGCCAGCGTCGGCTGGCTCGGCGCGACGGCCCTCGGTGGGTGGCTCGTCACCCGCTTCGGCTTCGGGAGCCTCGGCGGCTTCTGCGCGGCGACGGCGCTCCTCGGCGCCGCGATGGCCGCGGCGAGCTGGCGCGCGGGCGCGCGTCGGCCGGGACGGCCTTGACGGCCGCCGGCCCCCAGCTTAGGGTCGGGCGGGAGCCCCGTCATGGCCATCGCTGCCCTCGACGTCGCGCACTATCGCATCCCGCTGCCGACGGTCCTCTCCGACGCGACCCACGGAGACATCACGCACTTCGAGCTGGTCACGGTGCGCCTGCGGGCCCGCGACGGGGCCGAGGGGCTCGGCTACACGTACACCCCGGGCGCCGGCGGGGCGGCGATCCGGTCCCTCATCGCGCGGGACCTGGCGCCGGCGCTCGTCGGCGAGGACGAGGAGCGCATCGAACAGCTCTGGGAGCGCATGTGGTGGCGCCTCCACTACGTCGGGCGTGGGGGGGCGGCGGCCTTCGCCATCGCCGCCGTGGACATCGCGCTCTGGGACCTCCGGGCGCGCCGGCGGAACCTGCCCTGGTGGCGCCTCCTCGGCGGCCACGACCCCCGCGTCCGGGCCTACGCGGGCGGGATCGACCTCCAGTTCCCCCTCGACCGCCTGCTGCGGCAGACGGAGGAGAACCTCGGCAAGGGCTTCCGCGCGATCAAGATGAAGGTGGGCCGCCCGAGCCTCCGCGAGGACGTGGACCGCGTGCGCGCGGTGCGGCAGCTCCTCGGCCCCGACACGCCGCTCATGGTGGACGCGAACATGGGCTGGACCGCGGACGAGGCGATCCGCGCCTCCCGGGCCCTCATCCCGCACGACGTCTTCTGGCTCGAGGAGCCCACGATCCCGGATGACCTCGCCGGCCACGTCCGCATTGCCCGCGAGGGGGCGCTCCCGATCGCGGCCGGGGAGAACTTCAGGACCCTCTACGAGTTCACCCGCCTGATCGAGGCCGGCGGCGTGAGCTTCCCCGAGCCCGACGTCTCGAACTGCGGCGGGGTCACGGTGTGGCTGAAGGTCGCGCACGTGGCCGAGGCCCACAACCTGCCGGTCACTTCCCACGGCGTCCACGACCTGCACGTGCACCTCCTGGCGGCGGTCCCGAACGCCTCGTACCTCGAGGTCCACGGCTTCGGGCTCGAGCGCTTCCTCGCCCACCCGCTTGAGCTGCGGGAGGGCCTGGCCGTGGCCCCGGACCGGCCCGGCCACGGCGTCGAGCTCGACTGGAAGGCGCTGGAGGGTTTCCGGGCGGAGGGGTGAGCCCCCTCACCCTGCCCCTCTCCCCTCGTCGGGGAGAGGGGTCTCAGGATTTCTACAGGTAGACCGCCTTCAGCTGGGCTTCGGGGTAGCGCGCGCCGGCCGCGGCGCCGCGCGGCAACGCCTCGTCGAGGCGCGCGAGGTCCTGGGCCGTGAGCTGGACGGCGAGCGCCGCGAGATTCTCCTCGAGGCGCTCCTTCCGCTTCGTGCCGGGGATGGGCACGACGTCCTCCCCTTGCGCGAGGAGCCAGGCGAGCGCGAGCTGCGCCGGCGTGATGCCCTTCTCGGCCGCCATCTCCTCAATCCGGCGGACGAGCTTCCGGTTGTGCTCGAAGTTCTGCCCCTGGAAGCGCGGGTGCTGGCGCCGCCGGTCGTCCTCCGGGATCTCGCCCGGGCTCTGGACTCGCCCGGCGAGGAGCCCCCGGCCGAGCGGGGAGTAGGCGACGTACGCGATCCCCAGCTCGCGGCACACGGGCAGGGTCTCCTCCCCCGGCAGCCGGTAGAGCAGCGAGTACTCGGTCTGGACGGCCGCGATCGGGTGGACCGCGTGCGCCCGCTGGATCGTCTCCGGCGCGGCCTCCGTGAGCCCGAGGCAGCGGACCTTCCCCTCCTCCACGAGACGGGCCATGGCGCCGACCGTGTCCTCGATCGGCACCTTCGGGTCCACCCGGTGCTGGTAGTAGAGGTCGATCACCTCCACCCCGAGGCGCTTGAGGCTCGCGTCGCACGCCTTCGGGACGTACTCGGGCCGGCCGCTGACGAGGTTCGCCCCGTCCGGGTTCCGCACCTGGCCGAACTTGGTGGTGAGGACCACCTGGCTCCGCCGCCCCTTGACGGCGCGACCGATCAGCTCCTCGTTGTGACCCCAGCCGTACATGTCCGAGGAGTCGAGGAAGTTGATGCCGAGGTCCAGCGCGTGCTGGATCACGCCGACGCACTCGGCGTCGTCGCTCTTGCCGTAGGTCCCCGACATGGACATGCAGCCCAGTCCGATGGCGGAGACCTGGAGGGCACTCCCCCCCAGCTTCCGGTAGCGCATGACGGGCTCCTCTCTCGCGGGCATGGTCGGCTTCACTTCTGGCCGGCGGCCCGCTCCAGCCGGAGCGCGGCGGAGTTGATGCAGTAGCGCAGGCCGGTCGGCGGCGGCCCGTCGTCGAAGACGTGGCCGAGGTGGCCGTCGCACCGGCGGCACCGCACCTCGGTCCGCCGCATGAACAGGCTCCGGTCCTCGTGGGTCGCGACCCCGGCCGGGTCGATCGGCTCCCAGAAGCTCGGCCAGCCAGTGCCGGAATCGAACTTCGTCGTCGAGCTGAACAGCGGGCTCCCGCACCCGGCGCACCGGTAGACGCCCGCGTCCTTGCAGGCGTGGTACTCGCCGGTGAACGGGCGCTCGGTGCCCTGGCGCCGGAGCACCTCGTACTGCTCCGGGGTGAGCTCCCGTCGCCACTCGGCGTCGGACTTGACCAGCTTCTCGCTCATGACGATACCTCTCCCCCCACGTGAGTCGGCTCGGATGCCTCCAGCGTAGCGTCGAGGCGGCGCGAGATCAAGCACGCCCTTGCGGGCCCCCCGCCCGTGTGGGTATCGTGGCGGGACCGATGAGCCCGTCACCCCCACCCGAAAGGACGGCGTCCATGCGAAGCCTCACCCGATCCGTGATCCTCGCGATCGTCCTCGTCGTCCTGGCCGGGCCGGCGCCCGCGGCGGGGCCCGAGCTCAAGACGGAGGAGCAGAAGGTCCTCTACGCCCTCGGCCTCGCGGTCGCGAACAGCCTGGCCGCGTTCCGGCTCTCCGAGATGGAGCTCGAGTTCGTCAAGGCCGGCATCGCCGACGGCATCCTCGGCCGGGACAAGAAGGTGGACCTCCAGACCTACGGGCCCAAGGTGCAGGAGCTCCAGCGGGCGCGGGTCGGCGCGGTCGCCGCGGCCGAACGCAAGGCAGGACAGGCGTACCTGGACAAGGCCGCCGCCGAGCAGGGCGCCGTGCGCACCGCCTCGGGCCTCGTCATCACGACCGTGCGCCCGGGCACCGGCGAGGCCCCGAAGGCCGCCGACACGGTCAAGGTCCACTACCACGGGACGCTCGTGGACGGGACCGTCTTCGACAGCTCCGTCCAGCGCGGTCAGCCGGCGACGTTCCCGCTCAAGGGGGTGATCCGGTGCTGGACCGAGGGCGTGCAGCTCATGAAGGTCGGGGGGAAGAGCCGGCTCGTCTGCCCCCCGGACCTCGCCTACGGCGACCGCGGGGCGCCGCCGCGGATCAAGCCCGGCGCGACGCTGGTCTTCGAGGTCGAGCTCCTGGAGATCGTGCGACAGTGACGCCGGGTCAACCCGCCAGGCTCGCGAGCGCGTGGGCGAGCAGGCCGTCCACGTGCGGCTTGTCCACCCAGGCGGGCGGCCACGACGAGGTCGAGATCGGGGGTCGACCCGAGTGCAGGGGACCCGAAGGCAGCCGGCCCCGGGGCCGGCCGGAGGAGTGACCGATGCACGATCCCGCGACCGTGCTGAGTGAGGCGCGCCGGGAGCTGGCGCGCCTGCCGCCGCTGCTGAACCTCCTGCTGGGCGACCTCGACGACGCCGCCTGGCGCGCCCGGCCCGCCCCGGCCGAGTGGGCACCGATCGAGATCGTCTGCCACCTGCGGGACGAGGAGACGGAGGACTTCGGCGCTCGCGTCCGGGTGATCGTGGAGGGCAAAGAGGAGTTCGCGCCGATCGATCCCGAGCGCTGGGTCGAGGAGCGGCGCTACCGCGACGCGCGCCCCGAGGAGGCCCTCGCGGCCCTCCGGGCGCGGCGCGCGGCGAGCCTCGCCCTCCTGGGCGCGGTCGCGCCTGCCTGCCTGCGCGCGGCGGTAGAGCACCGGGCGCTCGGGCGGCTTTCGGGGCTGGACCTGCTGGCGGCGTGGGTCGCCCACGACCGCCTCCACCTCCGTCAGCTCGCCGGGACGCTCGCCCGCCTCTGGGCGACCCGCTGGGCGCCGCTCCGGGCCGACTACGCGGGGCCCATCCCCTACCCGCCCGGCGGGCGCGCCGACTGACCGCCGACCGATATGGATGGGATTGATAGAGTGTCTGTATCATCCGTACAGGAGGTGGAGATGCCGTGAGGGCCACGGTGAAGAAAAAGACCTACAACCTCGACGGGGATGATCGAGAAGGTTCGCCGGCTGTTCAGCGCCAAGACGGACACGGAGGCGATCCAGACAGCGCTGCGCAAGGTGCTCGAGGACCGAGAGATCGAACAGCGGCTGGACACGCTGCTGCGCGAAGGTCGGTTCCGGACGATCTACCGGTGAAGTGCCTTCTCCAACCCTCTTCACCTACAACCGGGAAGACTTCCGTCTGATCCGGCGCTACATGGATTTCTCGCTGCGCATCCTCGAGGGGTGACGCCGACATGCCGCGCGCGCTGACCCGGATGCGCCCGACCGTGGTGCTCCTCGTGCGCCACGGGCGGACCCCGACGACCGGCGTCATCAACTACGGACGGGCGCCGGGGATTCACCTCAACGCCAAAGGGCGCCAGCAGGCCGAGGCCCTCGCGCGGCGTCTCGGCCCGCTCCCCCGGATCGCGGCCGTCTACGCCTCGCCGCTCGAGCGCGCCCGCGAGACCGCGGCCCCGGTCGCCCGGGCCCGCCGGCTCCCGGTCCGGATCGAGCGCGGGCTCAACGACTCCGACGCCGGTCGGTGGACCGGCGTCAAGCTCGCGGCGCTCCGCCGGACCCCCGAGTGGCGGATCGTCCAGCGCCACCCGAGCGGGTTCCGCTTCCCCGGGGGCGAGTCGTTCATCGAGATCCAGGCGCGGATCACCGCGACCCTCGCGCGCCTGGTCGAGCGCCACCGCGGCGCGATCATCGTCGCCGTCTCGCACGCCGACCCGATCAAGATCGCGCTGGCCCACGCGCTGGGGCTGCACCCCGACTTCTTCCAGCGGATCGCGATCGCGCCCGCCTCCGTCACGGCGATCGCGTACCATCCGGAGGCGCCCGTCATCCTCACGGTGAACTCGACCGACGGCGATCTCGCGGGACTGCGGCCCCGGTGAGCCCCTCGTTCGAGCTGAAGGCCCCCGACCGCTTCACGGCGGGCACCGTCGGCCCGCTCGGCGAGCGCGTCTTCTACCTCCAGGCGCGGGAGGGCGGCGCGCTCGTCACCCTCAAGCTCGAGAAGGAGCAGGTCAGCGCGCTCGGCGAGTACCTGGCGTCGATGCTCGCGAAGCTCCCGGCCGCCGGCCCGGCGCCGGGCGACCCGTCGCTCCTCGAGCCGATCGCCCCCGCGTGGGCCGTCCGTTCGCTCGGCGTGGGGTACGACGAGGCGCGCGACCGCTTCGTGATCGTCGCGGAGGAGCTCGTCGAGGAGGAGGGCGAGGGGCGCGAACGCGAGCCCGCCGCCGCCCGCTTCCACGTGAGCCGCGCCCAGGCCCGGGCGTTCGTCGAGCGCGCCCGCGCGCTCCTCGCCGCGGGGCGGCCGGCGTGCCCGGTCTGCGGGCGCCCGGTCAACCCCGGCGGCCACGTCTGCCCCCGCGGCAACGGCCACGGCCGCGACTGAGCCCGATGACGCGGCCTCTGCCCCTTGACCTCCTGGCTCGCGGCGAGGTGGAGGTCCGCGGCCGCATGCCGTGGGCCTCGAACGCGACGTTCCTCGCCGAGGTCCGGCTCGGCGACGCGACGGCGCTCGCCGTGTACAAGCCGGGACGCGGCGAGCGGCCGCTCTGGGACTTCCCCCCGCGGCTCTACCGGCGTGAGGTGGCTGCCTACCGCTTCTCGGAAGCCCTCGGCTGGGGACTCGTGCCGCCCACCGTGGAGCGCGACGGCCCGCTCGGCGAGGGGTCGCTCCAGCTCTTCGTCGAGGCCGACTTCGAGCAGCACTACTTCACCCTCCGCGAGGATCCCAAGCACCAGGACGCCCTCCGGCGGATCTGCGCCTTCGACCTCCTCGCGAACAACGCCGACCGGAAGAGCGGCCACTGTCTTCTCGGGCCCGACGGCCGGATCTCCGCCGTGGACAACGGCCTCTGCTTCCACGCCGAGCCGAAGCTTCGGACCGTGATCTGGGAGTTCGCCGGTGAGCCGATTCCGGACGGCACTCTCCAGGACGTCCGCCGGCTCGTGGACGCGGGCCTGCCGGGCGCGCTCGCCGAGCTCCTCGCGCCCGCAGAGCAGAAGGCCCTGGCCGCCCGCGCGCGGCGGCTCCTCGGCGGCAGCCACTTCCCCGCCGACCCCTCCGGCCGCCGCTACCCCTGGCCGCTCGTCTAGCAGGTTGCTGAAAGACCGACGCGCGGGTCAGTCCATCCGCGCGCTCCTCAGCGAAGCGCTCCGAGCGCGGGCTTTGCCCGCGCAACCCTCCGGGGGGAGGCTCGGAAGTGGGGCGGAGCCCTCCTCCGAGGATCTCTAGACCCCTGGCCCGCGCGGCCGGCACGGACGTACCATCGACACGATGCCGGAGCACGTGAGTCTGCCGGAGCGCCGTGTGCCCGTGGTGGCGTCGTGCGACGTGCTCGTCGTCGGCGGCGGCTCGGCGGGCCTCTCCGCCGCCATCGCCGCGGCGCGCCAGGGCGCCGACGTCATCCTCGTCGAGCGCTACGGCTATCTCGGCGGCCTCGCGTCGGGCGGGCTGATCGTCCTGCTCCTCACGCTCGACGACGGCAACGGCACCCAGGTCGTGGCCGGCCTGTGCCAGGAGCTGGTCGAGCGGCTGGACGCGCGCGGCGCCTGCCTCTATCCGCCGAAGCACGAGTGGGCGAGCTCCGACGGAGCGCTCGTCGAGAAGTACCGCTCTACCACATCCCGTACCGCAGCCTGCTGCCGCAGCGCACCCTGAACCTGCTGGTCGCGGGTCGCTGCATCAGCGTGGACCACCGCGTGCATCACGCGACGAAGGAAATCCCGCCGTGCTTTGCGACGGGCGAGGCGGCGGGCGTCGCCGCCGTCCAGGCGCTGCGCGCCGGCTGCCCGGTGCAGGGGATCGACGTGGCCGCGCTGCGGCGCGAGCTGCGGCGCGCCGGCGCCTGGCTCCCGGACGTCACCGCGACCCCCGCGTAGGCGGCGGAGAACCCGACATGGCCGGACGCGTGCAGATCCTGACACTCTCCGGGATCCTCGAGGCGAAGCGGCTCCCCGCGGCGCCGGTGTTGGTGCGGTTGACGGCGGCCGAGTGGCGGGCGGCCGCGAGACGGTTCAGGCCGCGGGCCGGGCGTCAGCGGACCGGACGGCGGCGGAGCGCCTCGAGCTCCTGCCGCATCTTGGCGCTCGCCTCGCGCTCCTGGCGGAGCGCCTTCTGCGCGGTCTCGAGCTCGGCGAGCGTGCGGCCCGCGAGCTCCTGGAACCTCCCGGCCGTCGCCTCGCGCTCCTTCTGGAGGGCCTCGTGCGCGGCCCGGAGCTCGGCGAGGGTCTTCTCGCTCTCGGCGTGCCGCGCCTGGAGCTCCGCGAGCGCCCGCTCGGCTTCCGCGCGGCGCGCCTCCAGGGCGTCCCGCACCGGGGCAGCCTCGGCCCGCTCCGCGGCGAGGGCGTCCTGCGCCGCCTTGAGCGCCGTCAGCACGCGGTTGTGGCGCTCCTGGAGGTCCTGGAGGGCCTGGGCCGCCGCCTCCCGCTCGCCCCGGAGCGCCTCGTGCGCGGCCTGGAGCTCCCCGAGCGCCCGCTCGGCCTCCGCGGGACGCGCCTCGAGCGCCTGCCGCGCCTGGGCCTCCTGCTCCCGCTCCGCCCGGAGCCCTTCGTGCGCGGTCCGCAGCTCCGCGAGCGCCCGCTCCGCCTCCGCGCAGCGCGCCTCCAGCGCCTGCCGCGCCGGCGCCTCTGCCTCCCGCTCGCCCCGGAGCGCCTCGTGCGCCGCCTGCAGCTCCGCGAGCGCCCGCATCGTCGCCGCGTGGCGGGCGTCGAGGTCGCGGAGGGCCCGCGTGCTCTGCTCGCGCTCCTCGCGGAGCGCGTCCTCCTCCGTGCGCGGCTTGGGCGGCGCGGCGGCCGGCCCCGGCCGGGCTGCCTCGGGCGGCTTCCCGGGAACCGTCGCCGGCCCCGGCCGAGCCGCCTCGGGCGCCTTCCCCGGTGCCGCCGCCGGCGCGGCCAGCGGCGCCGCGGCGGGACCCTCCCCGTACATCGTCAGGAACGCCCGCTGGAACGCGGCGTAGGTCGAGGTCACCACCTCGATCTGGCAGCCGGTCGAGACGGCCAGCTCCTCGACCGCCTCGAGGTCCGCCGGGTCGTCCATCGCCACGGTGAGCCGGTTGTCGGCCCGGGCGACCGGGATGACGCGCCGCTGTTGCGCGTAGTCGCGCTCGATCAGGGAGGCGAGGTCCTTGTCGAGGGTCACGCCGTCGAGGTCCACGAAGCTCACGTCGAGCTGCTTGCAGAGCGCCCGCCTCATCTGCCGCTCCGTCAGCATGTTCAGCCGGAGCAGCGCGTCCCCCAGGCGGAGGCCGGTCTTCTCCTGGTGCTGGAGGGCGGTCCGGAGCTGCTCCTCGCTGATGAGCTTCATGTCCACCAGGATGGCGCCGAGCCGGTACTTCTTCTGGTACTTGTCGAGCGCGGCGTTGAGCCGGGGCTGGCTGAGGACCCCCCGCTCCACCAGGATCTGCTCGAAGGGGGTGTAGGTCTTCGCCTCTGCCTGGGCGCGGAGCGCCTCGTCGAGCTGGGCCTTCGTGACCAGCCCGTCCTTCATCAGGATGTGCCCGAGGAGCGGTCGCCGGCGGGGGGGCATCCTGTAGGCATACTACTGCCCGCCGGCGCGCCCGGCCAAGCAGTTCCCCACCCCGACCCCCGGCCCCCGGCCGCGGGCCCCCCGTCTGGCGCGGCCCCCCGACGTGGGCGAAGATGGACCCGATGGCGGAGCGGGGCTTCGTCCTCACGCCGACCTACCGGGTGGTCGCCGGGCAGCCCGAGGTGCACCTCCACGCCGTGCTCGAGACGGGCGAGCCGGCGCTCCTGATCGACGACCGCTTCCGCCCCTACTTCTTCGTCCGGGCGGCCGACGCCGACGCGCTCCGCCGCGCCCTGCCCGCGGCGCGCCTCGCGTCCACGACGCTCCGGACGTTCACGGGCAAGGCGGTCCTGCGGGTCGAGGTCACGGTGCCGGGCGACGTGCCGCCGGTGCGCGCCCGGCTCGCGGAGGCGGGGGTCGAGTGCTTCGAGGCCGACGTCCGCTTCGCCTACCGCTACCTGATCGACCGGGGGATCCGGGGCGCGTTCGCCGTCACCGGAGCGTTCGCGCGCCGGCCCGGCGTGGGCCGTGTCTACCGCGACCCGGACCTCGCCCCGGCCGAGTTCACGCCGCGCCTCCGGGTGCTCTCGCTCGACGTCGAGACGAGCGCCGACGGCCAGCGGCTCTACTCGATCGCCGCGGCCGGCGCCGGCGGGGACCGGGTCTTCCTCGTCGGCCGCGGCGCCGTCGCGGCACCCGTCCCCCTCGAAGTCCGGCCGGACGAGGCCCAGTGCCTCGAGGCCTTCCTCGCGCACGTGCGCGCCGTGGACCCCGATGTCCTCACCGGCTGGAATGTCTGCGAGTTCGACGTGGGCGTGCTCCTGCGCTGCGCGCGGCGGGCGGGGCTCCGGCTCGCGCTCGGCCGGACGGACGACGAGGCGGAGATCCAGCGGGACCAGAGCTTCACCCGCGTCCCGCGGGTCGTCCTCGCCGGGCGCCAGGTGCTCGACGGGCTGGCGCTGCTCCGGAGCGCCTTCGTCAAGCTCGACGACTACCGCCTGGAGACGGCGGCACGGGCGATCCTCGGCGAGGGGAAGCTCTTCGGCGGAGCGCATCGCGCGGCGCAGATCGAGGCGGCCTACCGCGACGACCCGGCGAGCCTCGTCGCCTACAACCTGCGCGACGCGCGGCTCGTCCTGGAGATCCTCGAGCGGACGGGGCTGGTCGAGCTGACGGTCCGGCGGAGCCTCCTGACCGGCATGCAGCTCGACCGCGTCGGGGCTCAGATCGCCGCCGTGGATTCGCTCTACCTCGGCGCGCTCCGGGCGCGCGGGCGGGTGGCGCCGTCGGTGCGCGCCGGCCGGGAGGCGGAGGCCGCCGCGATCGCGGGCGGGCTCGTCCTCGACTCGGTGCCGGGTCTCTACCGGAACATCCTCGTCTTCGACTTCAAGAGCCTCTACCCGAGCCTCATCCGGACGTTCAACATCGATCCCGTCACGTACGTGCCGCCGGCGACGGCCGCGGCGCTGCCGGCCGACGCCCTGATCCGAACCCCCAGCGGGGCCTGCTTCGGCCGCGACGAGCCCGGCATCCTCCCGGAGCTGGTCGCCCGTCTGGCCGAGGAGCGGGCCCGGGCGCGGCGGGCCGGCGACCAGGTCGGCGCCCAGGCGACGAAGATCCTCATGAACTCGCTCTTCGGCGTGCTGGGCGCCTCCGCCTCGCGCCTCTTCTCCCCGGCCGTGGCGAACGCGATCACGACCGCCGGCCAGCACGTCATCCGGCTCGCGGCCGAGGCCGTGGCGCGCCGCGGCCATCGCGTCATCTACGGGGACACCGACTCGCTCTTCGTCGAGGTCGGCGAGCCGGAGCCGGCGCGCACGGCGGCGCTGGGCGAGGCGCTCCGCGACGCGATCGGCGCCGACGTCGCGGCGGCGATCACCCGCGAGTTCGGCTGCCGGAGCCACCTCGAGCTCGAGTTCGAGAAGGTCTACGCGCGGTTCTTCATGCCCGAGGTGCGGGGCGGCGAGACCGGGTCGAAGAAGCGCTACGCCGGGCTCGTGGGGGCCGAGCTGGAGCTGGTCGGCCTCGAGGCCGTGCGCCGCGACTGGAGCGAGGTCGCGCGCCGCCTCCAGCGGGAGCTCCTCGGCCGCGTGTTCCGGGACGAGCCGGTCGCCGACTTCATCCGGACGTTCGTCGCCGACCTCCGCGCGGGGCGCTACGACGCCGAGCTGGCCTACCGGAAGGCGATCCGGAAGCCGCTCGGCGCCTACACGAAGACGACGCCACCGCACGTGAAGGCCGCGCGGAAGCAGGCCGAGCCCGCCGGCCGGATCGTCGCCTACGTGATCACGCAGGCCGGGCCCGAGGCGGTCGGCGAGACGACCGCCCCGCCCGACTACGACCACTACGTCACGCAGCAGCTCCGGCCGATCGCCGACCAAGTGCTCCGGTTCCTCGGCGAAGGCGACTTCGACGCGCTCGTCGGCGCGCGGCGCCAGCTCTCGCTCTTCGAGCCGTCGTAGGCCCTCCTGCCGCTCGGGGCCCTTCTCGAGGCGGCCCATGACGCGTGATACTCTGCATCCTCCTCCCCCACGCTAGGCTAGGTGGGATGCCGCGGCCTTGCAATCGGGTGAGTCCTTGAAGCAGCCATGGGAAAACCCTGAGGAGGCCAGTGGGAAAATACCTGAGGGACCGAGGCGGGTGCCGTGAGGTCGCGCCGATACAGCGGGCCAGACGGAGCCAGGCAGACCCTCCGGTCACGGCCCGCGGCGCTCCCCGCCCGGCGGTCCGGCGCGCAGGGCCATCCCGCACCCGGCCCCCGCCAGGCAGACCCCGGTCGCAATCAGGAAGAGCGCGCGGGTGGAGCCTGTCGCGTCCAGCGTGAGGCCGATCACGAGGTCGCCGAGGGCCGCGGTGCCGTAGCCCACGGCGTTCATCACGCCGATCCCCGTCCCCAGCATCCCGCGGCCGAGCAGCGCGGCGCAGAGCGCCGAGTAGGAGGAGACGGGCCCGAAGACCAGGAACCCCGCGAGGAACAGGAGCGCGACGCCGAGCGCCCGCTGATCGGTCGGGACGAAGAAGATCACGAGCGCCGTGGCGGCGGCCGGGAGGAGGAACCACACGATCAGGCGCGGGTGGTCCGCGTGGAGGAGCCGGTCGGCGCCGTAGCCGGCGGCGAGCGCCCCGAGGGCCATCCCGAGGGGGAGCGCCAGCGTGATCCAGGCGGCCGTCGGATCCTCCCGCCACCCCGCCCCGAGGAAGTGCACGGGCACCCACACGAGGAGCGAGAGCCGCGCCCAGTTGGTGAAGCCGAAGCCGACGCACGCGAGCAGGAAGCGGCGATCCGCCAGCACGCCGTGGACCCGCTCGAGGAGCGCGCCCCCGGCGTCCCGCTCGCGCGCCGCCTCGGACCCCTCGCCCGGCGGGGCGAAGCCCTCCTCGTCCGGCTGCTCGCGGACCAGCCAGACGAAGGCGAGCGCGCCGAGCGGCATGAGGAGGACGGGCAGCCGGAAGACCCAGACCCAGGACAGGGTGGCGAGGACCGCGATCGCGAGGGCGAAGGTGAGCACCGACGCGAGCCCCGCCCCGAAGTTGAAGACGCCGAACGCCTCGCCGCGCTCGCGCGGCCCCCACCAGTTCGCGATCAGCCGGCTGGCCGGCGCGTACCCGAGCGACTGCGCCGCGTTGTTGAGCGACCACAGGAGGAGGAGCGCCCAGAACCCCTGGCCGACGCTCACGAGCCAGTTCAGGAGGCACGAGAGCCACGCGCCGAGCGCCACCAGGCGGCGGCCGCCGAACCGGTCGCCGAGGTGCCCGCTCGCGATCTGGCTCGCGCCGTAGCAGACGAGGCCCGTCCCGCTGATCCAGCCGATCTGGGTGTTGCTGAGGCCCACGTCCTCCGCGAGCCCCTTGATCGCCCAGCCGAAGTTCTGCCGCCCGGTGTAGTAGAAGAGGTAGCAGACGCTCGTGGCGACGAGGACGCGCCACTGGGCGCGGCGGAACGACGCGGGGCTCACGCGCCGGCGACCCGACCCCGGCCGGCTAGCACCGACGGCCGTCGCGGTGACACGACGTCAGCCGGACCCAGGCAAGGGATCGGGTGCGTCAAGGAACGGTTGGATCAGGTCGGCGCCCCTTCACTGCGACCTACGCCTTCACGTTGAAGAAGATCTCGCGCGACCTGTGACGCCCATCGATGCTCGCCCGGCCCGTGGCCACCAGGACGTAGAGCATTGTCAGCGCGGCCAGATGCGAGGGCACGAGGCGCCGGCTTCTCGAACGGGTGAAGACGATCTTTGCCGTCAACCCCTGCTGGCCGCGAAGCCGACGGTACAGTCGGTCGACGGCAGACCTACCGACAAGGTTGAAGTTCCCCGCATCCCGTTTCCGGATGGAGACGGACATGACGAAGTACTGCCGCGCGCTCGACAGGATGTAGTAATGCTGGCGCTTGCCTTGCACTTCTCCGTGGAAACGCAAGCCGGTCGTCAGGGTCTTGACACTCAGCCTCATCAGGCTCCCCCCGCTCGACTCGCAACTCCTGCCCGGATCACGGGATGGCTGACCAACCCCATGTCAGGCCCCCGGTTCCCGTGCGGGAGGTTGAACCGAGCAGTCGATCCGTCGGCCACCGTAGGTCTTGCGAATGCGACGCGTCACGGGCCGGGTCAGCCACCCGAGTGCCCGGACCGCCGCATAGTAGGGGCGCCGCAAGACGAATTCGTGCTCCGTCATCAGCATCAGGAAGCACCGGTCCGCCTGCGCGCGCGAGAGCGGCAGGTCATCGGGCAGGAACTGATACAGGGCGTCGTGGACGAGGGATGCGTAGTAGGTCTTGGGCCGTCCAGTCGGGACATACACGACCCCGTCCGGGGTCCCGAGCAGGGCGTCGAACAGGCAGACCTTGGGCGTGCAGCCGTCCCACGCGTAACCCTTGCAGGCCCTCGGCCTTGCGGTCCACCGCCTCGGCGGCGGCCATCACCTCGTGCCTGACCTGCGCCGGCGCGATCGTGCGCCACCAGGGCAACATGCCGTCGTTCATTCCGTTGACGAAGCTCTCGACCGGCGGCATCGTCACCACACCACCAGCACGCTCAGCCGGCAACGCTCGCGCTAGCCGGCGCGCGCCGCCTTGGCGCGGGGACGCGTCGAGCGCGTGGTGAGACGGCGCGAGTAGCGCTCGGCGTAAGCATCAAGAAGCCGCCGGATCATGCGCTGGTATTGCGTATTGTGCTTCCGCGCCTCGCCCTTGAAGAACTCCACGCTGCGCTTGCTCAGGGCGATGGTCACCTTGACCCCTTCGTCGCGAAAAACCAGCTCCTCTGGGCGAGGAAGGAAGTCAGTAACGACCTTGAGCTTACCGAGTGGTTCGTCGGTGTATCTGATTCTCGCGCTCATAGACTTGTCTTCCCCTGCGCCAGTACCCGGCGCCGAAAATGCGAATCACGTCCGCGCGGAACGTGAACCGAACCGTGAGGACACCACCCTCAACCCAGCCGAAGCAGTAGTATCGCTCTTCACCCGAGCTGTGCGACCGGTCCTCTGCAATGACGCGGCGCGGGTCAGCGAAGGCGAACTGCGCCTTGGCGAAGGAGACCCCGTGCTTCTTCTGGTTCTCCTGGTCCTTGCCCGAGTCCCACTCGAACCGGGCCGCCGCCATCGATAGACGCTACCACGGATCTGGCAAAGAAGCCATATATGCGTATGGCTACTACCCTCGCCGCTCCAGCCACAACCAGGCCCCCAACGCCCCCAGGATGAGGACGGCCGGGACGCTGACCCACAGCGGTATCTCGGCACCCCCCGCCCTCACCTCCACCCGGAAGAGGAGTCGAAGCAGCTGCGCGAGGGCCATCAGCCAGAACACGATCGCCGCGACGAGCGACGCCTGCTTCTTCACCTCGGCGCTCGTCCTGTCCGCCTGACGATCGGGCGCTGGGCGGCCGGCAAAGTCGGTTCGCTCAGGTCGCTGCACTCCACCCGACGACGACCTTTTCCCGAGTCGCCTTCGCCGGAACGCCGCGCAGACCGTCCTTGCGTCGATCCTCAAGAGTACTTGAGCGACTTGGTCTCGAAGGTGGGCGCAGCAATCCACTAAGTGTCGCCCGCCTTCGACCTGCATGACAGCGCGAACACAGCGGAGTTTCGCAGGCTATCTCGCCCGGCTGTGGTGTTGGCTCGAGCGTGGTATCGCCTGGTTGGGCGCGGGCTTGGGGTGAACGAGCCGCATGCTTCCGAGTGCCTTGGGGCTGCGCTCGCCTCGTCACCGGTTGAACGATAAGGGCTCGTAAGACAATAAATGGACGATTTATCGTCGGCGGCTGGGATGGATG
>CAYQDR010000042.1:0-33615 GCA_964416315.1 uncultured bacterium
CAGCTCGCCGGGACGCGCTCGGCCTGCGGCCTCGCGGGCGTCCCGCCCCTCCGGCGGGGTCGTCGCCCCGCCATACCTTTGCGGGGTACCCGGTCCGGCCGAAGGCCGGCCGGGTCGTACGCCTCGGCGGGCCTCCTCCCTGCGTCCTCCAGCTCGCCGGGACGCGCTCGGCCTGCGGCCTCGCGGGCGTCCCGTCCCTCCGGTTGGGGCTGCTCGCTTCTCGGCCCGGCGGGCGGAAACCATCCCCGACGCCATGAAGGCTCTCATCACCGGGATCGCCGGCTTCGCCGGTAGCCACCTCGCCGAGCTGGCGCTCGAGGAGGGCGCCACTGTCGTCGGCACGGTCCTGCCCGGCTCGCCCGAGGACAACCTCGCCGGCATCCGCGGCAAGGTCGAGACCGTGCCGTGCGATCTCACCGAGCCCGGGGGGGCGGCGCGCGTCCTCCACGAGACCCGGCCGGATCGCGTGTTCCATCTGGCGGGCGTGAGCGTCGTCGGGAGCTCCTGGCAGCGACGCGCGGAGGTGCTCCGGGCGAACCTCGACGGCACCTTCCAGCTCCTCGAGGGCCTCCGGGCCCATGCGGTGCCCTGCCTCCTCGTCTCCTCGGCCGAGGTGTACGGTCCGGTCCCCGAGGCCGCCCAGCCGATCGGCGAGACGCAACCCCCGTGTCCCGTCTCCCCGTATGCGCTCTCGAAGGCGTGCCAGGAGCTCTACGCCGGCTACTACGCTCGGGCGGAGCAGCTCCCCATCGTCGTCGTCCGCGCCTTCAACCACGTCGGGCCGCGGCAGGGGCCGGGCTTCGTCTGGAGCGACATGGCCCGTCAGGTCGCGGCGATCGAGAAGGGCCTGAAGGAGCCCGTCCTCGAGGTCGGCCGGGTCGAGACCCGCCGCGACTTCACGGACGTGCGCGACATGGTCCGCGCCTACTGGCTCCTCCTCGAGCGGGCCGCCCCCGGGACGGTCTACAACGCCGCGTCGGGGCGCGCGATCGCGATCCGGGAGGTGGTCGAGCGCTTCCGCGCGCTCGCGGCCTGCCCGATGGAGGTGCGCGTCAGCACGGAGCGCGTCCGCCCGATCGACCTCCCGCTCCTCCTCGGCGACGCGGGACGCCTCCGCGCGCTGACCGGCTGGGCCCCGCGAATCCCCCTGGAGCAGAGCCTCGCGGACGTGCTCGCCGACTGGCGGGCCAGGGTCTAGGATTCACGGCCCCGTCCGTCGGGAGGCGAACGGCGTCGGCGGGGCGGCGCGGGCCCGCGCGGTAGAATAGGAGGGCCATGGGACCCCGCCTCGCGGATCTCTACCGGTTCCGGGTGCTGGTCGCGACGCTCGTCCTGCGCGAGCTCCGCGCCCGGTACCGCGGGTCGGTGCTCGGCTTCCTCTGGTCGTTCCTGAACCCGCTGCTGCTCATGCTCGTCTACGTGCTCGTCTTCGCCGTCTACCTCCGGATGCCCATGGAGAACTACGCGGTCTTCCTCTTCACGGGGCTGCTCCCCTGGCTCTGGTTCACCTCGTCCCTCGGACACGCGGCCGGGGCGATCGTCGGCTCGGGCGCGCTCGTGAAGCGGGTCCTCTTCCCGGCCGAGATCCTCCCGGTGGTCTGCGTGCTGTCGAACCTCGCGAACATGCTGCTTTCCCTCCCGCTGCTGTTCCTGTTCCTGCTCGCGTTCGGCATCCGGCCCGGCCCCTGGCTGGCCTTCCTGCCCGTCATCATCGCGCTGCAGCTTCTCCTGACGGTCGGGCTGGCGCTTCCGCTCGCCGCGCTGAACGTGCACCTCCGCGACGTCGAGCAGATCCTGGCGAACGGGCTCGTCCTCCTCTTCTTCCTCTCGCCGATCCTCTATCCGGTCTCGACGGTCCCCGTCACGCTGCCGGTGGGCGAGGGGGTGACGATCCCGCTCCGGCCGCTGTACTTCCTGAACCCGATCGCGGGGCTGGTCCAGAGCTACCAGAACGTCCTCTTCTTCGGTCGGGAGCCGCACTGGATCCACCTCGGCATGGTGACCGTCGCCGCGGCGGTCGCGCTCGGCGGCGGGTACTGGATCTTCGACCGCCTGCGCGATAGCCTGGCGGAGGAGGTCTGAGCGACTCCATGCCCGACCGCCCCGCAGTCTCCCTCCGCGGCGTCTCCAAGCGCTTCCGGCTCCACCGGGGCCGCCAGATCTCCACTGTCAAGGACCTCTTCCTCCGCGGGGGCCGCGTGGGCCTCTTCACGGGGGAGGAGCTGTGGGCCCTGCGGGACGTGACGCTCGAGATCCCTCGCGGGCGCATGGTTGGCGTCATCGGCTCGAACGGCTCGGGGAAGTCCACGCTCCTGAAGCTCGTGGGCGGCATCCTGAAGCCGACGAGCGGCGCCGTCGACGTAGCGGGGCGCGTGTCCGCCCTCATCGAGCTGGGTGCGGGGTTCCACCCCGAGTTCACCGGGCGCGAGAACATCCACGTCAACGGCATCCTCCTGGGGCTGTCCCGGACGGAGATCCGCGAGCGCTTCGACGACATCGTCGCCTTCGCCGGACTCGCCGAGTTCATCGACAACCCCGTGAAGACCTACTCCTCCGGGATGTACATGCGGCTCGGCTTCGCCATCGCCGTCACCGTGGATCCCGACATCCTCCTGATCGACGAGGTGCTGGCGGTCGGCGACGAGGCGTTCCAGCACAAGTGCGTCGGACGCATCCAGGAGTTCAAGGCCAACGGCAAGACGATCGTCTTCGTCTCCCACGACCTCGGCTCGATCGAGCGCCTCTGCGACGAGGCCGCCTGGCTCCACCGCGGGCGCGTGGAGGCCCACGGGGGGGCCCGCGAAGTCATCGACCGGTACCTGTACCACGTGGCGCGGGAGGAAGCCCAGGCCCTCGGCGTCGAGCACCGCGCGGCGGAAGCGGCGGCGGCCGCCGGCACGGCCCGGCGCTGGGGGAGCCGCGAGATCGAGCTGACGCGAGTTCGGCTCGTCGACCAGGCCGGCGAGGAGCGCTACCTCTACGAGGCGGGCGAGCCGTGCGCGATCGAGCTGGCCTACCGCGCTCACCGGCCCGTCGAGGACCCCGTCTTCGGCGTCGGCGTCTTCCGGAAGGACGGGGTCTGCTGCTACGGCACGAACACCGCCATCGACGGGCTCGCCTTCGGCAAGCTCGAGGGCGAGGGCCGGGTCGCGGTCCACATCCACCACCTCGACCTGATCGACGGGGAGTACCTGGTCGACGTCGCGGTGCACGCGCGCGACGGGCACCCCTACGACTACCACAGCCGTCTGTACGCCTTTGCCGTCCGCTCCCGCGCGAAGGACACCGGGGTCGCGCGGCTCCCGCACGAGTGGCGGCTGGCCGACGGCGGGGGGCGCTAGCGATGTCTGAGAAGCCCAAGGGGGGCGGGGTGGACGTCGGGCGCCTCATGGCCGAGATCCAGGAGCGCATCCGCGAGCGGAAGGCTTCAGGCTTCTACTCGGAGGAGGAGGTCCGCCGGATCGCCAAGATGGAGCTCGAGGTCACGGAGGTCGTGCCCGGCCTCAAGGACGAGGTCGAGCACCACCTGACGGTCCTGAACGATGCCTGGGACACCGCCGCCGAGCCGGTCATCCAGTCGCACCGCCGGGCGATCGGCCGGGCGATCGTCGTCGCGAAGTGGCTCCTCCGGCGCCTCACGAAGCCGTACATCACCCTCGTGCTCGCCCGCCAGGTCGAATTCAACAGCCGGCTCCTCCACCTGCTCAACGCGTTCGTCCCCCCCGCCACGGAGCTCTCGCGGAAGCTCGGCGACCTCTCGCTCGACGTCCACGAGCGCCTGACCACGGAGCACGCCGAGGGGCTCCAGCGGTACCGCGACCTCGCCCAGCGCCTCGACGCGCTGGTGGGCGAGCTCGCCGCGCTCCGCGCGACCCTCGACCGAGGGCGGGTGCCGACGCCGGGGACGCTTCCTCCGCCGCCCGCCGTCCCCGCGGGCGCGGTCGCGCTCCCAACGGACGCGTACGTCGCCTTCGAGGATCGCCACCGCGGCACCCGCGAAGAGATCCGACACCGCCAGCGGTCGTACCTCGACCTCTTCCCCAAGGGGCCCGTCCTCGACGTGGGGTGCGGCCGCGGGGAGTTCCTGGAGCTCTGCCGCGAGGCGAAAGTCGAGGCGCGAGGGATCGACATCGATCCGGGGATGGTGGCGCGTTGCCACGAAGCCGGGCTGGACGTCGCGCAGGGGGACGCACTTGCCTACCTCGCCGGGCTGCCCGACGCTTCCCTCGGCGGCGTGTTCTGCTCGCAGGTGATCGAGCACCTGCCACCCGAGGCGTTCGTCGCGCTCGTGCGGCTCGCCTACGCAAAGCTCAGGCCGGGCGCGGTCCTCCTCTGCGAGACCCCGAACCCTGCGTGCCTGACGGTCTTCTCGGGCGCCTTCTACGTCGATCTCACCCACATCAAGCCGATCCACCCGCAAGCCGCCCAGTTCGTGTTCGAGGCGGCGGGGTTCCGGGACGTCGAGATCCGCTACGTGAACCCCTACCCGGCGGACATGCGGTTCCAGCGACTCGAGCCGCTCTGGTACATGCGCCGGTACGAGGAGGCGTTCCTCCAGCCGCTGAACGAGAACTTCGCGCGGCTCAACGAGCTGCTCTGGGGCGCCCAGGATTACGCGGTCATCGGGCGGAAGCCGTGACCCCGGGCCGATGGCCGTCGTGCCGGGTCGTCCTCGGTCGTCAGCGACCCTCAACGTATGCGGCATACGCCTCGGGCCGCCTCCTCCCTGCGTCCTACCGCCACTCGGCCCTCGGCCCGGGGACGCCCCACTCCGCTGGGGGCGCTGTCCCGTGAAGGTCGCGTTCGTCGTGCCCCGCTACGAGGACGGGATCGTGGGGGGCGCCGAGACGCTCACCCGCGGCCTGGCCGAGCACCTCGCGGCGGCGGGGACGCCGGTCGAGGTGCTGACCACCTGCGCACGGAGCCACCGAACCTGGAAGAACGAGCTCCGACCCGGAGTCGTCCGCGAGCACGGTGTCACCGTCCTCCGCTTTCCCGTCGCCCCGCGGGACCTCGACACGTTCGGCCGCCTCCAGCAGCGCATCATGCGCGGCCACCGCCTTTCCCTCGAGGACCAGCAGCGCTGGGTCGAGGAGTCCGTCTCGAGCCCGGAGCTCTACGCGTACCTGGCGAGTCACCGGGCCGCCTACGACGTCACGTGCTTCGCGCCCTACCTCTTCGGCCTGACGCTCGAGGGCGTCCGGCGGGTGGAGCATCCGGTCCTGATCCCGTGCCTCCACGACGAGGCGTTCGCCTACCTGGACGTGGTTCGGGCTGCGTTCGAGGCCTGCCGGGGCTTCATCTTCAACTCACCCCCGGAGGCCGAGCTCGCGCAGAAGCTCTACGGCATCGGCGACCGGCCCTGGGGCGTGGTCGGCCTCGGCTTCGACCCGCCGCCCGCGACGAATCCTGCGGAGTTCCGTCGCCGCCATCGGCTGGAGGGCGCGATCCTCCTCTACCTGGGGCGGAAAGAGGGAGGCAAGAACGTCCCCCTGCTCATCGAGTACGTGCACCGATACCGGGGGACGCACCGGCAGGACCTGACGCTCGTCCTCGCCGGCGACGGGCCCGTGACGGTGCCGCGTGGGGCCGCAGGCGTGCGGGACCTCGGCTACCTGGACGCGCGCGAGAAGGCCGATGCCTACGCGGCCGCCACGGTGGTCTGCCAGCCCTCGGTGAACGAGTCCTTCTCTATCATCCTCATGGAGGCCTGGCAGGCCGGCGTGCCCGTTCTGGTCCACGCCCGCTGTCCCGTCACGACCTATCACGTCTTCCGCGCCCACGGCGGGCTGGCCTTCGGCCACTTCTACGAGTTCGCCGAAGCGCTCACCCGCCTGCTCGATGACGCGTCGCTGCGCGCGACCCTCGGAGGCCAGGGCCGGGCGTACGTCCAGACCGAGTACGCGTGGCCCGCGGTGACGGGACGGCTCACCGAGACCCTGGAGCGGCTGGTTGGCTGAGACGCTGGCGTTCGTGGTCCCGTGGTACGGCAGCCGGGCCGCGGGCGGCGCGGAGAGCGAGTGTCACGGGACGGCCCGGGCGCTGGCGGCGCGCGGCGTCCGGATCGAGATCCTGACGACCTGCGCGCGCGCCCACGCCTCGGCCTGGGTGAACTACCACCCCGAGGGGCCTGCCGAGGAGAACGGCCTTCCCGTCCGGCGTTTCAAGGTCCGGCCGCGCAACACCCACGAGTTCGTCCGCCTCCTCCAGCGGCTGGAGCTCGGCGGCACGCTCGCCCCGTGGGAGGAGGAGACGCTCGTCCGGGAGTCGATCCACTCGGACAGCCTCTACGGCTATCTCGCCACGGAACGGGAGCGGTACTGGTACGTCTTCATCCCATACTGTTTCGGGACGACCTGGGAAGGTGCGCTCATCGCCCCGGAGCGCTCGCTGCTGATCCCCTGCCTCCACGACGAGCCGTTCGCCCATCTCGGGGCCACGAAACAGGTTCTCCGTGCCGTGCGGGGCGTGTGCTTTCACGTCACCGCGGAGCGCGCCCTGGGGGTCGCCGTGGCCGACGGCGACCCCGGGACCTTCTTCCTGGTCGGCGAGGGCGTCGACACGGACATTGCGGGGAACGCCGAGCGTTTCCGTCGGCGGTACCACGTGCCCGGGCCCTTTCTCCTCTATGCGGGCCGGAAGGCGACGGAGAAGAACACCCACCTGCTCCTCGACTACTACGCGCGCTACCGCTTCACCCACCCGGACCGCCCGCTGAAGTTGCTCCTGATCGGGACCGGGGGCGTGCGCATCCCCGAGCGCCTGGCCCACGACATCCTGGATCTGGGCTTCCTGCCGGTCCAGGACAAGTACGACGCGTACGCCGCCGCGCTCGCCCTCTGCCAGCCCTCGCTGCTCGAGAGCTTCTCCATCGTCATGATGGAAGCCTGGCTCTGCGGCACCCCGTCCCTGGTGCACGCACGCTGCGCCGTCACGCGCGACCACTGCCTGGCGTCGAACGCCGGGCTCTGGTTCGAGGACTACTTCGAGTTCGTCGAGGCGGTGGAGCTGCTCCAGAACGGGCCGGCTCTGCGGCGGCGGCTCGCCGACAACGGTCGCGCCTACGTGCTGGCGAACTTCACGTGGGACCGGGTGACCGGGAACTACCTCGACGTGCTTCGCCGCGTGGGGGCGCGGGTCGGATGACGGCGGCTCACCAGCTCGTCGCGAACTTCGACGAGGGCAACGCGATCGGCAACCACATTCTCGCCCTCCGCGGGCTCCTCCGGCGCTGGGGCTACGCCTCCGACGTCTACGCTCACCACCGGTCCCCCGGCCTCCAGGGGGAGGCCTGCGAGTACACGCGCTACCGGGACGTCTCGGCACCGGAGAACGTGGTCCTCTTCCACTTTTCGCTCGCCACCGAGATCGCCGAGTTCTTCGCCGGGCTGCCGGACCGGAAGGTCCTCGTCTACCACAACATCACGCCCGCCGAATACTTCATCGGGGTGAACGAGCGCGTGGCCAAGCGCTGCTGGCGCGGACGATTCGAGCTGTCCCGACTGGCCGCTGTGGCCGACCTCGCTCTCGGCGACTCGGAGTTCAACCGCCGCGAGCTGGAGGCGGCCGGGTTCCGGCGGACCGACGTCCTGCCCATCCTCGTGGACTGGACGATCTACGACCTCGCCCCGGTGCGGAGCCTCGAGGCCGCCTACGGGCGCGGCACGAACCTGCTCTACGTCGGCCGGCTCGCGCCGAACAAGCGGGTCGAGGACCTGATCAAGATCTACTACTTCTACCGGCGCCTCGACCCCGGAAGCCGTCTCCTCCTGGTGGGCTCCGCCGTCGACATGGAGGTCTACCTCGCCGCCTGCCAGAAGCTCGCCGCCGACCTCGGCGTCCTCGACGGCGTCGTCTTCGCCGGCCTCGTGCCCCAGGCCGACCTCTGCACCTACTACCGCCTCGCGTCCGTCTACCTGTCCATGTCGGAGCACGAGGGCTTCTGCGTGCCGCTCCTCGAAGCGATGCACTTCGGCGTCCCCGTCGTCGCCTACGCCTCGACCGGCGTCCCCGACACCCTGGGCGGCGCCGGCCTGCTGGTGGCCGACAGGGACTTCCCCGCCATCGCCGAGCTCGTCCGTCGGGTCGTGACGGAGCCCGCGTTGCGCGAGGCCCTCGTCACGCGACAGCGCCGGCGCCTCCAGGCCTTCGACCCTGCCCTGATCGGCGCACGGCTCCGCGGCCACCTCACCGACCTCGCGCCATCGGAGGCGCCATGCTGAGCCGCCGGGGGAGCGATGCGGCCGCTCGCGCGCCGAGCGCCGTCCCGGCGATCCGCGCGGTCCACCAGTTCGTCCCGAACTTCGTGCGCGGTGATGCCATCGGAAACGACACGCGTGCCCTGCGTGCCCTGCTCAACGGCTGGGGGTGTCCGTCCGAGATCTTCGCCCAGTACATCCATCGGGACCTCGCCCGGGAAGCCCGCTTCTACGGTCACTACCGGAAGGTCGCCCACTCGCGCAACGTCATCCTCTTTCACTTCTCGATCGGCTCCGAGGTCACCAGCCTTTTCGCCCGGCTGCCCGACCGGAAAATCCTCCGCTACCACAACATCACGCCGCCGGAATACTTCATCGGGGTGAACGCGCGCGTGGCCGACCGCTGCCGGCGCGGACGCCAGGAGCTCGCCGGACTGACCACCGTGACCGAGCTCGCGCTGGGCGACTCGGAGTTCAACCGGCTGGAGCTCGAGAGGATGGGATTCCGACGCACGGGCGTCCTGCCGATCCTGGTCGACTGGACGAGCTACGCGCACCCGCCGGTGCGGACCCTGGAGGCGACCTACGGTCAGGGGACCAACCTCCTCTCCGTCGGTCGGGTGGCGCCCAACAAGCGGATCGAGGACCTCGTCAAGACCTACTACTTCTACAGGCGGCTGGATCCCGCAAGCCGCCTCCTGGTGGTCGGCTCCGCGGCGGACATGGAGAGCTATCTCGCGGGCTGCCGGAAGCTCGCGGCCGAGCTCGGCGTCCTGGACGGCGTCGTCTTCGCCGGCCCGGTGTCGCAGGCCGAGCTGTGCACCTACTATCGGCTCGCCGGCGCCTACCTCTGCCTGTCGGAGCACGAGGGCTTCTGCGTCCCGCTCCTCGAAGCGATGCACTTCGGCGTCCCCGTCGTCGCCCACGCGGCGGGCGCCGTGCCCGGGACGCTGGGGGACGCCGGGCTCCTGGTCCGGGAGAAGGACTTCCCGGCCATCGCCGAGTTGGTCCATCGGGTGGTGACCGAGCCCACGTTGCGCCACGCCGTCGTCGCGGGCCAGCGCGAGCGGCTCAAGGCCTTCGAGCCGACGGTGATCGCCGAGCAGCTCCGGGGATACTTGGATGGGCTCGCGGAGGTCCAGCGGTGAGGCGGCTCCGGCTCGCCTTCGTCATCCAGCGCTACGGTCCCGAGATCGACGGCGGCTCCGAGCACGAGTGCCGCCGGGTTGCGGAGGTCCTCGCGCCGCACCACGAGATCGAGGTCCTGACGACCTGCGCGCGGGATTACCTGACGTGGAGGAACGTGTACCGGCCGGGCGTGGAGACGATCAACGGCGTTCGCGTGCGGCGGTTCCCGGTGGACCGGCCGCGACGCGTCCGCGCCTTCGGCCGCTACGCCGACCGGCTCTACGCGCACCCCCACACCTTCTTCGACGAGGCCGAGTGGGTCCGGCGCCAGGGGCCGCTCGCGCTCTCCCTCGTCGAGTGGATCCGCGCCCACGCCGACGATCACGACGGCTTCGTCTTCTTCACCTACCTCTACCTCCCCACGCTCCTCGGCCTCCCGCTCGTGGCCCACAAGGCCGTGCTCGTGCCGACGGCCCACGACGAGCGCCCGATCTACCTCGACCTCTTCCGGAGCCTGTTCCGGCTCCCCCGTGCCCTCATCTTCCAGGTCGAGGAGGAGCGGGCGTTCGTCGAGCGGCGGTTCCACACGGCGCACGTCCCCGCGGCCGTGATCGGCGCCGGGGTCGATCCACCGGCCGCCGCCGAGCCCGAGCGCTTCCGCCGCCAGACCGGCCTCGGCGGGCCCTTCCTGCTCTACGTCGGGCGGGTGGACGTCGAGAAGGGGTGCCGGGACCTGGTCCAGAGCTTCCTGGCCTGGCGGGACCGCCGCCGGGAGCCGGTGAGTCTCGTCCTCATAGGGACCGTCGCGATGCGGCTGCCCCGCCATCCGGCCCTCGTCCCGCTCGGCTTCCGCCCGGAGGTCGAGAAGTGGGACGCGCTCGCCGCGGCGACCGCGCTCGTCATGCCCTCGCCCCACGAGAGCTTCTCCTTCGTCCTGCTCGAGGCGTGGAGCCAGGGGACGCCGGTCCTCGCCACGGCGCGCTCTCCGGTCCTCCGGGGGCACGTGGAGCGCTCGGAGGGCGGGCTGCTCTACGACCTCGAGCCCGGCGATTTCGGGCGACGGCTCGAGCTCCTGCTCGTCGACGAGGGGCTCCGCAAGCGCCTCGGGGAGCGCGGGCGCGCGTACGTGGACGCGCGCTACCGCTGGCCGACGATCAGCCGCCAGTACCTCGAGTTCCTCGACCAGGTGTTCGGCTAGACACAATGGAACCGCGCGAGTACGAGCTGAGCTTCGCCCTGGAGCAGGAGCACTGGTGGTTCCGCGCGAAGCGGGCGCTGGTCCGGTCGCTCCTCGGCCGGTTCGGGCGGCCCGGCGGCCGCGGCCTGGACGTGGGGTGCGGGACGGGCGGGATGCTCCACGCGCTCGGCGGCGCCGGCGTCTGGGTCGGCGTGGACGCCGAGCCGCTCGCGCTGGCGTTCTCGCGGAAGCGCGGGCTCACGCGGCTCGTCGAGGGCTCGGCGGTCGAGCTCCCGTTCCGCGCCGGCGCCTTCGACGCCTGCCTCTGTCTCGATCTCCTCTACCACCGGGCGGTGCCCTCGGACGCGGCGGCGCTCGCCGAGTGTCACCGGGTCTTGCGGGCGGGCGGCCTCTTGATCGTCACCGACTCGGCGTTCGCCTGGCTGCGCTCCGCCCACGACGACGCCGTCCACGGGGCGCGCCGCTACACCCGGCGGCAGCTCGTCGAGCGGATCCGGGCGGCCGGGTTCGATCCCGTCTTCGCCTCCTACGCCTACAGCCTGCTCTTCCCCGCCGTCGTCCTCTTCCGCGCCCTCCGGCGCCTCCGAGGGGCGGCGACGGGCTCGGACGTCTTCCCGCTCCCGCGCCCCGTCGGCGCCCTCCTCGGGGCGATCCAGGCCCTGGAGCGGGGGCTCCTCCGGCTCGGCCCGCTGCCCTTCGGCAGCTCCGTCCTGTGCGTGGCGCGCAAAGCGACCCAGCCGTGACGGCCGCCGTGGTCCTGCCGACCTACAACGAGCGCGCGGTGATCGTCGGCGTCGTCCGCGAGATCCTCGAGGTCGTCCCGCACGCCGAGGTCCTCGTGGTGGACGACGACTCGCCCGACCGGACGTGGGAGGCCGTGGGCGAGGCCTTCGTGGGCGACGGCCGCGTCCGGGTGCTGCGTCGCGTCGGCCGGCGCGGCCTCCCCTCGGCGCTCGCCGAAGGGATCGCCGAGACCAAGGGGGCGGTGGTCGTCTGGCTCGACGCCGACGGCTCGATGCCGCCGGAGGCGATCCCCCGGCTCGTTGCCGCGGCAGGGGGGGCCGACGTCGTCGTGGCGTCGCGGTACGTGCCCGGCGGGGAAGACGCCCGCGACTCCGGGCTCCGCGTCCTCGCCTCCCGGGCGATCAACCTCGCGGGCCGCCTGGTCCTCGGCGGCCCCATGCGCGACTGGACCTCCGGCTTCGTCGCGGTGCGCCGCCCGGTCTTCGAGCGGGTCCCCGTCCGAACCCACTACGCCTACGGCGACTACTTCATCGACTTCGTTTACCGCGCCGGCCGCGCGGGGTTCCGCGTCGTCGAGATCCCGTACCGCAACGTCGAGCGCCGCGCCGGCGAGACCAAGACCAGCCCGGACCTCCGCCGCTTCGTCGGGCTCGGGCTCCGGTACCTCGGGACGATCCTCTCCCTGCGCTGGGAATCGCTCACCGGAAGGAGCGCGTCATGATCGAGGAAACCCGACTCCCCGAGTCGGTGATGGCCGAGCTCGCGAAGCTCATCCCCGGCCCGGAGCCCCATCTCGAGGTCCGACTCCCCCGGATCCCGGTCGCCGAGGAGGCGCTGACGCGCCGGATCATCCCGGTCTCCGATCCGAAGCTCGACGGGAATGAGCTGCGCTACGTCACGCAGTGCATCCAGTCCAACTGGATCTCCTCCGCCGGCCGGTTCGTCCGCGACTTCGAGGAGGCGTTCGCCGCGGCCGTGGGCTGCCGGTACGGCGTCGCCTGCTCCAACGGGACGACCGCGCTCCACCTCACGCTCGCCACGCTCGGGATCGGCCCGGGGGACGAGGTCATCATCCCGACGTTCACGATGATCGCGACCGCGAACGCGGTGCGCTACACGGGGACCACGCCGGTCCTCGTGGACTCGGAGCGCGGGACGTGGAACCTGGACATCGGCCAGCTGGAGGCGAAGATCACCCCGCGGACGCGCGGCATCGTCCTCATGCACACCTACGGCCACCCGGTGGACACCGACCCCGTCCTCGACCTCGCGGCGCGGCGCGGGCTCTGGGTCGTGGAGGACGCGGCGGAGGCCCACGGCGCGCGGTACCGGGACCGCCCGGTGGGGTCCCTCACGCGGGCGGCTTCGTTCTCCTTCTACGCGAACAAGATCATCACGACCGGGGAAGGCGGGATGGTCACGACCAACGACGCCGAGCTGGCCCGGGTCGCGCGGCGGCTCCGCGACCACGCGTTCTCCGACGAGCGACACTTCTGGCACAAGTACCTCGGGTTCAACTACCGGATGACCAACATGCAGGCCGCCGTCGGGCTCGCTCAGGTGGAGCGCCTCGAGGAGTTCGTCGGGATCCGGCGGGCGAACGCGGCGCGCTACACGCGCGCGCTCTCGAAGATCCCGGGCCTGACGCTCCCCGTCGAGCGCCCCTGGGCGCGGAACGTCTACTGGATGTACGGGATGGTCGTCGACGACGCGTTCGGGATCTCCCGCGACGAGCTGCGGCAGCGGCTGGCGCGGCGCGGGATCGAGACGCGGACGTTCTTCATCCCGATCCACATCCAGCCGATCTACTACGAGCTCTTCAAGGGGCAGCGCTACCCGGTCGCCGAGGAGCTCTGCCGGCGCGGCCTGTACCTGCCCTCCGGGGCCACGCTCACGGAGGCCGAGGTGGACTACATCTGCGAGGCCGTGCGCGAGGTCCGGGAGCGGGACGCGGCGTGACCGTGGGCCCGATTCTGCTGCTCGGCGCCGACGGCCAGCTCGGGACCGATCTCGGAGCGGCGCTCCAGGATCCCGATCTCGTCACCCGGACCCACGCCGAGCTCGACGTGACGAACGCGGCTGCGGTCGAGCGCGACCTGGCCGATGTCCGGCCGGCGATCGTGATCAACGCGACCGCCGAGGACCGCGTCGACGCGATCGAGCGGGATCCGGCCCCCGCCTTCGCGGTCAACGCGGTCGCGGTCCATTACCTCGCGCGGGCCGCCGCCCGTCACGGCGCCCGGCTGGTCCACTTCAGTACCGACTACGTCTTCGGAAGCGGCCGGCCGGGACCCTACACGGAGGACGACCCCCCGGCGCCGGCCAACGCCTACGGGATCTCCAAGCTCGCGGGGGAGCACCTCGTTCTGATAGCCGACCCTCGGCACCTGGTCATCCGGACGTCGGGCCTCTACGGCGTGCGGGGCTCCCGCCAGAAAGGGGGCAACTTCGTCCTGACGATGCTGCGACGCGCGCGGGAAGGGCAGCCGATCCGCGTGGTCGATGACCAGGTGTGCTCGCCCACCTACGCCGCCGACCTGGTCGGGGCCGTCGTCCGGCTGCTCGAGGCGGAGGCTCCCGGCGGGATCTACCACCTGACGAACAGCGGGGCGTGCTCCTGGTACGAATTCGCTCGGGCGATCTTCGCGGTGTGGGGGCTCACGCCGGACCTCCGGCGGACGACGAGCGACGCCTTCGGCGCCGCGGCACGCCGCCCGGTCAACTCCGTCCTGGCCAACACCCGGATCGAAAAGCTCGGGCTCAAGTCGCTCCGCGGCTGGCCGGACGCGCTGGCCGCCTACCGCGAGGCGCTGGGGCGCGCTGCGGGTAGCCCCTGAGCCGATGGAACGCCACGACCGCGAGCGGCGGGCCGAGGACGAGCAGCTCGATCACCGGACCCCACCAGTTGGCGGGCGAGAGGATCAGCGCCCAGCTCCCGCGCCGCATGAACGGGAACACGCTGAAGGGCGCGTGGACGTAGGCCGACGAGAACGGCCAGAAGAGTGGGATCCCGTAGGGGGGCCGGGCGTCGCGGGTGACGAGGTCGAGGGCCAGGTGGGAGAGCGCGAGGGCCGTGAACAGGAGGGCGCGGCGGCGCCAGCCGCCCAGGCTCGTGAGGGGGAGGCTCGCCAGCCCGAGACCGAGCCCGAGGGCGACGACGAGGCTGTGCGAGGCGCCCTGGTGGAACCGGTTCCAGTCCCCCACGACCACGCCCGCGACGAAGTCCAGGTCGGCCGCCGAGGCCGCGGCGAGCGCGAGGAGACCCGCCCGCCACTCGCCCCACGGCCGCGGCGCCGGGGAGAGCGCCAGGTAGAGGGTCACCGCCGCCAGCGAGTGGCCTACCGGCGTCGGCACGCCGCGGCCCTCCCCACGCTCACCTGAGCCCCCCCATGCGACGACGGCCTCGGCTCCCCCTCGCGCTCCTCGTGTGCCTCCTCCCGGTCTCGGTGGCCACGACCGCGGCCGGCCGCGGCCCGATCATCGTCCTCGCCGCCGGCGACAGCATCACGGCGGCGAGCTACCCCGCTCACCTCCAGGCGCTCTTCGACGCGGCGAAGCTCACGGTACGGGTCGTGAACGGAGGCGTCAAGGGCCACACTTCGGGCGAGTACCTCGCGTTCCTCAAGACGAGCCGGCTCCTCCGGCGCACGAACCCCGATTTCGTCCTCCTCCAGCTCGGGACCAACGACGTCCGGATCGACGCGGACCGCACGGAGACCCCGCGCTTCTACCGCCAGATGAGCGAGATCCTGGACCACGTGCAGGACCACCGGAACCCCGACGGAACCCGCCCCGTCGTCTTCCTCTCCACGATCCCGCCGATCGTCGTCACCATCCCCCAGCGCTTCGACGAGTCGTCCCGGCGGCGCGTCACGGACGAGATCAATCCCGCGATCCGGCGGCTCGCCCGCGAGCGCGGCCTCCCCCTCGTCGAGACCTACGAGCTCTTCGCCCGCCACCCCGAGTGGCTGCCGGAGATCCACCCGAACGAGGAGGGCTATCGCGCGATCGCCCATCAGTGGCTCGAGGTCCTCGCCCCGCACGTGAGGCGACGTGCCGCGTGACCCGGCGGAGCGGCCTCCCCACCTTCCTCCTCTCGCTCCTCCTCTCGGTCGGGCTGGTCGCCTGGCTCCTCTCCCGGATCGAGCTCGCCGACCTCGGCCGAACCTTCACCCGGATCTACCTCCCGAGCCTCGGCCTCTACGCCGGGCTCGCGCTCCTCAACACCGGCCTCCGGGCCTACCGCTACCGGCTCCTCCTCGGCCCGGAGCGGATCACCGCGGGCGGGATCTTCCTCGTGACCCTCGTGCGCAACCTCTTCGTGGACCTCCTGCCGGCCAAGCTCGGCGCGCTCTCGTACATCTATCTCCTGGTCCGCCGCTTCGGCCTGCCGCTCGAGCTCGGGGCCTCGACGTTCGTCCTGGCAGCCGTCTTCGACGCGCTCTCGCTGAGCCCGCTGCTCCTGCTGGCCGTCGTCATGGTGGGGCTCGGGCGGACGGTCCTCTCGACGGCCCAGTTCGCCGCCCTCGCGCTCGTCTTCCTCGTCCTGCTCGGCGTCCTCCTCGTGGCCCTGACCCCGCTGCTGCGGTGGGCGCTCCGGCTCGCGACCGCCCTGCTCGGCTGGGTCGGCCTCGGGGGGCGCTGGAAGGTCCCCTACCTCGTGGAGAAGGCACGGCTCACGGTGGACGCCGTCGAGGCGATCCAGGCGCGCGGGATCTACACCGTCGTGCTCGCCCTCTCGCTCGTGCTGCGCCTCACGAAGTACGGCGCCCTCTACTTCCTCCTCCACGCGCTGCTCGCGAACCAGGGATTCCCGCTCGCCGCGCTCAACTTCTGGAAGGTGCTCCTCGGGATCGCGGGAGCCGAGCTCTCCTCCAACCTCCCCATCCAGGGGCTCGCCGGGATCGGGACGTGGGAAACCGCGTTCGCGCTGGCGTTCCGGCTCATGGGCTACGCGGAGCGGATCGCCATCGTCGCCGGCTTCGGCCTGCACCTCGTCACGCAGCTCTTCGAGTACACGCTCGGCGCCCTGGCGATCCTGCTCCTCGCCCTTCCCGGCCTCCGGGACCGCCGGCACCGCGCGTAGCCCGCGCCCGAGCGGTCCCTGCCCCTGTGCTACCCTTGAAGTCGGCGTGGCTCACGCGAACGGTATGGGAAGCGTGCTGCGATCGCTCTGGGACGGGTGGAAACGCGTCGCGCGGCGGATCGGCGACCTCCAGGCGCGGATCCTCCTGACCGCCTTCTACTACGCCGTCCTCGGCCCCTTCGCCCTGGTCCTGCGCTGGCGGAGCGACCCCCTCGGGATCAAGCCGGGCGCCGAGCGCGGCTGGCGCCCCCGCCCGGAGCCGCGCGGCACCCCGCTCGAGCAGGCGCGGCGCCAGTCCTGACCGTGGATATCCTCGGCATCTCCTGCTACTTCCACGACGCCGCGGCGGCGCTCCTGCGCGACGGCCGCCTCGTCGCGGCCGCCGAGGAGGAGCGCTTCACGCGGCGTAAGCACGACTACGAGTTCCCGCAGCACGCGATCGACTTCTGCCTCCGCGCGGGTGGCATCGCGGGGCGCGATCTCGACTGGGTCGTGTTCTTCGAGAAGCCGTTCGTCAAGTTCGAGCGGCTGCTCCTCACGTGCATGCAGACCTTCCCGCGCTCGCGCCGGGTCTTCCAGGACGCGATGATCACGTGGCTCAGCGACAAGGTCTGGATCCGGCACCTGATCCAGACCCGGCTGGGCGTCCCCGCCTCGCGGATCCTCTTCGGCGAGCACCACCTCTCCCACGCGGCCAGCGCCTTCTTCGCCTCGCCGTTCGAGGAGGCCGCCATCCTCACGGTGGACGGCGTCGGCGAGTGGTGCACCGCGAGCCTCGGCATCGGGAAGGGCACGGAGATCCGGGTCCTGAAGGAGATGCGGTTCCCCCACTCCCTCGGGCTCCTCTACAGCGCCTTCACGGCGTTCCTCGGGTTCGAGGTCAACGAGGGGGAGTACAAGGTGATGGGGATGGCGCCCTTCGGGGTGCCGCGGTACCAGGACGAGGTGCGGAAGCTGATCCGCGTCGGCGAGGACGGGAGCTTCGAGCTCGACATGGACTACTTCGCCTTCCACTACTCGCCCGACCGGACGTTCAGCCCGAAGTTCGTCGAGCTGTTCGGGCCCCCGCGGGACCCGCGGGCACCCTTCTTCACGCCGGCGAGCGGCTTCTTCGCCTACCTCGGCGAGCGCCCGTCCGACTACGACGCAGCGGCCCGGGAGAACCAGCACTACGCGGACGTCGCGGCGAGCATCCAGGCAGTGCTGGAGGACGTGCTCCTCAGGATGGCGCGCGCCGCGCACCGGGACACCGGGCTCCCGCGCCTCTGCATGGCGGGCGGCGTCGCGCTCAACAGCGTGGCCAACGGCCGGATCCTGCGCGAGACCCCCTTCGAGGAGATCTACGTCCAGCCGGCGGCGGGCGACTCGGGGGGCGCGCTGGGCGCGGCGCTCTACGCCCACCACATGGTCCTGGGACAACCCCGGGCGTTCGTCATGGAGCACGCGTACTGGGGAGAGGCGCACGACGCCGCCGCGGTCGAGACCTTCCTCCGGGAGGCCGGCGTCCCCCACCGGCGGTTCGACGACGAGGAGCGCCTGCTCGAGCACGTGGTCGAGCGGCTCGGGCAGGGCAAGGTCGTCGGCTGGTTCCAGGGACGGTTCGAGTGGGGGCCCCGCGCCCTCGGGCACCGGAGTATCCTCGCCGACCCGCGGCGGCCCGACATGAAGGACCTGGTCAACGTCAAGATCAAGTTCCGGGAGCCCTTCCGGCCCTTCGCCCCCTCCGTGCTCCTCGAGCGGGCCGAGGAGTACTTCGCGCTGCCGGACGCCGCGCGCCACTACCCGGCGCGCTTCATGCTCTACGTGGTGGACGTGCGCCCGGAGAAGCAGGGCGTGATCCCGGCCGTCACGCACGTGGACGGGACGGCGCGGCTCCAGACCGTCCGGGCGGAGGAGTCGCCGCGCTACGCCCGCCTCATCGAGCGCTTCGGAAAGGCCACCGGCGTGCCGGTGGTCCTGAACACCTCCTTCAACCTCCGAGGCGAGCCGATCGTCAACACGCCCGCCGAGGCCTTCCGCACCTTCTCCCAGAGCGGGATGGATGTCCTCGTCCTCGGGGAATGCGTCGTCGAGAAGGCCGAGGACGCCCGGGCGGGGGCCCGCTGAGCGTGCGGCTCCTGGAGCGGATGGCGAGCCGAGCGGGGATCGCGGGGGAACTCGTCGCCTTCTTCTGGCAGCGTAAGTGGTGGTGGCTGACGCCGATGATCCTCGTGCTCCTCATGCTGGCGGGCCTGATCATCTTCGCCCAGAGCTCGGCGATCGCCCCCTTCATCTACACGCTGTTCTGAGCGGGGACCGATCCGAGCGGCCGCCTGCGTTCCCGGCGCCATGACGCTCTCCTGGCCCTCAGCGCGCCTGTGGATCGGCGCCACGGCGGGCTTCGCCCTGGCCGCCGCCGTCGTGGCGGGTTTCGCCCGAGACAAGGTCTTCGTCCTCCTGGGAGTGAGTTTCGTGCTGCCCGGCGAGTCGCTCCTCGCGGCGCGGGTGCCCCGCTGGCTCTGGCTCGCTCTGCCCGGAGCCCTCCTCGTCCTCGAGCTCCGCGCCCGGTCCCGGCGCGTTGCCACCCCGGCCCGCCCGGTGCTCGTCCGGCTCCGCGGCGCCCTCGTCAACGGCGCCCTCGCCCTCGCCGGCCTCACGGTGGCACTGTCCGCCGCAGAGCTCGCGCTGCGCTACCTCTTCCGCGACGTCGCCTCGGCGGGGGACGCCCGCACGTACTTCCACCGGAAGGTCAGGGGACCTGGGCCGAACTCACTCGGCTTCTCGGAGCGCGAGTTCTCGCGCCGAAAGCCGCCAGACGTCTACCGCATCGCCGTGCTCGGCGACTCGTTCACGGTCGCCGTCGGCGTCCCCGTGACCGACCGGTTCACGACCCGGCTGGAGCACATGCTGAACGCGAGCCGCCCACGCGGGGTTCGGTACGAGGTCCTGAACTTCGGCCGGGTTGGCGCCGACACGGAGCACGAGGTTCGGCTGCTCAGAAGTGTGGTGTTCCCGCTGCAGCCCGACTTCGCGCTCCTCCAGTGGTACATCAACGACTTCGAGAATGGCGTCCACGCGGGACGGCCGAGCCCGCGCCCCCTGGTCCCCTCGCAGACCCTCCACCACCGCCTCCTCCGCAAGTCAGCCCTGTACTCCCTGCTCCAGGACCGCTGGGTCAGCGTCCAGGAGGCGCTGGGATTGGTCGAGACCCACGGCGGCTACCACGAGCGGCGCTTCGGGGATCCCGAGGGCCCGGACTCCGTGTACGCCATGAAGCAGATCCGCGAGCTCATCAGCGAGGCCCAGCAGCCCCCGACGGGGCGACCCGGGAAGGTGTCGATCCCCTTGACGTAGATCCAGTTGTCCCCGCCGAAGCCCCCGGCGTCAGACACGAAGACAACGCCGTACTTCTGCGGCTTCCCCTCCAGGGAGATCCCCGAGATCGGCCGTGCCGGACGCCGGACGCCTCCCGCAGGACTCAGCGGGTCCAGCTCGGGTAGGTGTCGAAGGCGGTCCCGAAGGTGAGCTGGCGGCGGTTCGAGCCGTCGGCGTCCATGACGAAGAGCTTGTAGCTCTGCTTGTCCGGCCCGGCAGCGAAGACGATGCGGCGGCCGTCGGGGGACCAGGCCGGGTGGTAGTCGTAGAGCGTGCCGTCGCTCGTCAGCCGGCGGAGCCCCTTGCCGTCCGGGCTCACGGCCCAGATGTCGCCCTTGCCGTCGCTCCGGACGGAGACGAAGGCCACGGACCGGCCGTCGGGGGACCAGGCGGGCCGGCAATCCCCGTTCTCGCTGGCGAGGACGCGCTCCCCCCGACCCTCGACGTCGATGAGGGACACCCGCCACCCCAGCCGCATGTTCGAGGTGAACGCGATCCAGCGCCCGTCGGGCGACCAGGCGGGGATCGCCGCCTGCCCGATCCGGTAGTTCGTGAACCGGCGCTGCTCGCTCCCGTCGCTCCGCATCATCCAGAGGTTCACGGTCCCGTCGCGATGAGAGGTAAAGACGATGCGGCGGCCGTCGGGCGACCAGGCCGGCTCCCGATCGTGCTCCGGGCTGAACGTGAGCCGCCGGAGGTTCCGGCCGTCCGCGTCCACCACGTAGATCTCCTCGTTCCCGTCGCGGTCGGAGAAGAACGTCAGCCGGCGGCCGTCGGGCGACCAGGCCGGCTTCATGTCGTTCCCGGGGCCGTCCGTCACCCGCCGGATCCCCGCCCGGTCCAGGACGTAGATCTTGAGCGCGCCGTCGCGGTTCGACTGGAACGCGATCCGCCCGGACAGCCCGTCGGGGAGCCGCTCGGCCGCCACGGGGACGATCGGGAGGGTCCCGACGATGACCTTCCGACCGTCCCGCACGACCGGGTCGGCTTCGACCCGGAGCCGCTCCCCGGAGCCTCGCGGGTCCCAGACGCCGAGCGCGATCCGATAGTTCCCTGGCGGCAGCTCGGGCGGGACCCGGACGTCGTACTCCTCGAGGACGTGCTCGCCCGCCTTCCAGCGCGAGGTCGGGTGCCGGCCGCCCCGCGGGTCGTGGTCCTGCTGGAAGCGGACCCCGCCCGGCCCCTCGAAGTGGACGAAGAAGACGTAGTCCGCCCGCATGGGCCGGAGCGCCCGCCAGTGGTAGCGGACCCGGAACGACTGGCCGACCGGGACCGGCACTCCCTGGACGTCGTAGCCGAGGAACTCCACCTGGCTTCCGAAGGTGGCCTGCACGGCCCGCTGGGGGGACACGGCCGCGCGGTCGGAGTCCAACCGCGGCGAGGGCACCCGGCGGCCCACGAGGTCGGGCCGCACGAGAGCCAGGAGGGCCCCTGCGGCCACGACCACGCCGAGCCCGCCCAGGACCCACCAGACACGGGGCCGCTTCACCATGGTGCCTCGGGTTTCATTACACCGTGCCAGGCCGGACCCTGCAAGCGAAGATGTCAGCCGGGGGGCTCGCCCCGGACGCAGAGGCTCCGGACCCCGCCCTCCCCGGGCGTTGGCAGCCAAAACCTCGAGCCTGACCGGCACCCGCGCCGCCGCATCCGCGTCGACCGCGCTCGGCACGACGATGGCCTGTCGCGTCGCGACGACCACGGCGCGACGGGCGCGCTCCCCGGCGTCGAGCGGCCACAGGTACCGCACGGTCGGGGAGTGAGAAGGACCCCGAGGGAATCAGCCCCGGAAGAAGGCGTCGTAGATGAGCTGATCGACCGGGGCGAGGTCGTCGGTGAGGATGGGGAAGGCGGGGTCCGGCCGATACTCGACGAGCCCGCGGAGCGCGGCGCGGAGGGGCTCCCGGAGCTCCGGGATCTCGACGGCCTCGAGGCGCGCGCGGACCGTCTCCAGCGCGGTCGGCTGGCGCGTGGCGACGAAGTAGTAGCCGATCTTCGTCACCGGGTACGCCACGACCGTGGGGAAGACCGCGGCCAGGGTGTTCCCGACCGACTTGAAGAGCCGCTCGTAGCGCTGGTAGTGATCCGGCGACTCGAAGGCCGAGGGCCGCGCGATGAACAGGGCGAAGACCCCGCGCTCCGTGACCCGGTCCCGCGTTTCCTCGAAGAACTCGCGCGTCAGCGCGTAGTGCGGAACGAACACCCCGCCCTGGAAGAGATCCCACACGACGACGTCATACACGCGTGACGTGGTGCGCACGTACGCGCGGGCGTCCTCGATGACGATCCGCAGCCGCGGGTCGTCGGCGAGGCCCAGGAAGCGTCGGCCCAGCCGGATCACCTCGGGGTCGATGTCCACGCCGTCCACCCGGATCCCGGGGTGCGCCCGGAGGTAGACGCGCGCCAGAGTCCCGCCGCCCATCCCCAGGTGGAGGAGGCCCTCGGGCTCGGGGACCAGGAAGGAAGGGAGGAGGCCATAGCTGATGATGGGCTCGAACGCCCGCTCCTCGTCGTAGATCGTGTGGACGAAGCGGAGCTGCGGGACGAGCTGGACCGTCTTCCCCACCTCGATGACCTCCAGGTGGCTGTACTCGGACTCGCTCTCGTAAATCCGCATCCCGCCCTTCAGCGAGGCCACGGAGAACTCGGGGACCAGGGGCTGGGTGAAGACGAGGAGCACGCCGAGCCAGTGCGCCCCCGTCATGGGGCCCCGTGCGATCCCCTGGGCCAGGAGCACGAGGAGGAGGACCAGGCTCCCCGCTACCCAGGTTTCCTGGGGCCCGAGCGTCGTGATGAGGACGAAGGCACTCGCGAAGGTGCCGACGAGGCTCCCCACGGTGGAGATGGCGTAGATGCGCCCGGTGGTCAGGCCGACCGCATCCGAGGCGGCGAGGAGGCGGATGACGAACGGCGCGGCCATCCCGAGCCCGGCCATGGGCAGGAACAGGAAGACGAACGCGGCGAGGAGCGCCCCCCAGACGAGCGGGAGGCCCGCGGTCAGGCGGATCACGGGGGCGTAGACGTAGGGGATCGCGAGGGCGAGAAGCGCCGTCAGGAGCAGGATCCGCGAGAGGACCGGCGGCTGCGGCCGGCGGTCGGCCAGCCAGCCCCCCAGGAAATAGCCGAGGGCGAGCGCCGCCATGACCACGGCGAGGAGCGCGCCCCAGACGTAGCTCGAGTAGCCGAAGAACGGCGACAGGAGCCGGAAGCCGGCCATCTCCAGCATCATGCCCACCGCCCCGGTGACGAACGCCACGACCGTCAGCGCCCGGGTCTCGCACAGGCGGCCGAGCCCGGGGAGCAGCGGCACCACGAAGCTCAGGACGAGCAGGAGCCAGAGGCCCCGGTGCGTGACGAGGAGGACGTGCCAGTGGGCGACCGGGGGCTGGGCGCCGAGGGCGAGGAAGCCGAGGAGGCCGAGGCCGGCACCGACGACGGCGAGCGGAGCGAGCTTCTCCCGGGCGCGCCGCGGATCCGTCGCCCAGAGCGCCACGAGGCCGATCGCGAAGAGGGGGAGGGCCGATCGCGGCGGCGGGCTCAGGTCGAGGTAGTGGGCGGCCGAGAACGTGGACGACGCGGCCAGGAGGCTCACGCCCGAGAGCATCAGCCAGGCCCCCTCGCGATTGGCGAGGGTCAGGGTCTGGGGGCCGGCGGCCTCGAAGGCCGAGGCCGGGATCCGCACGACGTACTCGCGGGGCGGCCCCCCGCCCCGCTCGAGCGGATGGACGCCGGTCCCCCGCCGGACCCGGATCCGCGCCACGTCGCGGCCGTTCACTGCGACCGTGAGCCGCGGCGACCGCTCCGCGTGGGCCTCGGGCACCTCGAGGAGGAGGAGCGCGTCCTCCCGCAGGCCGGTGAACTCGACCCGGATCCGGTGCGGCACGCTCCCGGCCCAGGGATCGGCGGGGCCGGGGAGGATGAAGGGCACGCGCCCCGCTCCCGCCTCGACCCGGACGACGGCCTCCTCCTGGCCCTGGCCGAACCGCTCGACCCAGCGCGCCAGGTCCCGCCCCATCAGCGCGAAACGCGCGGGGGGCGAGAAGCCCGCCGCCACGACGCCCGCCGCCAGCGCCAGCCCCGCGATCCAGAGGGGCGCGCGCCGCAAGTCGGGCATCGCCGGGCGCGAGGCTGCCGTCGGCGCGACGGCTCCGGGCGAGGGCGGCGCGGGCGCGGGACCGGGGCGGGGCGCCGGGACCGCCCCCGAGCCCGCCGGCACCGCACCCGCCGCCCACCGACGGGAGGCGACGAGCCCGAGCGCCCCGAGGCCGGCGAGGGCGCCGACGATGGCGCCCAGGGTCACGCGCGTCCCGGCGACGGGGATCAGATAGAACGAGGTGAGGAGCGTCCCGACGATGCTGCCGGCGGTGGAGACGGCGTAGACGCCGCCGGCGGCGCTCCCCACGGCGCCTCGGGCGGCCAGGAGGCGAGTCAGGAACGGGGAGATCGTGCTCAGCGCCGTCATGGGGACGGCGAAGAGGAGCGTGGTCGCCAGGAGCGCGCCCGGCACGAGGGCGAGCCGCGCCGCGGCGCGGAGGATGGCGGGAGCGGCGACGAGGAGGAGGAGCGTGTAGCCGGCCGCGACGAGGATCAACGGGTAGAGCGCGGCCGGGTGAGGGCGGCGGTCCGCCAGGCGCCCGCCCAGGTAGTAACCGCCCGCGAGCGCGACCATGACGACCCCGAGGAGGCACCCCCAGACGGCCATCGAGTAGCCGAAGTACGGCGGCAGGAGGCGGAAGCCGAGGATCTCGAGGGCCATGATCGCGGCCCCGCCCAGGAACGCGGTCAGATGGAAGCCCACGTCAGGGGCTCCGCACGAACGACGCCCGGCGCGCGAGGCGGTAGCGCAGGAGACAGACGATCGCCTCGAGCCCGTCCCGCCACCGGATTTTCTTCCCTTCGGCCCGGGAGCGGGGCACGAACGAGATCGGGATCTCGAGGATCGTGTGGCCGAGCCGGAGGAGCTTGGCCGTCACCTCCGGCTCGAACTCGAAGCGGCGGCAGCGGAGGCGGATCCCCCGGATGACGTCGCGCCGGAAGACCTTGTAGCAGGTCTCCATGTCCGTCAGCCGCGACCCGTACAGGACGTTCGTCAGCAGCGTCAGGAACCGGTTCGCCCAGAGCGCGAGGCGCGGCACGCCCCGGACGCGGCCGCTGAACCGTGTCCCGTAGACGACGCAGGTGCGCCCCTCGAGGATCGGCGCGACCAGCTTCGGGTACTCCGAGGGGTCGAGCTCGAGGTCCGCGTCCTGGATGATCACGAGATCTCCGGTGGCCAGCTCCAGGCCGGCCCGGATGGCCGCCCCCTTCCCCCGGTTCTCCGGCGCCTCGTGGAGGACGAACAGGATCCCTCGCAACCCGCGGAGGAGCTCCCGGGTCCCGTCCCGCGAGCCGTCGTCCACGACGATCAGCTCCCGCTCGAGCCCGAGCCGCGAGAGGTCCACCGCGGTGACCCGCTCGAGCAGGGGCTGGATGGTCTCGCGTTCGTTGAACACGGGGATGATGACGGACAGCTTCCCGGGTCGCGGCGCCGAGCCCGCGGGCGAGCCCACCGCGCCTCAGCCCCGGAGCGCGAGGCGGACCGTCTGGCGCTCGCGCCCACCCGGCGGCGGAAGGGTCAGCTCGACGTCCGGCGCCTCAACCCGGTAGTCCGACCAGGGAGCGTCGTTCACCAGGACCTCCCCGACGGTTCGTCCGGCTGGGATCCGTACGCGGAGGCTCAGCGGGATGTCGAGCCCGGCGGGCGCCCCCGCCACCCCGGGGAGGCTCAGCCGCGCGGGCTCCACGATCACGGTCAGGCGATCGCTTTCCAGCGTCGCCGCGAGCCCGGCGCCGAGATGGGCCGCCAGCTCACGGAGCGTGACGAACCGCCGCACCCCGAGGGCGCGCCACCGGCCGAGGAACCCCTCGAACCACTCGGCGCCCCGGCGGACGAGCTCCCGGTCGTGTAGCCCAACCACAACGGGGAAGCCCGCCCGGAGCGGCGTGTCGGTCACCCCGTCCCCCTGCCAGTGCGCCCAGAACGCCTTGATCTTGCCGTTCTGGATGACGCGGTCGGGCCGGAGGAGGGACAGGAACGGGCCGTCCACGAGGCGGAGGCCGAAGTCGCGGGCCACGACCTCCGTGCCCTCGTCCGAGCCGTGGGAGGGCGGGATCAGCGAGGACGGGGGGACGCCGAACCAGGCGACGATCCGTCGGGTTCCCTCTCCGAGGATCCGCCGCTGGTCCTCCGCGGTCGCCGGCCGCCCCTGCCGCGGCGCCAGCTCCATCAGCCAGTCGAAGTTCGTGTACCGGTCCGCGGCGCGGCACCAGCCCTCGCGGTCGAGGCTCACGTGGCTCCAGCCGTGGATCTCCGGATCCAGGCTCCCGCCCCGGACGCCGAGGAGGAGGCCCCGATACTCGCTCTCGTAGTCGTACCGGCGGCCGGGCCGCGGGCCGCCGCGGTCCACGTAGAGCATCTCCCGCGACTCGTACACCTCGCCGCAACGCCGGGCGCTCACGACCCGGCCGCGGCGGTGGAGGGTCCCACGCGCCGCGTCGCCGTCGTCGACGTACCCCGTCACGACGCCCACGCTCATCTTCGCGCCGTGGCGGGCGAGGACCGCGTGGATCCGGGCCCAAGCTGCCTCGTCGAGCCGCGGGTAGAGCCCCCCGGGCCACCGGGGATCCTCCTGGAAGGAGCTGCCGTTGAACAGCGCGTCGTCCATGCGGAGGACGGCCACGCCGGCGACCGAGGCCCAGACCATCCCGTAGCCCGCGTTGCGCGCAATCGCCTCCCGCACCGCGGGTGGCGCCGGACCGAAGCCGTCGAGGAAGCCCCGGCCCCCGGCGGCGAAGTAGTAGTTCACGGCACGCCCGAAGCGATGGACGAGCTGGCGCGGGACGCCGTCGCCGCCGCTCCGCACCTCGGTCCACGGCAGGGCGCGCACGCCCGGTCCGGCCCCGGACCCGAGCTCGGCGATTCCGAACGCGAGCCGGAGCCGAGCGTCGACGGCGCCTCCGGCGGCGAGGAGCGAGATGCCGGAGCGCTTGGAGGCGAGCAGCAGCGTCTCCACCGACCGGTCGCTCAGGTTCGAGGTGGCGAGGATGATCGTCGAGTACTTCCGGAGGTCGCCCTCGACCAGGTAGGGGAGCGGGATCTCGAACCGCTCCATCCACATCGTCTCGAAGGGGATGTTGGCCGCGGTGAGCAGCTCGACGTAGCCCTGGGCGTCGTGCCCCGTCCCCTCCTTCCAGACCGCCCCGCGGCGCGGGAGCTCCTGCGACGTGGTGACCACCAGCACCATGAGCCGCGTGCGGGACGGCACCGGGGCGCGCTGGCCGGCGACGAACCAGGTGGCCAGGAGCCCGGCGAGGGCCAGGGGCAGATAGAACCCCCAGAGCCGTCGCGCGCCGGGCCTCACGCGGGCCCCCTCACCCAGATGACGGCGAGGTACGGCTCGCCGAACCAGAAGGCGCCCTCCCTGACCATCTGCCAGTCGGTGAGGTACAGCCCCGGCCGCGCCGGCGCTCGCATGGGCAGGGCGAACCTGACGAGCTCCCGGGGCCCGGTCTCCCCGGACGGCAGCGGGTGCCGCGGGGCGGCGAACGCGTCGCTGCTGTCGACCGCCCCCAGGGCGACCCCGTCCACCGCGCGCCACGCCCGGCTCCCCGCGTTGCGCATCGCGATCGTCGCCCGGAAGACCTGGCCCGGCTCCACGGCGAAGGGGACATCGGCCCCCTGGACCATCGCGTCGTAGCCCGCCGTGTCGCGGGGAGCGAGGAAGAGCCGCGGGCTCTCCCCCGGGCGCAGGGAGTAGAGGAAGAGATGCGTCTTCCACACGTGGTAGGTCTTGAGGAGGCGCGCGCGGGCCATGACCTCGGGGAACGTCCGGTAGTACCAGAGGAGCTCGTCGTTGTACGTCGCCAGGAGCAGGTGGCTGATGTCGGGGTGGCGCCGGAACAGGTCGGGCGTCGCGTCGAACCACCCTTCGCGGCCCGCGTAGATCGCGCGGTGCCGGTTCTCCAGGACCAGCGCGGGGGTGGAGAGTCCCGCGATCACCGCCGGACCGGGCAGGCGGCCGAGCTCCCGGGAGATCCGCACCATCCCCTCGACCGGGCTCCGGTACCACCGCCAGTACTGGTAGAGGTCCTGGCCCACCGCGACGGCGAGGAGCGCCGCCAGCACCCACCCCACCCCCGCCCGCAGCCGGACGTCGCGGGCGCTCCAGGGACGGAAGCACAGCGCGGCGAGACCGGTGAGGGCGGCCGCGAGCGCGAGCGCCAGGGCGAACCGAGCCGCCGGCGTGACCTCCCAGCGGAGGTAGGGGACCACGCCGGAGAAGCCCACGCCGAGGCTGCCCAGGAAGACCAGGAGGTAGAGCGCGGGGTCCCGCCGCACCCCCGCCTCGAGGGTCGGGGAGCGGAACGCCTGGACGGTGAGGCGGGCCGCGAGGAGGCAGAGGGGCGGCAGGAGCGGGACGTAGTAGCGGACCGGCCGGTAGGAGAGGAGCGCGAGGAAGGCCCAGCCCCCGAGCAGCCAGGCGCCCGCAAGCACCTCGACGCCGTGGAGGCGCGCGCGGGCGCGGAGGAGGAGGTAGAGCCCCACGAGGAGGCCCGCCGTGCCCACGAGGACGGTCAGCGGCGTCCGGGCCAGCGCCACGAACCCGGGCTGGGTGAGGACATTGGTCACGAGCTGGTCGGCGCTCGCCGGCATCGACTGGGCGAGCCAGAGCGCGCCGATCGACGCGATCGCCTCGCGGTTCGGCAGGTAGAAGGCGAGGAGCCACACGAGGACGCTCGCCCCCAGGCCGCCGAGGAAGGCGCCGAGGCGCGCGCGGCGTCGGTCCACGGGCCCCCGGAGGCCCTCGGAGACCGCGGCCACGAGCGCGGCGCCGACGAAGTAGACGCCGAGGCTCTTGAAGACGTAGACGAGGAAGCTCGCGGCGCCGGCCAGGAAGAACCACCGGAGCCGCCCGCCCGCCGCGGCCTTCCCGAAGGCGTAGAGCGTCAGGGTCGCGGCGAACGTCAGGGGGATTTCCAGGAGGCCCAGGCGCCCGAACATGAGGAAGAGGTAGTTGGTGCCGAGGAGCACCGTGCCGACCAGCGCGGTCGGGTGCCCGAAGGCGTCCCGGAGGAGCGCGTAGAAGAGGCAGAGCGAGAGCCCCCCGAGGCCGATGGGAACGAGCCGCTCCTGCACGAAGCCGATGCCGAAGGCGGCGAAGAGGAGGTAGACGAGCAGGTTGTGGAGGGGGCTGTAGTACATGTTGTTCCACTGGTCCAGCCGCCACTCGCCGAAGAGGAGCCGGTTCCGGGCGTTGTGGGCGTACGCGCCCTCGTCGAAGTAGAGCCCGCCGCTCCAGTCGAGGAAGTACGGCGGGTCCGCCCGGGGGTGCGCGACGCGGAGGAGAAACAGCCCGGCCAGGAGAACCCAGGGGCCCGCCCGCACGACCAGCGCCGAGAGGGACGACCCGCGGGACATCGAGACCGCGGGGAACTGCCCTACCGGACCACCGCGGTCAGGAACCTGAACCCCGAGGCAGCGAGCTGTGGGAAGTAGGCGACGCCGAACTTCCGGAGGAGGAAGAGCATCTGCGCGGGGCGGAGGTAGAAGCCCAGGTACGCCTTCCGCCGGTGGCCCTCCAGGTCCAGCCCGGGGGCCAGGACGTTGTGCGAGTACTCGAAGCGCTTCCAGTCCGCGTGGAAGGCCCCGGCGGAATCCCGGAAGACCTCGTACAGCTCGGTGCCGGGGAACGGGGTGGCGATGTAGAACTCGGCGAAGCTCAGCGGGAGCTCTCGCGCGAACTCGATCGTCTCCCGGATCGTCTCCTCCGTCTCCCCGGGGAGGCCGAGGATGAAGTGGCCGGCCACCATGAGCCCCGCGTCGTTGGCGAGCTTCACCGCCCGCCGCGACTGCTCGAGCTGGATCTTCTTCTTGGAGAGGTCGAGGATCTTCTGGGAGCCGCTCTCGACCCCGAAGGCGAGCAGCCAGCAGCCGGCCCGGCGCATCGCCTCGACCATCTCCCCGTCGAGGGTGTCCACGCGGCTGTTGGACATCCAGGCCAGCCCCAGGTCCTCCTCGATCATGCGCTGGCAGAGCGAGAGCACGTACTTCTTGTTCAGCGTGAAGGTGTCGGTGTGGAAGAAGACGTCCCGGACGAAGCTCCGCACGTGCTTCATCTCCCCCAGGACGTCCTCGACGGGCCGCGGGCGGAACTTCACGCCGGAGTAGTACGGGGCGACGCAGAACGTGCAGGGGAACGGGCACCCCTGCCCGGTGGTCATCAGGACGTACGGGGTGCCCTTGACGGGGAGCCGGTAGTGGCGCATGTCGAGGAGGTCCCACGCCGGGAACGGGAGGTCCTCGGGGTCGTACTCCTTGGCGGGCGGGTTCGTCTCCAGCCGCCCGTCCACCCGGTAGGTCACCCCCCCGACCGCCTCCAGGGGCTTCCGCAGCAGCTCCTTCGCGGCCCCCTCCGGCTCGTGGTGGATCACGAAGTCGAGGGCCCCGCTGCTGACGAAGTCCTTCGCAAAGTACGTCGCGTGGACGCCGTAGGCCCCGACCCGGGCCCCCGTCACCTCCCGGAGGCGCCGGAGCACCGCCAGGTCGGCGTCCACCGTCGGCGTCGAGACGCTGGCGACGACGAGGTCAGGGGCGAACGCCGCTGCGGCCGTCTCGACCTCCCGGAGCGGCGTCCGGGCCGCCACGGCGTCCATCAGCCGGACCTCGTGGCCCTGGCGGAGGATCGCCGCGCAGGTGGCGAGGGTGAGCGGCGGGTAGACGGTGTCCCAGATCGCCGCCTCGTGCTGACACCGCCCCTCCCGGACGACCCCGGTGTCGTAGGGAGGGTTCAGGAGGAGGATCTTCATCGGCACCTCCGACGCCAAAACGCCATCGTATTGTGACACATCCTTGCGTCCAACTACAAGCCGGAATTGCCAATCGGGGCGCCGCGCCGCGCCGATCGGCGGTTATCGCAGGCCCTTCGCCGTCGCGCGGTTTCGCGCGCGGTCGAGGCCTCGGACGCCCTCCGACCGAGCGCGGGTCAGATCGGCCTCGTCCAGGTCGGCGTCCGCCAGGTCGGCCTGCGCGAGGTCGGCCCCGGCGAGGTTGGCGCGGCTCAGGTTCGCCCCGCCCAGGTAGGCGGCGCCGAGGTCGGCGCCCCTCAGGTCCGCCGCGAGGAGGTTGGTCCGATCCAGGTTGGCGACGCGGAGGCGCGCCCCGGCCAGCGAGGCGCGGACGAGACTGGCCCCGGCGAGGTAGCCCCCGGTCAGGTCGGCCCCATCGAGCCGGGCCCCATCGAGGATAGTCCGCTCGGCGTACACCCCCGCGAGGTTCGCGCCCGTCAGGGTCGCCTCCGTGAGGTCCGCCGCCGTCAGGATCGCTCCCGGCGGGTACGCGCCGGCAAGGTCGGCGCGGGTGAGGCGCGCACGGCGCAGGTTCGCGGCCGCCAGGTACGCCCCGCCGAGTCGCGCCGCGGTGAGATCGGCCCCGCTCGCGTCCGCCTCACTCAGATTGGCCCGGCGCAGGTCGGCCTCCCTCAGGTCGGCCCCACCGAGATCAGCCTGATGCAGGTTGGCCTCGGCCAGGTTGGCCCGACGCAGCGCGGCCCGCCGCAGCCTGGCGCCCTCGAGCCTGGCCTCGCGCAGATCGGTCCCCGTCAGGTTCGCCCCCGTGAGGTCCGCGCCCCGCAGGTTCACCTTCGCGAGCCTGAGGCCGCTGAGGTCCTTCCCCGCGAGATCGCGCGTCGTCCGGAGGACCGTCCGCACCTCCTCGAGCGTGAGCCGCGCGGCCTGAGCCTGTGCCGTGGCGCGCGGACCGGTGGCATGCACCCCCAGGATCGCGACGGCCACGACGCCCGCCTTCCAAGTCACAGGCCGCACGTCATCCCTGGGTCGCGCACAGCTCGGCCGCCGCCCGCGCCGGGTCTGGCGGGATCGAGAGACGATGCAGCCGCCAGGCGATCGCCACATTGCGGAGGAACCGCCCCGCCGTCAGCCGGGCCCTGACCGCCCGCATGAGCTCCCGGAGGGGTGGGCAGCCGAGCGCCGTCTGGGCGGCGGCGACGTCGGCGGCCGGCGCCAGCTCGGGCGACACCGGCGCGCCCGGCTCGGCGAACCGCGCGACGATCCAAACGTCCGACAGGTACTTCTCGTGGCCGGGGCGCCCGCGTTCGTCCAGCCGAAAGCGCGCCGCAACGGGGTCCGCCAGTCCCAGCCGGTCTACCACGTGCACCTGCGGTCCCGCCCCGTAGCCCCGGACCCCGATGCTGATCCGCCCGACGACGACGTTGGCCCGTACCGTGCGTGCCAGGCTCGCCTGCCAGCGGGGATCCGTCAGCGCGCGCGGGTCTCGGCCGAGCAGCACCACGCGCCGTTGCCACGCCAGCTCCTGGAGCCGACGCCCCTCCACGGCGAACCGGTGGAGGTTGTACTCCGCGAAGCGCACGGGGTGCGGGCTTCCCGTGCGCGAGGCGTAGTAGCCGCGCTCGTCACCGATCCCGTGGGGACCCAGCCCCCCCTTGTAGGGGGGGGCCAGCCAGAGCGCGCACACGAGCGCCCACGGCGCGACGAGCCCCACCGGCACCACCGCATCCCACCACCGCCTGCCCGCCACGACGGCGACGGGCATGAGCGCCGCGAAGAGGCTCGGCAGCAAGAGGCGGGCGTGCATGAAGTCCCCGCCCACGCGGACGATGTACGCCCCGTGAAGCACGCCGAGCACCGCCGGGACCGCCAGCAGGGCGCACGCGCGCCACCGCCCCCGCCGCGCGCAGCGCACGACCTCGAGGACCCACCAGGCGAAGAGGACGAGGAGCGGCACCCAGAGCCAGTAGGGCGCCGCGAAGTCCCGCGCGTACCGCGACCCCTGCTCCCAGTGAGCGGCGAAGGCCGACTTCGCGAGCCCCGGGTTCGGCACCAGCGCCGCGAAGTACCCCATGCGGAACAGCTGGTACGCGACGGGGACCGCCGCCGCCGCCGCGAGGAGCCGCGCGTGGCCACGCACCCCCACCGGGCGCGCGAGGGCCAGCAGGAGCGCGAGGAAGCCCACGCTGAACAGCCCGGCGTCGGGGCGGACCAGGGGCCCGAGGCCGATAACGGCCGCACGCCACAGCGGGGCACGTCCCCCCGGCAGGTCCTGGTGAGGCGCCGCGTGGAGGCGGGCGAGGCTGTAGAAGGAGGCTCCCAGCCACGCGAACGTAAGCCCTGTCTCCAGCCCCGACGTGGCGAAGTCCCAGTACGGCGGGAGCGCCACGACGACAAGAGCACCGAGCGGGACCGCCACCCCGCCTCGCCCCTCGGCGCGGGCGACGAGGCGCGCCCCCGATCCCGCGAGGCCGAGGCCGGCGGTCGAGAGGACGAGGCCGAGTGCGACCGCGATCCACTCCAGAGGCACCCACCGGAGCACGAGCGCCCCCGCCGCGAGCAGGCCCAGCCAGAGCGGGCTCGTATAGACCTCGACCCGCTCGCCCACGTTGAAGACCGGCCCGTGGCCCCAGAGGAGGTGCTGGACAACGCGCAGGTAGATGAACGCGTCCTCCGCCACCCACCGCTGGGTCCATCCGAGCCAGGCGAGCGTGGCAGCCGGGGCGAGGGTGAGGGCCCCGGCGAGGACCCCGCAGCGAACCCGGGCCGCGCCGCGCGCCTCGCCGTCCCCGGTCAGCAGGACGGCTCCCCCGCAGGTCGGAGGATCACTACGGCGGGCCTCCGTTCGGCGTCCCCGAGAAGCTAAGCCTCCTCACGCCATGCAGTCTACGCGGGAGGGCGCAGGTCGTCAGTCCGCGAAGAGTACCGAGACTCGGGGAAAAACCCGGACGGAGAGCGAGGGAACCCGGGCAGAGACTCGGGAGGAACCGGGGCGACGCTAACCCAACTTCCGCAGTTGGTCGAGCGACTCCGGCCAATTCCGCGGTCGCTCGACACGTAAGTGTGCG
>CAYQDR010000043.1:0-32826 GCA_964416315.1 uncultured bacterium
AGGCACACTCGAACACTACCCATGGGGCTCTTCGGAGTCAACCGGATAAGCAGTTGCTGGCTTACGCGTACGTGGATGATGTGACAGACGCTCACCCTCCGCATCCGAGAGCGCCCTATCGAGGAGATCCTCCGGCGCGTTCTCGGTGCCCTGAACGTCGGAGGGATGATGCTCGTCTACGGACCGCGCGAGAGCGTGACACGGGTGATCTTCGTGCGAGCCGCACGCGAGGCGAGCAAAGGAACCCGGGTGAGCGAGTCCCCTTCACCCCCCCGGGGCCGGGCCCTGCCGCGCCGGCAGGGGAGATAGGAGGGCACGACCTTCCGCTGCTCATTCACCGAGACGGGCGGAGGCGCGGGACGCCCTCGACGGTGTCGGCGAGCCGTCGGAGCAGGGTGTGCAGCGCCGGCACTCCGGGGAGTCGGTACGCGGCAAGCCCGCGCCGGCCGCCGACCTGGACGCCGAGGATCCGCGGCCCCAGCGCCCGGAAGACGTCGGCGTCCGTCGCGTCGTCCCCGGCGTAGAGCGTGAGGACGCGGCGGCCGCCCGCGGGCGCGCGGAACTCCCGCAGGAGGCGCCGCAGGGCCGGCGCCTTCCCGCGCCGGCCGGGTGGGACGAGATCCCACACCCGCTTGCCGGGCAGGATCCCGAGGCGTGCCTCGCGGGCGACGCGCCCGACCACCCGGCGGAGCCGACGGACGGCCCGCGACGGCACCCCCCGGTAGTGGACGGCGAGCGCGCACCCCTTGGGCTCGAGGCGCGCGCCCGGGTATCCGCCGAGGCCCGCGGCGAGGCGGGCTGCGGCCGCGCGAAGCCGCGCCCGGGCCGACCGGGCCCCCGGGTGGGTGTAGCGGAGCGCCGGCCCGCGAAGCTCGAGGCCGTGGCAGCCGCCGTACACAATCCCCGGGAGGCCGACCCGCCGGCGGAGGTCTGCGAGGGACCGACCGGAGACGATCGCCAGTCGGACTCTTCGGTCGGCGGCCAGCCGCCGGAGGGTCTGGCGGACCGCCGGGTGGAGACGGGCCGCGTCCGGGCGGCGCACGATGGGCGTGAGCGTCCCGTCGAAGTCCAGGACGAGCAGGACGCGCGTACCCGAGCGGAGCGCCCCCACGAGTCGCTCCTCGAGGGCGCGCGGGCCCCGGCTCAGGGTGACTTGGCCTCCACGGGCAGCCGGCAGAGCTCGCCGAGCAGGCGGCCCGCCCACCGGTAGATGTTGTACTCGCGCACGACCTCGCGCATCCGGCTCATGCGGCCCTGACGCTCCGCTGCGGGCATCTCGAGCGCCGTCCGGATCGCCTCGGCCATCTCGTCCACGTCGTAGGGGTTCACCAGCAGCGCGTCGCGCAGCTCGCGCGCGGCTCCGGTGAACCGGCTCAGGATCAGGACCCCGTCCCCGTCCTCCCGGACCGAGACGAACTCCTTGGCCACCAGGTTCATCCCGTCGTGGAGCGAGGTGACCATGCAGAAATCCGCCCAGCGGTAGAAGGGCCAGATCTCCCGGTGGTTGTGGTGCGCCTTGAGGAAGAGGACGGGACGCCAGGTCCCGGTCTGCAGCGCGCGGTTCACCTCGGCCACCGTCTCCTCCACCTCCGTCTCCAAGGCCCGGTAGCGGGAGATCTGGCTCCGGCTCGGCGCGGCGAGCTGGACGAAGCTGAGCCGCGTCCGGTAGTCGGGGTAGCGCTCGAGGAAGCGCCGGATCGCCCGGAGCCGCTCGGGCAGCCCCTTCGTGTAATCGAGCCGCTCGACGCCGACGCCGATGAACTCCGTCGCGATCCCCAGCTCCGCGAGGAGCGCGTCGCGGGACGTGCGCGGGGGGTCGTCCACGAACTCGGGCGCGACGCTGATGGGGAAGGGCTTCACGTAGGTCGTGTGCTGGCCGCGCACGACGGCGAAGTGCTCCCAGTCGAGCCGCGCCTCGATCGCCCGGTCCACGGTCTCGAGGAAGTTGTTGCAGTGGAACTGGGTGTGGAACCCGATGAGGTCGGCGCCGAGCATTCCGTGGAGGATCTCCGGCTGCCCCGGGCAGATGCCGAAGGCCTCGGGGTTCGGCCACGGGATGTGCCAGAAGATCGCGATGCGGGCGTCCGGCCGCTGCTCCTTGATGAGCCGCGGGAGGAGGGCGAAGTGGTAGTCCTGGATCAGGACGGCGGGCGCCTCGGTGCCCGCCATCTCCTCCAGCAGCGCGTCGGCGAACTTCCGGTTGACGGCCGCGTACTGGGCCCAGTCCTCCGGGCGAAACACCGGCCGGGCGTGCACGATGTGGCAGAGCGGCCAGAGGCCCTCGTTCGCGAAGCCGTAGTAGTAACCCGCCTCCTCTTCCGGCGTGAGCCACACGCGCCGCAGCGTGTACCGGGGGTGGTCCGGGGGGACCCGGAGGGTGCCGCGGGTGTCCACCGTCTCCCGATCGGCGTCGCCCGAACCGTGGGCGACCCACACGCCCCCGCAGGCCCGCATGACCGGCTCCAGCGCGGTGACGAGCCCGCTGGCCGGGACCAGGGCCTGGATCTGCCGGCCGCGCCGGACGTGGCTCAGCGGCTCCCGGTTCGAGACGACGAAGAGCGGGCGGTCGCCGAGCCGGAGGTTCACGAACTGCTTGAGCCGCTCCTCGGTCCACACGGCTTCGCCCTGGACGCGCAGGAGGGCTTCCTCCTGGGCCGTGGCGCGGGCCTTGGCCAGGCTCTGGGCCAGCCCGGAGAGCTCCGTCGCCAGCGGCGCGAACAGCGCCGTCCGGGCGTCCCCGGGCGGCTGGACCGGGGTCCCGGTGCCGAGCTGCCGTGCCCACTCGGCCATCCGCCGGATCGGGTGCGTGAGGCTCCAGCGCACGACGAGGAGGGTGATGACCGAGAGGGCTCCGGCGAGGATCAGGAACCGGACGGCCTGCTGGCGGACCAGCTCCTCGACGCGGCGGTCGATGTGGCTCGCGTCGTAGAAGATCACGAGGGCGCCCTGGGGACGCTCCCCCTCGAGGAACGGCACCGCGTAGTAGTAGGTGTCCCGTCCCGCGAGGGGCTCGAACCCTTTCTGCACGGACGCGGTCGTCATCGCGGCGGAGACGAAGGGGAGCGAAGGGGGGAGCTTCAGGGCCAGCTCGGGGGTGGCCGTGACGAGGCCGGCGAACCGGTCGTAGACGGCCACGCCCCGGGTCGGGCTCCCGAAGCGGAGCACGATGCGGTCGATGCGGGCCGTCGGGCCCTTCTCGACGAGGGGCTCGACCGCCTCCTTCAGACCCTCGCCGAGGAGCGAGGCGCGGCGCTCGAGGTCTTCGATCAGACGCGTGCGCTCGACCTGGATGGCGACGAGGGCGAAGCCCCCGACCACGACCATCGCCGCGAGCCAGATGGCGCCGAGTAGTCGGAACGTGAATCGCATGGGGGGAACGGGTGAGGGCTCGGCAGCCTGACGATCTCTATTCTAACCCAGAAGCGGTCAGTCCCTACCCCGGGGACGGGAAGGTCCTTGACCGTCCTGGCTTCGCGGGCTAAGGTGAACGCGGAGTTTCCCGCCGCCGCCCCCGTCGGGGCGCCTCCGCTCGCGGCCGGACCCACAGGAGGGTGGACAGACGGCGATGAATATCGGGATCCTCGGCACCGGCACGATGGGAGCCGGTCTGGGCAAGCTGTGGGCCGGCCATGGGCATCAGGTCTTCTTCGGATCGCGCAATCCCGCCAAGGCGCAGGCCCTGGCCGAGTCGGTGGGCGCGAACGCGCGGGGCGGCACCATCGTCGAAGCCGCCGAGTTCGCCGAGGCCGTGCTGCTGGCGACCCCGTGGGAGGCGACCGAGGCGGCCCTCAAGGGCGCCGGGGACCTCGCCGGCAAGATCGTGATCGACTGCACGAACCCGCTGGTCTCCGATTACATGGAGCTCGCCGTGGGGCACTCCACCTCCGGCGCCGAGGAGATCGCCAAGTGGGCGCCGGGCGCCAGCGTGGTCAAGGCCTTCAACGCGATCTTCGGGCGCGTGATCAACTCGGGGAATCCGAACTTCGGCGGGCAGCCGGCGACCGTCTTCTACTGCGGCGACGACGAGGCGGCCAAGGCGAAGGTCGCGGGGCTCGTCGAGGAGATCGGGTTCGATCCGGTGGACGCGGGGCCGCTGGAGAACGCCCGGTATCTGGAACCCCTCGGGGAGCTCCTCGTCCAGCTCGCCTACGACCTGGCGATGGGGACCAATATCGCCATCAATCTCGTCCGTCGGTAGCGGCCCGCCGGCCGTGAAGGTCTCCCGCCTCCTCGTCAGCAAGTCTCCCGTCGAGGCCCCGCACGCCGTCGTCACGGCCGGCCACCCCATCGGCGCCGCGGTCGGGGCCGAGGTCCTCCGGCGCGGCGGCAACGCGGTGGACGCGACCGTCGCCACCGCCTTTGCCATGGCGGTCGTGGAGCCGTTCATGTCCTGCCTCGCGGGCGGGGGCTCGATGCTGATCCACCGCCCCCGGCGCGGCGAGTCGGTCGCGCTCGACTTCAACGTCGAGGCCCCGGGCGCGGCGCACGCGCGGATGTACCGGCTCGGGCGCGGGCGGGCGACCGACCTCTTCGCCTGGCGCGCGGTCGAGGGGGACGCCAACGTGCAGGGTCACCTCGCGGTGGCGGTCCCCGGCTCGGTGGCCGGCCTCTGTCTCGCCCTCGAACGGTTCGGGACGATGGAGCTCCGCGACGCCGTGGCGCCCGCGGCGCGACTCGCGCGCCGCGGGGTGCCGATGGACTGGTACCTCACGCTCGTCACGGCCACGTACCTGGACGAGCTCAGCCGGTTCCCCGAGGCCGCGCGGACCTACCTGCGCCACGGCCGCTACCCGCCGCGCCCCGCCCACTTCGACGGGGCCGATCGGCTCCGCCAACCCGCCCTGGCGCGGACGCTCGAGCTGATCGGGAAAGAGGGGCCGGGCGTCTTCTACCGGGGCGAGCTCGCCGCGGCGATCGAGGCCGAGGTGCGCCGCGGCGGGGGCCTCCTCGCGCGGGCCGACCTGGCCGCCTACCGCGTCCGCGTGGCCCAGCCCCTCATCGGGACCTACCGTGGCGCCACCCTGCTCGGGATGCCGGGGGGGACGGGGTGCGTCACGGCGCTCGAGGCGCTGAACATTCTCGAGGGATTCGACCTCGGGCGGCGCGACCTCGGGAGCCCGGTCACCTGGCACCTGCGCGCCGAGGCGATCCGCGCCGCCTTCGCCGACCGCTTCCGGTACCTGGGCGACGCCGAGCGCGTGGAGGCGCCGTGGCAGGGGCTCGTGTCGAAGGCGTACGCGAGCCGGGTGGCCGAGGGGATCCGGCCGCAGGGGCCCCGGGCCGCGCGGCGGCCGGCCGACCCCTGGGCGTTCGAGCGGCGCGGGGGCGGGCCCCGGCGGCGCGGCGCCGCGGGGGGCGCGCCGCCGCGCGCCGGCGAGTGCACGACCCAGATCTGCGTCGTGGACCGCGAGCGGACCATGGTCTCGCTCACCCACACCGCCGTGAGCCTCTTCGGCTCCAAGGTGGTCGTGCCGGGGACCGGGCTCCTGCTCTCGAACGGGATGATCTGGTTCGACCCCGAGCCCGGGCGCGCCAACTCGATCGCGCCGGGCAAGCGCGCGCTGGTCAACATGACGCCGTTCCTGGCGCTCCGCGATGGCGCGCCGTACCTCGCCCTCGGCGCCCCGGGCGGGCGCAAGATCGTGAGCGCCATCCCGCAGGTGCTGTCGAACCTGCTCGACTTCCGGCTCGCCCCGCAGCCCGCGGTCGAGGCGCCGCGGCTCCACACGGAGGGGGAGGAGCTGGCGGTGGACGACCGCGCGGGGGCGCGGGTCCTCGGCGGCCTCCGCCGGATGGGTCACCGGGTGGTGGCCCGTACCGAGACGTACTCGACCTTCTACTTCGCCCGGCCGCAGGTGATCCAGGTCGGCGACGACGGGCTCGTCGCGGGGGTGGACCACCTGCGCCCGGCGACCGCGATGGGCTTTTGAGGGCGCTGGGCTCCCTTTCCTTCCCCGGGGAGGGAGAGGGCTCGGGGGTGGCCCTCTCACCCCGCCCTCTCCCCCGCCGGGGAGAGGGGAACGGGACGGTGTGGGACGGGAGTTGAGCGATGGCCGAGATCAAGCTGATGACCGCGTTCGGCACGGTGCCCGCCGGCAGCCAGGAGGGGATCCGCAAGGTCCTCCATGCCGCGATCGACCAGATCGCTCGGGAAGAAGGCACCTTCAAGGCCGCCCGGGCCGTCTTCACCGAGTCGGACGAGCAGTGCGTGTTCACGATCGAGCTGGACGGGATCCGCAAGGAGCCGAACCCGCTCCTGCTCGACCTCGAGATGCTGGAGGACGCGGTGACCGACTCCGGGGCCATGTCGCTCCTCAAGGAGGAGCTGCGGGGGTACTTCCGGAAGGTCTTGGGGAAGTAGCGGCTCCTGCTCGAAGGGCGCCGCGCGCGGTGAGCGCCGGCCTGGACCCCGCTCCTTCGACGCGGGGGAGGGGGGATGAAGGTCTGAGCACGTGCGCTTCCTCGTCGTCAACGCCGACGACTTCGGGCTGACTGCCGGGGTGAGCCGCGGGGTCCTGGAGGCCCACCGCCGCGGCATCGTCACCAGCACGACCGCCCTCGTGACGCTGCCGGCCGAGCCCGACCTCGACGCGGAGGCGACCGGGCTCCCCGGCCTCGGCATCGGGCTCCACTTCAACCTGACGTGGGGCGCGCCGGCATCGGCGCCCGACGCGGTGCCGTCGCTCGTGGACGCCGAGGGCCGCTTCCGGCGGGACCCCGTCCTCCTGAGCGAGCGCGCCCGGGTGGACGAGGTCCGCCGGGAGGCGGAGGCCCAGCTCGACGCCTTCGCGCGCCGGTTCGGCCGGCCCCCGACCCACCTCGACAGCCACCACCACGTTCACCGGCTGCCGCGCGTCATGGACGCCGTGTTGGGCATCGTCGTCGCCTGGCGCCTGCCCCTGCGGAGCCAGGACCAGGGCTTCCGCGAGGGCCTCCGGCGCCACGGCGTCCGGACGCCCGACCACTTCCTGGGCGAGGACGGCCCGGAGCCGTACTGGACGAGCGAGCGGCTGCTCGACGCGCTGGCCGGCCTCCCGGTCGGGGTCACCGAGCTGATGTGCCACCCCGGCCACTACGACGAGGCGCTCGCGTACAGCCGCTACGGCCGGCAGCGCGAGGTCGAGCTCGGGGCGCTCTGCCACCCGGAGGCGCGTGCGACGATCGAGCGCCTCGACATCCGGGTCGGCCACTTCGGGGCGCTGCCTGCGCCGTGAGCCGGCCCGGCCCCATCGCCGGCCTGGGGCCCGTCACCTCGAGGAGGTGCGGCGCTGGGCGCGCGGCTACGCGTTCGACGGCGCCGACGCCGCGGCGAAGCTCGTGCTCGTCCCCATGACCAAGACGATCGCCGTCCGGGGAGCCGCAGCCCTCTTCCTCCACGAGGCCGGGCGTCGCGCGACGGCGCCCGGTGGAGCGCCCGGTGGCTGAGGCGCCGGCCGGGTCGGACGGGCCGGCGGAGAGCCGGCGTCTGCACTTCCACGGGTCCGGCGGATCCCTCTTCGGCATTCACATCGTCAACATCTTCCTGACGCTGCTGACGCTGGGGGTCTACTACTTCTGGGGGAAGGTCCGCGTGCGGCGCTACCTCCTGAGCGAGAGCGACTTCGAGGGAGACCGGTTCGCGTTCCACGGCACGGGCCGGGAGCTCCTCGTCGGGTGGCTCCGGGCGCTCCTGGTCTTCGGCGTCCCGGTCGCGATCCTCGCCAACGGGCCCGAGCTCGTCGGGGCGGCCCCGGCGGTCCAGGCCGGGGCGATCGTCCTGGTCTACGCCATCGTCCTGGTCTTCTTCCCGGTGGCGATGGTCGGCGCGCGTCGGTACCGCCTCAGCCGGTCGTCCTGGCGGGAGATCCGCTTCTCGTTCCGCGGCCGCGCCCTGGACTTCATCCGGCTCTACGTCGTGGGCTGGCTCGCGAGCGCGCTCACGCTCGGGGTGTACTACCCGTTCTTCGCCGTCCGGCGCCACGCCTTCATGGTGTCGCACTCGTACTTCGGGAACGAGCGCTTCCGCTTCGACGGACGCGGGGAGGACGTCTTCGCGATCTACGGCCTCGGGGTCCTCGTGTGGGCTCTCGGAGCCGGCGCCGCGTTCCTGGTGGCGCTCCTCGTGGCGTTCCTGCTCGCCCTCGTCGTCCGGCTCCCCGCTTCGGCCGTCGTCGGTCTGGTGCTGGGACTCGGCGGCGCCCTCGCCCTCATGGCGACGGCGGCCGCCTGGGCGTGGTTCGAGTCGCGCCGGCAGCGCTACTTCTGGGGGCACACGAGGTTCGCCGGGACTCGCTTCCGCTCCACCGTCGCCGCGCCGCCCCTCCTGCGCCTGACCCTCGTCAACCTCGCCTTGCTCCTCGGGACGCTCGGCCTGGCCTGGCCGTGGGTCACCGTGCGGCGCCTCCGCTTCGCGTTCGAGTACCTCGCCCTCGAGGGGACGCCGGATCTTGCGGGCACCCAGCAAGAGGCCCAGGTTGTCACGGCGACGGGCGAGGGGCTGGCGGGCTTCCTCGACGCGGGGTTCGACCTGGGCTGAGTCGAGTCTTCCCTCTCCCCCGCTGGGGGAGAGGGCGAGGGTGAGGGGGGACGTCGCCGTGCCGACGACCTGGGAGGGGCACTACCTGGACGGCCGGAGCGCCACCCGGCAGCGGGCGACGATCCGGGTGATGCGTACCGGCCTCGAGGCGACGGTCGAGGGTGGGGGGACGCTCTTCTGGCCATACCGGGAGGTCCGCCAGACCCAGGGGTTCTACGCGGGGGAGCAAGTGCGCCTCGAGCGGGGCGGCGAGCTTCCCGAAGCCCTCCTCGTCGCCGACCCGGCGTTCCTGGTCGACCTGCGCCGGGCGGCGCCGGAGCTGGGGGGCCGCTTCCACGACCCGGCGGGGCGCCGCCTCCGGGTCGAGCTCACGCTGCTGGCGGGCCTCGCGGTCGTCGCGATCACGGGCGCGCTCTATCTCTGGGGGATCCCGGCCTTCGCCGGCTGGGTCGCCGGGCGCGTCCCGGTGGCCTGGGAGGAGCGGCTGGGCGAGGCCGTGGTGGCCGAGCTGGCGCCGCCCGCCAAGCGGTGCGAGGACTCGGAGCGCGCCCGGGTCATCGGCGAGATCGCCGCGGCGCTGACCCGCCCCATGCCGGACTTCCCGTACCGGGTGCGGGTCCTGGTCGTGGACGAGCCGGCGGTGAACGCCTTCGCGCTGCCGGGCGGCTACGTCGTCGTCCTGCGGGGCCTGATCGAGCACACCCACAGCGCGGAGGAGCTCGCCGGGGTCCTCGCGCACGAGCTCCAGCACGTGCGCGGGCGCCACCCGACCCGCACCCTGCTCCAGCACGCCTCGACCGCGCTCCTCGTGGCGGCCGTGACAGGCGACGTCAGCGGGGCCCTCGCGTACGGCGCCGAGGGCGCGCGCGTGCTCGCGCTCCTCCGCTACAGCCGGGTCCTGGAGGAAGAGGCGGACCGCGAGGGGACCCGGATGCTCGTCGCGGCCGGGATCGATCCCCGCGGGCTCGTCGGCTTCTTCGAGTCGCTGCAGAAGGAGGAGGGAGACGTGCCCGCCGTGCTCCAGTACCTCTCGACCCACCCGGCGCCGAAGGAGCGGATCGCGCGCCTCCGGGCGCTCGTGGCCCGGTCGGGCGCGCCGCCCGCGCCCAGGCTGCTGCCCGACTACGACTGGCGCGACCTCGCGCGGATCTGCCCCGGATCGAGCCCCTCTCCCCCCTCGGGAGGGAGACGGGCGGGGTGAGGGTGGAGCGAGGTGTGCGACAATGGGGCAGCTTCCACAGGAGGTTCGGGATGCGTTGGCGGCCCATTCTCAGAGTGTTCCTCTCACTGGCCGCGCTCCCGGCGGCGTCGGTCCTCGCCGACCCGAGCCCTCCGGCCCCCGTGCCGGCGACCCCGGTGGTGCCGTTCCCGACGGCCGAGCGCTACTACAACCAGGGGCTCGAGCATCACAAGCGCGGGGACTTCACGCGCGCGGCGGCGGCGTACCAGGACGCGATCCGGCTCCGCGAGGCGTTCCCCGAGGCGTGGAACGGGCTCGGCTACGCGCTGCGGCAGCAGGGCCGCTACCCCGAGGCCGTCCGCGCCTACGAGCGCGCGCTCGCCCTCCGGCCGAACTACGTCGAAGCCCTCGAATACCTCGGCGAGGCGTACGTCAGGATGGGGCGCCTCGATGACGCGCGCGCCGTGCTCCGCCGGCTCGAGCCGCTCGACCGGGAGGAGGCGGCCAAGCTCCGCGCGAGCATCGAGCGCGGCCGCTGATCCCCTCTCCCCGTTTGGGAGAGGGCCAGGGTGAGGGGAGTGCCTCAGCGCGCGACCGTCAACGGACGGGCGGGCAGCGACCTCGAGCGCGAGCTCCGCCGGGTCGTCGAGGGCGAGGTCCGCTTCGACGACATGACCCGCCTCCTCTACGCGACGGACGCCTCGATGTACCAGGTCGAGCCGATCGGGGTCGTGCTGCCCCGCTCGGCGGCGGACGTCCGCGCGGTCCTCGAGCTGGCCAACCGCTACAACGTGCCGGTCCTGCCGCGGGGTGGGGGAACCTCGCTCGCCGGGCAGGCGGTCAACCACGCGGTCGTCCTCGACTTCTCGAAGTTCATGCACCGCGTCCTCGAGGTGAACCCGGAGGAGCTCTGGTGCCGGGTCGAGCCCGGCCTCGTCCAGGACGAGCTGAACGCCCACGTGCGGCCGATGGGTCTCCTCTTCGGCCCCGACACCTCGACGTCGAACCGGGCCACGCTCGGCGGGATGTGCGGCAACAACTCGGCCGGGTCCCACTCGATCGCCTACGGGAAGACGATCGACCACGTGCTCGAGCTGCGCTGCCTCCTCGCCGACAGCTCGGAGGTCGTGCTCCGCGACCTGTCCGTCGCCGAGCTCGAGGCGAAGTGCCGCGGCAACGGACTCGAAGGCCAGATCTACCGCGAGGTCCGGCGGATCGTGGTGGACCACGCGGCGGAGATCCGCGCGCGCTACCCCGGGATCATGCGGCGCGTGTCGGGCTACAACCTCGACGAGTTCGTCAAGGGCCGGCCGTTCGGGCTCCACCGCCTGGCTGTCGGCTCCGAGGGGACGCTGGTCGTCGTCGTCGAGCTGAAGGCGCGGCTCGTCCGCGGGCCCCGCCACACCGCCCTCGACGTGGTCCACTACCGGACCCTCGAGGAGGCCCTCGAGTCCTCCCTGGACCTCCTGACGACCGGGCCCTACGCCGTGGAGCTGACGGACAAGCTGATCCTCGACCTGGCCCGCGGCAACATCGAGCAACGCCAGCGGATGGGGTTCGTCCAGGGCGACCCCGCCGCCATCATGATCGTCGAGTACGCGGGGGAGAGCGAGGCCGAGGTCCGGGCGAAGGTCGAGGCGCTCGAGGGCCTGCGCGCGCGGAAGCGGATCGGCTACGCGGCCCACCTCGCCTTCGACGCCGCCGAGCAGCAGTCGATCTGGAAGCTCCGGAAGGCGGGGCTCGGGCTCCTTCTCGGGATGAAGGGAGACCGGAAGCCGATCGCCTTCGTCGAGGACACCGCGGTCGATCCGGCCAAGCTCCCGGCCTTCATCGCCCGCTTCCGGGAGATCCTCACCCGGCACGGCGCGGCGGCCGGGTACTACGGCCACTGCTCGGTCGGGTGCCTCCACATCCGCCCGCTCATCGACCTGAAGGACGCGACGGAGATCCGGGCGATGCAGCGGATCGCCGAGGAGATCACGGCGCTCGTCCTCGAGTTCGGCGGGGCGCTCTCCGGGGAGCACGGGGACGGCCGCGCCCGGAGCCCTTTCAACGCGACGCTCTACGGCCCCCGGCTCTACGACGCGTTCCGCCAGGTCAAGCGCGCCTTCGATCCGAAGGGGCTCCTCAACCCCGGGAACATCGTGGACGCCCCGCCGATGACCGAGCACCTCCGCTACGGCTCGGCCTACCAGACCTGGGAGCCGGAGACGCTGCTGGATTTCTCCGGCCAGGGGGGGTTCGCCGCGGCCGTCGAGATGTGCAACGGGATCGGCGTCTGCCGGAAGAAGCTCGAGGGGACGATGTGCCCCTCGTACATGGCGACGCTCGACGAAGAGCACTCGACGCGCGGCCGGGCGAACGCGCTCCGGGCCGTCCTCTCCGGGAAGGTGCCGTCCAGCGAGTTCGCGGGGCGCCGCCTCTACGAGGTCCTCGACCTCTGCCTCGAGTGCAAGGCGTGCAAGGCCGAGTGCCCGGCGAACGTGGACATGGCGAAGCTCAAGTACGAGTTTCTCGCCCACTACTACCGGGCGAACGGGCTTCCGCTGCGGAACCGGCTGTTTGGCCGGATCCACCGGCTCGCGCGGCTCGGGTCGGCGCTCGCGCCGCTCTCGAACGTCCTCGCGCGCGCGGCCGTGACCCGCTGGCTGCTCGAGCGCGTGGCCGGCATCGACCGCCGCCGGCCGCTCCCGGCCTTCGCGGCCGCCTCGTTCACGACCTGGTTCGCCCGGCACCGGCCCGAGGGCACCGCCGAGCGCGGGACCGTGGTCCTCTTCCACGACACCTTCAACACCTACCAGACGCCGGACGTCGCCATCGCGGCGACGCGGCTCCTCGAGGCGCTGGGCTACCGCGTCGTCCTCCCCGAGCGCCGCTGCTGCGGCCGGCCGCTGATCTCGAAGGGGATGCTCGCCGACGCGCGCGACCTCGCCGCGTACAACGTCGCGCGACTCGTCGGCGCCGCGCGCGAGGGCCGGCCGATCGTCGGGCTCGAGCCTTCGTGCCTCCTGACCCTCCGCGACGAGTATGTCGAGCTGCTCCGCTCGGAGGATGCGCGGCTGGTCGCGCGGCAGAGCCTGCTCCTGGAGGAGTTCCTCCAGCGCGAGTGGGCCAGCGGCCGCGGGCCGACGTTCGCGGCGAACGGCCGGACGGCGCTGCTCCACGGCCACTGCCACCAGAAGGCGCTCGTCGGCACGGGGCCGACGAGCGCCGTGCTCCGCGCGGCCGGCTACGAGGTGAGCGAGGTGGACGCGGGCTGCTGCGGCATGGCCGGCTCGTTCGGCTTCGAGGCGGAGCACTACGACCTCTCCCTGCGGATCGCGGAGCGGCGCCTCGCCCCCGCGGTCCGCGCCGCCGGCCCGGACGTCGCGGTCTGCGCGCCCGGCATCTCGTGCCGCCAGCAGATCGAGCACACGACCGGGCGGCAGCCGAAGCACCCGGCCGAGCTCGTCTGGGAAGCCCTCCCGCGCTGAGCCTGCCCCCTCACCCTGCCCTCTCCCCCGAGGGGGGAGAGGGATGATCGCCTGGATCGCGGGCCTCGCCGGGCTCCTCGTGGCGGGCTTCGTCAAGGGCGCGATCGGCTTCGGCTTCCCCACCGTCGCGACCCCGCTCCTCGCCCTCGCCACGGACGTCCGCACGGCCGTCGTGATCCTGCTCCTGCCCAACATCGTCATGGATGGCGTCCAGATCTTCCGCCGGCCGGGGTTCCTCGCCGCCGCCCGCCGCCACGCGCCGTTGATCTTCGCGGGCGTCGTCGGCACCGTGGTCGGCACGCAGTTCCTCCGGTGGATGTCCTCGCGCGCGCTGCTCCTCGCCCTCGGGACGCTGATCCTCGTCTTCGTGACGTTCTCGCTCGCCCGGCCGGCGTGGCGGCTGGCGCCGGACCTGGAACAACCCCTCGGCCCGGTGGTCGGGCTCCTCGCCGGGGTGCTCGGCGGGATCACCAACGTCTTCGCCCTGCCGCTCGCCCCGTACCTCTACGCCCTGGACCTGCCCAAGGCCGAGTTCGTCCGCGCCATCTCGACGGCGTTCCTGGTCTTCAAAGTGACGCAGTTCGGGGCGGTCTGGCAGGTGGGGCTCATGGACCCGGGGCTCGTCGGCCTCTCCGTCGGCGCCGCTGCGGTCGGGCTCCTGTCCTTCCGCGTCGGCCTCCTCGCCCAGGACTGGATCCATCCCGAGGTCTTCAACCGCGCCGTGCTCGGCTTCCTCGCCATCGTGAGCGTGACGATGCTCGCTCGCGCGCTCTGGGGGTGAGCCGTCCGCGCGGTAGTGGGTGGTTTTCAGGCTGACACTCGCGGCCGGTCCAGCAGGGCCACGATGTCGTCAATGGACCAGACGTGATCGCTGATGCCCGCCTCCATGGCCGGGGTGACCCGGAGCGTCTGGTGAATCCGCCCAAAGTTGTAGTGCATGGCGTAGAGGTTCACGGCGGCGGCCTGGTTTCCGACCTTCTTCGAGAAGGCATTGGTCAGCCGGGTGAACCGCCTCATGCTCATCCGCATGGTGAGGTTGGCCCGCTCCACGTAACTCGTGGAGACGTGAGCCGGGTCGGGGTTGCCGGTGATCCGCTGTTGCACCGCCCCGATGCATTTCGCCGGGCTGTACCGTGTCTGATCGGCAGCAGGGTCGGCACCGTACATCTTCACGAGCATGGCGTAGTCGATCTCGGAGCCGAACGCGCCTTCCACGGCCTCAAGGTACACTCGGAACCCGTCCGTGGTGAGTTGCACCCGGTGGGCGAGTCGGCCGGCGAGGTCGTTGATGAAGTGGAAGGCCGAGCCCGCGTCCCGCTTCGCCACCAGCCAGGACGGGACGAGCTTGCAGTCCGCGCAGAGCGCCATCCACGTCCAGACATCACCGAAGCCGAACGTGCCCTTCTTGTCGGCCGGGACGTTCTTCTCTTTGGCGTAGCAGAAGCTCCAAATCTCGTCGCATTGAATCCGCTTGCAGGTGAGCCCGCGGATCGCCTGATCCTGGTACTCCGCGCACACGGTCCCGAGGTCCACCAGGAGCTTGAGCACGGTGCCCTTGTCCACGTCCACCATGCGGCACGTGGCGCGGATCGAGTTGCCTTCCACGAGCGCGGCGACGACCTGGGCGCGGCGACTGGCGTTCAATCTGTTCATGTCACGATTATGCTTGAGCGAGCAAGCAATGTCAAGTATGAATTCGTGCTATACTTCCGAGGCCAAGCTGGTCCGGTCGTCTCGCGTGTCAACGGGCTAACACACAAGCTGTTGAAAACGTTGACATAATGCGTAACTGGTGTACTGCTTATCCGGTTGACTCCGAGGACCCCCATGGGTAGGGGAAGGGATAGGGGAGCAACGAGGTTCCTTGAACCGTGCTACCGTCGGCCCCAACAGGGGGTGCGACATGGTGGAATGGCTGTGGAAGGTCGCGGAACTCATCGCCAATATTGGCCTGACCTTTGGGGGTCAATCTATGCGGCGGATTAAGGAACTAGAGCGCCAGCTTGGTCTACATGAAGGTGGCTGGGTGCAGCTCATGATTGGGCGGCGGGTCGTGTGGATGACGCGGCGGGCTTATGATGCGTGCTATGTGGGGCTAGACGATAACGCGCGTGCTCGCGTAGATCGGGCCCTCGTCGATTCAGGACAGGGCCGGTTCGATTTGGCTGATTTGAAGGAGTTGTCAAAGTGATCGTTGATCCATGCGCCTACCACCAACGGTACCGTTCGGAGTTAACCGGATAAGCAGTACTGGTGTTATTATCCGACGTGGCGGGCAGAAGAGGCGAATGATGGCAGAGCCTGGCGAGGTTGAATTCTGGCTTGAGAAGCAAGCGTTCAAAATGATCCCCAAGCGTCAACTGGCTCGGTACGAAGGCATGTTCGTTGCTTCTATGAACGGCCACATCGTGGATTCGGATGCGAACCTTGAGGCGCTAACAGACCGATTTTTCACTCGATTCGGTGATGTACCGGTATACATGACGCAGGTCGGGCAGGAGCTAGAACTGCGGATTGACACCCCGTTTTTCGAGTGACGAATGGCGGGGCCGTTTGCCTACAGGCCCGGGTTCGGTCCCACTCCAGCTCCAGCGGGGGACGTGACGATAAGTTGGGGTGGTCGTACCGAGACGTTGCAGGCCCTGATTGATTCTGGTGCATCTGGAACGACGATTCCGGAGACGCTCGTCCCGAAGCTTGCCCTCAGGAAGATCAGCGAAATTGACACGAGTGGATACGACGGACGAACTGCACGACGGAGCATTTACTCGGCAGATATCGTGTTCCTCGGCTTTGTATTCAGTAAGCATCCTGTCGTAGCTGTCCCGCGGGACTATGCTCTCATCGGTCGAGACATTCTCAACCGGTACAAAACCATACTGGATGGCCCCCGGCTAGAATTCGCCGTCGAGTAGGTCTCACCGGAGGTCTCACCGGCTCCTCGATCTCCATCTCGCCGCGGCTGCTTTCTTGGCGATCTGTTTTCGTTTGCGTGGGGAGAGCTTCTCGGCGCGAGCCTTTCCACCCTTCGGCCCCCCGAGCTTACCGAGGGCCACGGCATGCGGGTTTTTCTCCAGGGCCGGTGCCTGCTTGGCCTGGAGTTTCCCCACCGGCTCCCCAGTGACCTCATGAAAGATGCGGGCGGCGGTCAGGATGGGGTCGGGGGACTGGCGCTTCCGGCGTGGCGTGCTTGATCGCTTTGGCATGCCTCCAGCGTACCACGCCAGGCGAGCCGGTCAACCACCGTCAGCCTGAAAACCACCCACTACCGTCCGCGCGGACCCCTTGCCGGGCCGAGCGACGCGGCGCTAAGATGCCGCCACGACGACGTGAGCTGGCCGCGACGCGGCCGAGGAGGACGAGCGATGGCTGACCGGCGCGTCCGAGAGCAGGGCCTGGGGCGACGGGCGTTCCTCGAGGGAATGGGAGCGGTGGCGCTGGGGCTGGCCGCGGACCTCCGGCCGCGGCGGGCGGCGGCGCAGGGGCGGCCCGGCGGGACGCTGACCTTCGCGAGCGCCGCGCTCCCGCCGAACCTCGAGCCGCACATGCAGGGGCTCGACATCTGGCAGCGGCGGAAGCCCCTGATCTACGAGAACCTCGTCTGGATCGACCACGGGCTCGAGCCGAAGCCCGAGCTGGCCGAGCGCTGGGAACAGCGCTCCCCGACGGAGTACGTCTTCCACCTCCGCCGCGGCGTCCGCTTCCACAGCGGCAAGGAGATGGACGCCGAGGACGTCAAGTACACGTACGACCGCACGCGCGACCCGAAGGTGAGCCCGGGGGCCACCGATCTCGTCGCGATCAAGCAGATCGACGTCCTCGACCGCCGCACGGTGCGGTTCACGCTGGCGGCGCCGTTCGCGACGTTCCTGATCAATCTCGGCGGCAAGTACAACGGCGTGATCCCGAAGGACTCGGCCGGTGACGGCAAGGAGCTCCTGACGCGCGCGGTCGGCACGGGGCCGTTCACGGTCGAGGAGTTCGACCCGAGCCGCCGCCTCGCCCTCAAGCGCAACCCGACCTACTGGGGGGCGCAGAAGCCGTGGCTGGACGGGATCGTCTTCCAGGCGATCCCGGACGAGTCCTCGATCGTGGCGGGGCTCCGCACGGGGCAGGTGACGATGGCGGAGTTCGCCTCCGCGCTCAACTTCCAGGTGGCCCGGAGCGTGCCGTCGCTCGAGACGCTGCAGGCGCCGTCCACGCGGTGGGTCGTCCTCGACCTCGCCGGGGACCAGGAGCCCACGAGCCGCCTCGAGGTGCGGCAGGCGATCGCGCTCGCGCTCGACCGCCCGGCGATCCTCCAGATCGCGGGCTCGGGCCTCGGGCAGCGGCTCGGGGTGCTCCCGCCCGGCCTGAGCTACTGGGCGATCCCCTGGCAGGAGCTGCCGAACCAGCAGCGGGACGTGGCGCGGGCGAAGGCGCTCCTCCAGAAGGCCGGCTACGCGGGGCGCGTGCCGATGAAGATCCGGAACATCGTCGGCTTCCCGGCGCTCGCGGCGGCGCTCCCGGTCATCGTGGACAACCTGCGGGAGGCGGGGATCGACGTGAACGTGGAGACCGTGGACGGGGGCGTGTGGATCAAGGACTGGATCGTCCCCCAGTCGCCGCCGACGATGAACGAGTGGGGCGGGTTCGTGGACCCCGACCAGACGTTCCACCGCCACTTCCACTCGGCGCCGGGCGGCCGGGACTTCCGCCGGTGGAAGAACGGCCGGGCGGACGAGCTCCTCGACGCGGGGCGGAGCACGCTGGAGCGGGCGAGGCGGAAGCAGATCTACGACCAGGTCCAGCGGATGATCGCCGAGGACGCGATCACGATCCCGCTCTACTCCCCGGACCTCCTCTACGCCATGCAGAAGGTGGTCAAGGGGTTCCAACCGCACCCGACGGGCTTCTTCTACGGCCTCCGCTTCGTCTGGCTGGAGCGGTAGGTCCGGGTGACCCCGAATCTGGTCGCGGCGGCCCTGGCGCGGGAGGCGACCGTGAGGTTCTTTGCCGAGGTCTTCGGGCTGACCAAGTAGGAGCGAACTCGCGCGGCCTCCCGACCGCACCCGCGATCTCAGCCCTCACCTGAGGACTGATGACGTAAGTCACCGTTCTTGCGCACGTATCTCGCGCAGCGGCTGAGCGCCATGGGGCTCACCCTCTTCGGGGTGAGCCTCCTCGTCTTCGGCCTGGTCCGGCTGATCCCGGGGACGGTGGTCGAGCAGCTCCTCGGCCAGGCCGCGATGGCGTCCCCCGAGGTGCTCGCGAGCTTCCGCCGGTTCTTCGGGCTGGACCGGCCCGTCCACGTCCAGTACGTGGCGTGGCTGGCCGGGGTCCTCCGGGGCGACCTCGGGGTCTCGTGGCTGTCGGGGCGGCCCGTGCTCGGGCTCTTCCTCGAGCGCCTCCCCGTCTCGGCCGAGCTGGCGCTGCTCGCCGTCGGCTGGTCGCTGGTCGCGGGGATCCCGCTCGGCACCGCCTCGGCCGTCTGGCGGGGGAGCCTCCGCGACGACACGATCCGGGTCCTCGCGACGCTCGGCCTCTCCCTCCCGGCGTTCTGGCAGGGGACCGTGTTGATCCTCCTCTTCTCCATCTATCTCGGCTGGATGCCGTCGCTCCAGTGGGTGCCGTTCACGCGGAGCCCCGCCGCGAACCTCGCGATCATGGCGCTCCCGGCCCTCACGCTCGGGACCGCGACGGCCGCGATGATCACGCGGCTCGCCCGCTCCTCCATGCTCGACGTCCTCGGGCGCGAGTACGTCCGGACCGCGCGCGCCAAGGGGCTCCACGAGGGGCGCGTCACCTTCCACCACGCCCTCCGGAACGCCTTGATCCCCGTCGTGACGGTGGCAGGGGTCCAGCTCGGCTACATCATCGGCGGGATCGTCGTCGTCGAGGACGTGTTCACGCTCCCCGGCGTCGGGCGCCTCCTCCTCGACGCGATCTTCCAGCGGGACTATCCGGTCGTGCAGGGGGTGATCCTGCTCCTCGCGGCGGCCTTCATGACGCTGAACCTCGTCGTGGACCTGCTCTACGCGATGCTGGACCCCCGGTTGCGCCGTGGCTAGCGCCCCCTCACCCCGACCCTCGCCCCCCCGGGGGGCGAGGGGGAAGGGCTGGCGGCGGGCGGCGCGGAGCCGGCTCTTCCGCGGCGCCTGCCTCGCCCTCGGCGCGCTCGTGGCGGCCGGCCTCCTCGCCGACTGGATCGCGCCCTATCCGCCGACGGCGGTGGACGCCGCCGCCGTCTTCCGAGGGCCCGACGCGCGGCATCCGTTCGGGACTGACCGGTTCGGGCGCGATGTCCTCTCACGCATCCTCTTCGGCGTCCGGGTCTCCCTCGGCATCGCGGGCGCCGCGATCGCCATGGCGGTCGGGACGGGGAGCGCCCTGGGGCTCCTCGCGGGGGTGGGGCGGGGGATGGACCAGGTTCTCGGCCGCGTCATGGACGTCTTCTTCGCGTTCCCGCCCGTCCTCCTCGCGATCGGCATCGCCGCCGTGCTGGGGGCCGGACCGGGGGCCGCGGTGGTCGCGATCGCGGTCGTGTACGCGCCGCTCTTCTTCCGGGTGGTGCGCGGGAGCGTCCTCGCCGAGTCGGCCGAGGCGTACGTGGAGGCGGCGGAGGCCCTCGGCCTCGGGCGGACGGCGATCGTCGTGCGGCACATCCTCCCGAACGTGGTCTCCCCGATCGTGGTCCAGACGGCGGTCTGCCTCTCCTACGGGATCCTGATCGAGTCGGCGCTCTCCTACCTCGGCGTCGGGGTGCAGCCGCCGACGCCGTCGTGGGGGACGATTCTGAACGAGGGGAAGGAGTTCCTGGCGCTGGCGCCCTGGGTGTCGCTGTTCCCGGGCGGGTTCATCATGCTGGCGGTGCTCGCCTTCAACATCGTCGGCGACGGGCTCCGGGATGCGCTCGACCCGAGGACCGGGCCGGCGTAGCGCGGGGGAGGTCATCATGAGCTGGGAGCCGGGGGACAGGATCGGGGGCCTGGCGGACGCCGAGCTGGTGGCGTTCCTGGCCGAGCCGTGGAACGGCCGGATCGCGACCCTCGGGCCGGACGGCTGGCCTTACGTCACGCCGGTCTGGTACGAGTTCGATCCCGCCGCGCGCGTCTTCCTCGTCGTCGGCCGCGAGCGGGCGGAGTGGGTCGCGGACATCCGGCGCGACCGGCGGGTCGCCTTCCACGTGGCCGACGACGTCCACGCCGAGCACACGCGGGTCCTCGTCCAGGGGCACGCCGAGATCGTGGAGGGCCCGGTCGCGCCGGCGGCGAGCTCGCGCCTCCTCGAGCTGACGCGACGGCTCTCCCTCCGCTACCTCGGGCCCGACGGTCCGGCGTACGCGGAGCGCACCCTCGGCCGGCCCCGCGTCCTGGTCCGCCTCACGCCGACGCGCTGGCGGACCTGGACCGGCCGGGAGTGGCACCCGCGCTACCGCTGAGTCCGCCTTGACAACGCCGACCGGGCAAACCCAAGATGATGCCGACCTCGCAGGCGTCTCTGCGGGACCGCTTCACCGCCCCATCCCAGCATGAGGAGGGCCGACCGATGGAGTCGAGAACTCGCGTCCTCGTGAGCGTCGCGATCGCGGTGGCGTTCCTCGCCTTCGGCCCCGGCGCCGAGGCGCAGGACAAGAAGGTCGTCCGGATCTGGCACACGGAAACGGAGCCCCAGTCGGTCCAGGCCTTTCAGGGGATCATCAACGACTTCGAGAAGCTGCACCCGGACATCAGCGTCAAGCAGGAGGCGCTGGCCTGGGGCGACCTCGAGGCCAAGCTGACGGCCGCCCTCGCCGCGGGCGCCCCGCCGGACGCGAGCCACGGGCAGGCGGTGACCTGCGCGTCGTTCTACGCCAAGGGGCTCCTCCGGCCGCTGGAGGACCTGGCCGACGCGGTCGGCCGGGAGAACATCTGGGAGGCGATCCGGGGCCCGTGCCGGTTCGAGGGGAGGTACTACGGGATCCCCCACTCGGCGGCGACGTCGCTCCTGATCTACCGGAAGGACGCGTTCAGGCAGAAGGGGCTGAAGCCCCCGGAGACCTGGGACGACCTCATCCGCGTCGCCGAGGCGATGACGGAGCGGGACAAGGACGGGCGGGTCACCCGCTACGGGCTGTCGCTCCCCGGCGTCGGGCTGTTCATCAACATCATGGTGGGCGAGCTGGTCAAGGCCAACGGGGGGCGGCTCTTCGACCCCCGGACCGGCCGGCCGACGTTCACCGAGAAGCCGGTCATCGAGGCGCTCGAGTTCTACAAGAAGCTCAACGACAAGGTGCTGCCGCCCGGGTGGCTCGGCCACGGCTACCTCGACACCTTCACGAACCTGGCCACGGGGAAGGCGGCGATGCTCTACCAGGGGTACGGCCGCGGCGCCGGCCTGGTCGAGAAGTACGCCCCCAAGGAGCTCGCCAACGCGGAACACTTCGGCGTGATGGTCAAGCCCGTCGGGCCCTCGGGCAAGACGACGGCGGCCCAGATCGACGCCGAGCCGTGGATGGTCTTCAAGAACGCGAAGTACCCGAACGAGGCCGTGGAGTTCCTGAAGTTCTTCTTCAAGGAGGAGAACTACATCAAGTACCTCCACTCGGTGCCGATCCACCTCCTGCCGACCCTGAAGTCGGTCCGGCGGAACCCCGCGTACCAGGCGAACGACATGATCCGCCGCTGGAAGGAGTGGCAGGACATGCAGTACCGCTACTTCGAGGCGGACCAGGCCAAGCCGACACTCATCATCGAGTGGTCGGACCTCCAGCTCCCCTTCGGGCTGGAGATCCTGGGATCCGGAATCATCCCGGACATGGTCACGGACGCGGTGCGGGGGATGCCGGTCCAGCAGGCGGCGGCGAAGGCCCAGGGGCGGGCCGAGGAGCTGATCACCAAACTGGGACACAAGCGCTGGTAGTGCGGCATCTGGCTCCCTCTCCCTCCTCGGGGAGGGAGAGGGTTGGGGTGAGGGTGGGGCCGATGCGTCGCCCCCTCACCCGGCCCTCTCCCCCGGTGGGGGAGAGGGGGTCTGGTCGTCTCCGGGCGTGATGCCGCGGCGGGCGCTCGCCCAGCAGGCGATCGGCGTCCTGGCGATCGCGCCCGGCCTCCTCCTCATCCTCGCCCTCACCCTCTATCCCGTCGCGTACTCCGTCTGGCTGAGCCTGCTCGAGAAGCACTCGTTCTTCCCCGAGCAGCGGTTCGTCGGGCTCGACAACTACGTCTACCTCTGGGGCGACGCCGAGTTCTGGACGAGCCTCTGGCTGGGGGTCGTCTACTCCGTCTGGACCATCGCCCTGCAGATCGTCCTCGGCGTGGCCGCGGCGCTCGTCCTCCACGAGTCGTTCCGGGGCCGCAGCCTCGCCCGTGGGATCGTCCTCTTCCCCTACATGGTCCCCACGGTGCTCGCGGTGATCCTCTGGAAGTGGCTGCTCAACGACACCTACGGCCTCCTCAACTACGCGCTCGTCGCTTTCGGGATCGTCCGCGACCCGATCAGCTGGCTCGGCGCCGACCACATCATGCTCTCCCTGGTCGCCGTCAGCGTCTGGCAGTTCTTCCCGTTCGTCCTCCTCGCGATCCTGGCGCGCCTGCAGACGATCCCCCCGGAGCTGTACGAGGCGGCCAAGGTGGACGGGGCGGGCGCCGTCCGGCGGTTCGCCCACGTCACGCTCCCGCAGATCCGCGGCATCCTCTTCGTCGTCATCCTGCTGCGCAGCATCTGGATGTTCACGAAGTTCGACACGGTGTGGCTGATGGGCGAGGGCGCGGGGGCCGGCCGGTTCATCCGCACGCTCCCCGTCTACGCCTACATGCGGACGCTGACCTACTACCAGGCGGGGCTGGGCGCGGCGCTCGCGGTGGTCATGTTCGGGATCCTGATGGTGGCCACCGCCGTCTACTTCCAGCTCTTCCGGAAGGAGGTCGAGATCGGATGAGCCGGCGGGACGAGGGAAAGCTGCGTCTCCCCTCCCCCCGAAGGCGACCGGAGGGACGGGACGCCGCGAGGGCGCACGCCCGAGCCGTCCCGGCGAGCTGGTCAATCGGGGGCGGGGGTGCGGGGGGTCTCGGATGACGCGCTGGCGGTGGCGGAAGGCTGCGGGGCGTGCGCTGCTCTATGTCGGGGCGACGCTGCTCGTCTTCCAGGCGGCGTTCCCGTTCCTCTGGATGGCGTCCACCTCGCTGAAGCCGCCGGGCGAGGTCTTCGCGGAGCCGCCGGCCTTCGTTCCCGAGCGCCCCACGCTGGAGAACTTCCGCCGCCTGTTCGGCGCGACGCACTTCCTCGTCTACTTCCGGAACAGCGTGACCGTATCGGGGCTGGCGGTGCTGCTCACGATGCTGGTGGGCGCGGCCGGGGCTTACAGCCTGACCCGCTATCGCTACCGCGGCCGGGAGGCGATCGGGGCGCTGGTCCTCTGTACCTACATGTTCGCCCCCATCATGATCGTCATCCCGTTCTTCATCCTGGCCAAGCGCGTGGGGATCGAGAACACCCACCTCGTCCTGGTCCTGGCCTTCACCTCCTTCTGCCTGCCGTTCACGCTCTGGCTGCTGCGGGCGTTCTTCGAGACGATCCCGCTGGAGCTGGAGGAGGCGGCGCTCGTGGACGGGGCGGACCGGCTGCGCGCGGTGCTGCACGTGGTCCTGCCCCTGGCCTTCCCGGGGCTCGTCGCGACCTCCATCTTTACCTTCATCCTGGCGTGGAACGACTACATCTTCACGCGGATCCTGATCTCCTCGGATGAGCTGAAGACCCTGCCGGTCGGCGTCCAGGACCTGTTCCACTCGGCCCTGATCGACTGGGGGCTGATCATGGCGGCGGGCGTGCTGATCACGATCCCGGCGCTCGCGTTCTTCGTCGCGGTCCAGCGCCACCTCGTCGCGGGGTGGGGGAGCGGGGGGCTCAAGGGATGACGGTGCGATTCGGCTGGTCGCTGCAGGGGCGGGGGGTGCTGGCCGGGCGCGAGGCGATCACCACGCTCGCCCGGCGCGCGGAGGCCCTCGGCTACGACTCGATCTGGGTGACGGACCGCCTGCTGATCCCGGTGGAGAGCCGCACGCCCTATCCCTACTCCCCGACCGGCGCGTTCCCGCTCGGCCCCGACGAGCCGTGGCTCGAGGCGCTGACGGCCGTCACGTACCTCGCGACGATCACCGAGCGGATCCACGTGGGGACCAGCGTGCTCGTCATCCCCTACCGCAACCCGATCCACACGGCGAAGGCGCTGGCGACGGCGGACTATCTCTCCGGCGGGCGCCTGATCCTGGGCGCCGGGATCGGGTGGTGGCGGGAGGAGTTCGAGGGGCTCGGCGTGCCGTTCGAGGACCGTGCCGCCCGGACGGTCGAGTACCTCGAGCTGATGAAGGAGATCTGGACGCGGCCGCGCGTCGCGCCAGCAGGCCGCTTCGTCAGGGTGGCGGAGGCGGGCGGCACCCGGCCGCACCCCGCAAGCCGGCCGCACATCCCCATCTGGATCGGCGGCCACAGCGACGCGGCCCTCCGGCGCGTCGTCGAGGTGGCCGACGGCTGGCATCCCCTCGGCCTCCGGCCGCCGGTCGCGCTCCACCCCCCGGAGCTGGCCGCCAAGGTGCGGCAGCTCCGCGACCTCGCCGCCGCGGCGGGCCGCGACCCCGCCTCGATCACGATCAGCTTCAAGGCGCCGCTCCGGTTCGAGGAGGGCGCGTCGGCCGCGCGCGCCCCGCTCGCCGGCTCGCCGGCGCAGATCGTGGAGGACCTCGGGGCCTATGTCGCGGCGGGGGTCGAGCACTTCGCCCTGGACTTCTCGGTGGCGACGGTGCCGGCGATGGTGGAGGTCCTCGAGCGCTTCGCGGCGGAGGTCCGACCGCAGCTCCTCGCCCAGGGCGACGCGTCCCGCGGTCACGCTTGACAGGCCGACGCGCGCTGCCTACACTCCCGCTACTGTGAGAGCGGTCGGCTCGCGGACGACCTCGTTTCCGCCGCCGATGTCGCGAACCCCGCCAGGGCCCAGGTGACCGTCGTCAACCCGCCGCCCGGCGGCGGGACCTCGAACGCGCTCCCGTTCACCGCCTGCGCGCGCGGCCGCTGACGCCCCTCACCCCAACCCTCTCCCCCGGTGGGGGAGAGGGAGATCAGAGGTTAGGCGAGGTCCTGCGGGAGGGGGAGCCCCGCGAGGTCGGCGGCGGTGAGGGGATCCGCCGGGGTCACGCCGATCCCCTCGAGGAACGCGTGGAGCTGGCGGACGTGCTGGGCGGCGTGCCAGACCGTGCGCTCAAGCAGCTCGTGGCCGGTCTGCGGCCCGTAGTAGGTCTCGACGACGCCCTCTGACGCGTTCGGCCCGGACAGCCACTCCGCCAGCCGCCCCCGCACCGTCTCGCCATAGCGCGCGATCGCTGACGGATCGGCCAGCTCCCGCGGCGCGGCCTCCTCGAGCCAGGCCCGCGGCTGGCGTCCCTCCGCCATCGCGTCCCGGAGCGCGAGGCTCAGGCGGAAGACGTGGTAGGCGAGCTGGCGGACCGAGCGTTCGCGGCCCGGGACGACCCGGGCGTCGAGCTGCGCGGGCGGGACCTGTCGGAGCGCGCGCTGGGCGGCGGCGAGGATCCGGTCGAGCCGGCGTGCGAGCTCCGCCGGCGCGAGGCGCGTCGGTTCCGCGTATGGCACGCCGAGGAGCGCGGCGACGGCGGTCGGGTTCCAGCCGTGGACCGCCCGGTCACCCACCACGACGGCGGGCACGGCGGGAATCCCGAGCCGCTCGAGGTCGCCCCGCGCGGCCGGCTCCGCCTCGACGTCGATCGCGTCGAACGCCACGCCCCAGGACGCGAGCAACTCCCGCGTCTTGAGACAGGAGCTTCAGCCCGGTCGGTGGTAGACGGTGACCGGCGTGGCCGTTCGGCCCGGAGCGTCGCCACGCATCCCGCGGTTCATCGTAACCCGAGGCGGACGCTACGGCGCGACCGCCAGGTCCGCCTCGCGGGCGACCTGCCTGCGGCGGGAGGCCACCTCGGCGGAGGCGGCCTGCCAGAGGTGCCACGCATCGAGCGCGGAGCCGTTCTGCCAGGCGCACGCCGTGAGCTTGCGGGCGAGCCGCAGCGGATCCCCCACGAGCAGCCGGCGGCGAGCCGCCTTGACGCGGAGCTCGAGCACCGGATCGCCCGCGGCTTTCGCCTCCCGCCACGCCTCGGAGAGGTGCGCCGCGAACGTCACGCCCTGGTCCCGCAGCCCGGCGAGGTACTCGTCCCAGCCGGCACGCGTGGCGAAACGAGGGCAGGGCCCGTCCACCGCCCGCGCGAGCCCCTCATGGAGCGCCTCGGCCCGGCCGAGGTGGTAGGCCAGGCGGGCCTCGGCCTGTCCGAGGGCGGCGGCGTCGCCCGGAGCAAGGGTCGGAGTGGCGAGGGCGGTTGCGGCCACGAGGGCCAGAGCCAGACGGTGGGGTCGCCGGAGTGGTCGCATGCCAGATAGACGGTCGGACCCGCGCCCATGTTCGCGGGGCGTGGCGAGGTGGGGCTCACCCTCACCCCGACCCGCTCCCTCCCGGGGAGGGAGCGGGGGAGCCTGCGCGGGCCTGCGGCTTGACCTCGGGGTTCAGCAGGGCACCGGGCCACTCCCCGCCGAGGACGCGGAGCACCTCGTCCACGCTCTGCCTCCGGTCGTCGGCGAGCGAGTCCACGCCGTAGCCGGCCGTGTGCGGCGTCAGGAGCACGTTCGGGAGGCCGAGGAGCGGGTTGCCCGGGTCCGGCGGCTCCTGTTCCAACACGTCGAGCGCGGCGCCGGCGATCCAGCCCTCCCGGAGGGCGCGGATGAGCGCGGCCTCGTCCACCGTGGCGCCGCGGGAGGTGTTGACGAAGTACGCCGTCGGCTTCATCGCCTGGAGCTGGGCCTCGCCGAACAGGTGGCGCGTCGAGGCGTTGAGCAAGGCGTGCATCGAGACGAAGTCGGACCGCCGGCAGAGCTCCTCGAGCGGGACGAGCTCGACGCCCCACGCGGCGACGTCGGCCGCCGCGAGATAGGGGTCGTGGGCCAGATACGTCATCCGGAAGCCGCGGAGCTTCTCCGCGGTGAGCCGGGCGATCCGCCCGAAGCCGACGAAGCCGAGCGTCTTCCCCCGCGTCCGGTAGACCGCGCCCATCGCGTGCACCGCGGCCGGGCGGCTCCACCCCTGGCGCGCGGCGGCGTGGAGCTGGTGCGGCAGCTTCCGGGCGCACGCCAGGATCAGCATCGTCGCGTGGTCGGACACCTCCTCGATGCAGAAGAGCGGGCTGTTCGCCACCATGACGCCGTGGCGGGTCGCGGCGTCCACGTCCACGCGGTCGTAGCCGACCGTGCACTGCTGGAGGAACACGAGCCGCGGCAGGCTCGCGAACACGCGCTCCGTGAAGGGGGCGAGGCCGAAGCACATCACGATGTCGGCGTCGCGGCAGGAGGCGATCAGCTCGTCCTCGCTCCCGCCGCGCGCCGGGACGACCGTCGCGCCGGCCTGCGCGAGCCGGCCGCGCTCGGCTGCGCCGTCCCCGTCGAGCAGGGGGCCGATCAGGGCGACCGTCCAGCGTCGCTCGGCCATCGGACGGTCAGCGCGGGGTCGGGGGCGCGACCACGAGGTCGGTCGGGGCCCCGCGGAGGAAGTTCTCGATGTTCTCGACGGCGCGGTGGAGCCCGGCCTCGATGACCTCGCGGGTCATACCGGCGATGTGCGGCGTGAGCACGACGGTCGGGAGGGCCGGCAGGGGGTCGCCGGCCGGCACCGGCTCCTCGTGGAAGACGTCGAGGCCCGCGCCGGCCAGGCGCCCGTGCCGGAGCGCCTCGAGGAGGGCGTCCTTGTCCACGAGCGCCCCCCGCGCCGTGTTGACGAGAAAGGCCTCCGGCTTCATCAGGGCGAGGCGGTCGCGGCCGAGGAAGCCGCGCGTCTCCGCGCTGAGACGCAGGTGAAGGCTCACGACGTCGGCCTCGCGGAGGAGCGTCTCGAGGGGGACCGGGCGCGCGCCCGCGCGCGCCAGCCGCGCGTCGTCGCGCCGGAAGCTCCAGGCGAGGACCGTCATCCCGAGCGCGCGAGCGATGGCCGCGACGCGGCGCCCGATCTCGCCCAGGCCGACCAGCCCGAGCGTCTTGCCGTACGACTGGACGACGAGGCCGCGGGCCCACTCGCCCGCCCGCATGCCGCGGTCCGCGGCCGGGATCCGGCGCATGACGGCGAGCATGAGCGCGACCGTGTGTTCGGCGACCGCGTCGGCGTTCACCGCCGGCGTGTTGGTGACCGTGACGCCGCGGTGGCGGCACGCCTCGAGGTCCACGTTGTCCACGCCGGTGCCCCAGATCGAGATGAGCCGCAGCCGCGGGCAGTCGGCGAGGACGCGGTCGGTGAAGCGCGCGTGGGCGCGGATGTTGACGACGACCTCGGCGTCGCCGATCCGCCGGATCAGCTCCTCCTCGCGGTCGGCGCCGCGCTCGGTGTGGACCGTGGTCTCGCCGAGCGCCCGGAGGCGCGGCTCCGCCGTCGAGCCCGTCAGGGCCGGCGGGAAGTCGTCCGGAACGACGAGCTTGAGGCTCATGCCGGGTCCTCAGGCCCGGGTCGAGGCCCGAGCGCCGGTAGGACGCAGTGAGGAGGTGCGCCGAGGCGTATGCCGCATACGTTGAGGCGCACCGACGACTGAGGACGACCCGGCGCGACGGGCATCGGCCCGGGACTCACGGCATGTCGGCGTCGAAGACCCCCTGCGCCGCCGCCAGCGCCGCGCCCGTGTCCGTCTTGGCGCCGAGGTCGCGGAGCGCCATGCCGAGGGCCGAGAGTGTCGGCAGCACGTAGAGCGGGCCCGCCGTCATCCCCATCGTGCCGACGCGGAGGGTGCCCTCCCGCATCCGGTCCACGCCGATCCCCGTCGAGACGAGGATGGCGTAGGCGTCGCGCATCCGCCGGACCACCGCCTTGGCCGAGATGCCGGGAGGCGTCTGGAAGCACGAGACCGTGTCCGAGGCGAGCGAGGGCTCGCCGAAGAGGTCCAGCTTGAGCGCCGCGAGGCCCGCCCGGAAGGCCTTCCCGGCGATGCGGTGGCGGCGGATCCGGTTCGGCAGCCCCTCCTCCAGGATCATCCGCGTCGCCTCGAGAAGGGCCTGCGAGAGGTGCGTCGGCATCGACACCGGCTGGTTCCGCCGTCGACCTTCCGGCACGCCGCCCCCCCGCGCGGCCGGCACCCATTCCTTCTTCCAGCGAACCAGGTCGTAGGCGTAGGAGGCCGGCCGGCGCTTCCGCCGCTCCATCGCCTCGAACGCGCGGGGCGAGACCGACACGACCGCGAGGCCGAGGGGCATGGCGAGGCACTTCTGCGAGCCGGTCATGTTCACGTCCACGCCCCAGGCGTCCGTCTGGACGTCGAGCCCCGCGAGCGAGGAGACCGTGTCGAGGAGGTAGAGCGCCCCGTGACGCCGCGTGATCTCGCCCACGGCGGCGGCCGGGTACGTGACGCCGGTCGACGTCTCGTTGTGCACCAGCGTCAGGATCTTCGGGCGGACCTGGGCCACCGTCCGCTCGAGCGCCTCGAGGTCGAACGGCCGGCCCCACTCCGTCTCCACCAGCGTCACGACCGCGCCGACGCGCTCCATGATCTCCCGCATGAGCTGGCCGAACACCCCGGCGACCACGACCACGACGCGGTCGCCGGGCTCCACGAGCGAGACCGCCGCCGCCTCGAGCCCCGTGCGCCCCGACCCGGGCAACGCGATCACCTCTCCGCTCGTCTGAAACACCTGCCGGAGGTCGAGCAGCGCCGGCTCGAGGATCTCCTCGTCGAACGGCGGTTCGTACTGGATCATTGCCGGCTGCGCCATCGCGCGGATCACGCGCCAGGGCACCTCGGTCGGCCCGGGGATCATGAGGATCGGGCGGTCGAGTCCGCGCATCCAGTGCTGGTAGCTCACGCGCATCTCCTTTCGCGAGGGACGAGTGGAACGGCGACGGGCCTATTCTATGCCGGCTCGAGGCACGGCGCCAGCCGTCAGGCTCCGAGCGGCGGCACCCGGCGCTTGCGCGCGATCAGGTAGAGGTTGCGGGTGTACACGACGAAGCCGAAGGACTGGCCGAGAATGAAGACCGGGTCCATCCGGTAGATCGAGTACGCCAGCAGGATGAGCGCGCCGGCCAGGCTGAAGTACCAGAACGACACCGGCACCACGCTCTCCCGTCGCAGCTCGGACGCGACCCACTGCACGAGGAAGCGCGTGAAGAAGCACGCCTGTCCGAGGAAGCCGACGGCCAGCCAGAGGTTCGGTGTGTCCATGCTCCTCACCTCTCCACGCGCGAGCGGTGTCGGGGGCCGCTTTCGACGGCTCCCGGTACAGTGCTAGAATGCGCGCGCGACGAGTGTCACACCTGCCATCCCACGGAGGCGACGCGCACATGGTGAAGGGCTACATCCTCATCCGTCTCACGCCCGGCCTGGAGGAGGAGGCGCTGAACCACATCCGCGCCATACCCGGCGTCTCCGACCTCACGCTGGTGTTCGGGGGGTGGGATGCAGTCGTGCATGCGGAGGCGAAGACGCTCCCGTCGCTGTCGCGGCTCGTGATCGGGCAGATCCGCGGGATCCAGGGTGTGCAGGCGACCGAGACCCTGGTCGCCGCCGAGCTCTAGCGAGCGCCGTGCCAATAACCGTCGCATCTTCCATCTCGGTTGTGACGCGCTCGGCCTGCGGCCTCGCGGACGTCCCGACCTCTGGGCGTCCTCCGGCTCGCCGGGACGCGCTCGGCCTGCGGCCTCGCGGGCGTCCCGCCCCTCCGGTGGGGTCGTCGGCGGACCTCAATGTATGCGGCATACGCCTCGGCCCGCCTCCTTCCTGCGTCCTTGATCTGCTCGGTTCTTGTCCCGGCGCAGGGCTCCAGCCCGAAGGATAGCACGTCCGTGCGCGCGCTCGACTCCACGCTCGTCCGGGAGGTGTGGGAAGCGCTCTGCGCGTACGCGCCCGAGCAATCGGAGGCGGAGGCGCGTGCCTTCGTGAGCCGCCAGCCGCACCTCGTCGCCCTGGCTCAGGCCCTCACCCGGGAGTTCGGGCGCGACGTCCAGAAGACGGCGCTCGGGCTCCTGTTCCTTCTCACCAAGGTCGTCGAGGCGCACCGCGAAGCGCCCGTCCCCGCGCTGGCGCGGGGGCACGTGGCGCGGGCCTACGAGGCGGCGGTCGCGTGGGTGGACCGGTGGGACGGCGCCGAGCCGCGGTTCCTCGAGCGGAGCGGCGAGTTCCCGCAGCCCCACCTCGTCCCGTACCTCCTGGGCGCCTTCTACCCGGAGGGCGCGGGGCCGCCCGAGTACGAGGCCGAGGTCAAGGGAAGCCTGTTCCTGCTCCTCGCGTCGGCCGCGGATGCGCTCATGAACCCGGTCTCCCCCGGCGGGGGAGAGGGCGAGGGCGAGGGGGAGGGGGCGAGTCCTGAGGCCCGCTGATCCCGACCGTGCCGGACCGCGGGGCGGTACAATGAGGGCGGAGGTCGTGCCATGAGACGAGATCGCCTCCGGATCCTGGCGCTCATCGCGACCGTCGCCGCGCTGCTCGTCACGGTCGCGTCGGCCTCGCCGCCCTACGCCAACCCGCAGTTCCTGGCGGAGACGGACGAGCTGGCCCGGCTCGTCGGGACGCCCGGGGTCCGGATCGTGGACCTTCGGGGCGATCCCGACGCGGGTGAGGCCGCCTACCGCGCCGGGCACGTCCCCGGGGCGGTCTACCTGCCCGGTCGCGGGCTCGACGATCCCCCGGCGAACGCCCGGGGCTTCCCGATCCGGCCCGAGGCGGCCGCCGCGCTGTTCAGCCGGCTCGGGATCGATCACGACACGACCGTGATCGCGTACGACGACGCGGGCAGCGTCTATGCCGCGCGGCTGTTCTTCGTCCTCGAGTACTACGGGCACACGAAGGTCCGCGTGCTGAACGGCGGCTTCGCGAAGTGGCGGCGGGAGGGGCGACGGCTCACCACGGAGGTCCCGAAGGTCGAGGCCAAGCGCTTCGTCCCGCGGGCGCGCCGCGAGGTCCTGGCGACGGCCGAGGAGGTCCAGGCCGGGCTCGGCAAGGAGGAGGTCTGCCTGATCGACGCGCGGAGCCCCGAGGAGTACGCGGGCACGGACGTCCGCGCCAAGCGCGGCGGCCGCATCCCCGGGGCCCGGAACGTGGACTGGGTCACGACGTTGAAGCCCGACGGGACGTTCCGGCCGGCCGACGAGTTGCGCGCGATGTTCGAGGCCGCCGGGGTGCGTCCGGATCGGCAGGTCATCACCTACTGCCAGAGCGGCGTCCGCTCCGCCCACGACTACTTCGTGCTGCGGCTCCTCGGCTACGCCAAGATCAAGAACTACGACGGCTCGTGGATGGAATGGGGCAACAACCCGGCGCTCCCGCTGGAACGGTGAGCCGCGCCCCCGGCATCGAGCTCGACCTCCGCGGGGAGGTCTGCCCCTACACCTTCCTCAAGTCGAAGCTCACCCTCGAGGCGATGGCCGCCGGCGAACTGCTGCGCGTCGTCGTGGACAACGAGACCTCCGCGCGGGACGTTCCGCGGAGCCTCGGCAGCGCCGGCCACGCTGTCCTGAGCGTCGAGTCACCGCGGGCCGGCGTGTGGGCGATCGTCGTCCGGAAGGGCAGCTAGAGGGCCGCTCTGAGTCGCTTTGGCGAAGAGCCGGCCGCGGGTGGCGCCGGGTGAGCCCGGCGACAGACTTTCTCTGGGACATGTCAAGCGATTTTTTTCTCCGGGTG
>CAYQDR010000044.1:0-32642 GCA_964416315.1 uncultured bacterium
ACGGTCGAGCCGACCCCGACGGAGTCCGTGGCTCCTCCGCCCCCGGCGCCGCCGCCGCCCGTCCCGGAGCCGCGGGTGGCCACGCCTGCGCCGCTACCCATCGTGTCGGAGCCGCCGTCGCCGCCGGCCGCGGCCCCCTTTCCGACGACGGCGGCCGTGGATCGCGCGGGCCCCGCCGCCACCCCTTCCGCTGGGGCCCCCGGCGGGTCCGCCGGGGTACCGACCAGTGAGGCCCGAGCCGCGGGTCGAGGTCCCGCGACGGACGTGGCGCGGGCCGGCGCGGAGGACGGCCCCGGCGCGGGGGGCAGCACCACCGCCAAGGGGGCCGGGGCCGGGAGCAGTGACGTCGCCCTGCTCGGCAGCAGCCGCGCCGGCGTGCTCCCGCCCGAGTACGACGCCTTCGTCCGGGCGCTGCGGCAACGGATCCAGGAGCGGCTCGAGTACCCCCGTCTCGCCGTACGACGCGGGCTCGAGGGCACGGTCGAGATCGAGCTCCACCTCGGCCCGGACGGCCGCGTGGCGGAGGTGCGCGCCGAGGGTGCGGAGCTCCTGCGCGAGGCCGCGATCCGCGCCGTGCGCGATGCCACGCCGTTTCCGTTCCCGCCCGATCTCGTGCCACGCCCCCTGCTGATCCGCCTGCCTGTGCGTTTCGAGCTGCGTTAAACTTCGGAGGGGGGCTGCGCCCCCCTCCCGAACCTCCCCCGTTCGATTGCGCGGGCAAAGCCCGCGCTCGGAACGCGTGGGCCAAGAACGTGAGGTGGACTTCTCCGCTGCTGTCGTCAAGGGCGCTGACGCCGGTTTTTCTTTCGCCGGGCTCTCCGACGCTGGGCTATAGTGGGTGAAATCGCGCTCTACGGCGCCAGTTTGCGACGATCGATGACGCGTGCGATGACCGACGACGTGACCGTGGTCCTCTCGGAGGCCGTTCGGGAGGCGCTCGCCAGAGCGGGGCTGCCGCCCCTGGGCCCCACGGAGATCGTCTGGGACGTCCCGCGGGAGGCCGCTCACGGTGACTACGCGACGAACGTGGCGATGCTGCTGGCCAAAACGGCCCGCCGCCCGCCGCGGCAGCTCGCCGAGGCGATCCACGCGCACCTCCCCGCGGTCGAGGCCGTCGAGCGGGCGGAGGTGGCCGGTCCCGGCTTCCTCAACGTGTTCCTCTCACCCGACTTCTGCCACGCGGGGCTCGCGCGGATCCTCGAAGCGGGGCCGCGTTACGGTCAGGGCACGGAGGGCGTGGGGCAGAAGGCCCAGGTCGAGTTCGTGAGCGCGAACCCGACCGGCCCCTTGACCCTCGGGCACGGACGGCAGGGGATCCTCGGAGACTGCGTGGCGCGGTTGTTCCAGGCGCTGGGCTACGAGACCGTCCGCGAGTACTACTTCAACAACGCGGGCCGCCAGATGCGGCTCCTCGGGGAGTCGGTGCGGGCCCGCTACCTCGAGCTCCTCGGACGGCCGGCTGTATTCCCCGAGGACGGGTACCAGGGGGAGTACATCCGGGAGATCGCGGCGGCGCTCCGGGAGAGCCGCGGCGACGCCCTGGCCGGCGAGGGACACGACGCGGTCTTCCGTCAGGCCGCCGAGGACGCGATCTTCGCGGACATCCGCCGCACGCTCGAGCGTCTCGGGATCCGCTTCGACGTCTACTACAACGAGGCGTCGCTGTACACGGATGGAAAGCTCGAGGAGACGCTCGCGGCGCTCCGCGAGCGGGACCTCGTCTACGACCGGGAGGGTGCCGTCTGGCTCCGCTACTCGGCGATCGGCCGGTCCCAGGACCGGGTCCTGGTCAAGTCGAGCGGGGAGCCGACGTACCGGCTGCCGGACATCGCCTACCACCGCGAGAAGCTCCGCCGGGGGTTCCATCGGATCCTGAACGTCCAGGGGGCGGACCACATCGAGGAGGCCAAGGACGTCGTCGCGGCGATCGCGGCCCTCGGGCTCCCCGCCGACCGGATCCGCTACCTGATCCACCAGTTCGTGACGATCACGCGCGGCGGCGTCGAGCTGAAGATGTCCACGCGGCGGGCGACGTACGTGACCGTGGACGACCTCCTCGACCAGGTCGGGAGCGCGGACGTCTTCCGCTACTTCATGGTCACCCGCAGCCCGGAGAGCCACCTGAACTTCGACCTCGACGCGGCGCTCGAGACCGACTGGCAGAAGAACCCGGTCTTCTACATCCAGTACGCGCATGCGCGGGTCTCGAGCATCTTCGTCCATGCCCGCGAGCGGGGCCTTCCGCCGATCGAGCGCTGGAGCGTGACGGACCTCGCGCCCCTGACCGCCCCGGAGGAGCTGGCCCTGATCAAGGCGCTCCTGCGCTATCCGACGCGGGTGGCCGGCGCCGCGCGCGCGTGCGAGCCGCACCGGGTGGCCGTCTACCTCCACGACCTCGCGGCCCAGTTCCACGGCTACCACCACCTCGGGACGCACACCCCGGCCCTCCGGGTCGTGCGGCCGGAGGAGCCCCGGCTCACCCGCGCGCGCCTCGGGCTCAGCCGCGCCGTGGGCGAGGTGGTCCGGAACGGCCTCGGGCTGCTCGGGATCTCCGCCCCGGAGAAGATGTGAACGGCCCGGCCCGATCCCCGTCGCATGTCGGCGTCCTCCAGCTCGCCGGGACGCGCTCGGCCTGCGGCCTCGCGGGCGTCCCGTCCCTCCGGCGGGGTCGTCGGCGGCCCTCAACGTACCAGCAGTACGCCTCGGGCCGCCTCCTCCCTGCGTCCTTGATCTGCTCGGGTGTCGGCCCGGTCCCGATCCCGGCATGAACGGGCGGAGACCGTTCCAGCCCCGCCACGAGGTGCGGTTGGGGAGCCGGGAGCTCGCCATCGCGGGCTGCGCGTTCCTCCTCGTCTGGGTGCTCACCTTCATCTTCGGGGTGCTGGTGGGCCGCGAGTTCGCCGGGCCGGCCGGGCCCGCGCCGAAAGCGGCCGCGTCGGCCGGCGCCGGGGGCCTCGCGGAGCGGGGGGAGTCGCCGGGGAAGGCGGAGCGCCTCCGGGCCGAGGAGCGCCTGACCTTCTACGAGACGCTCACCGCGCCCACGCCGACCCTTCCGGCCGTGGGCCCGCCCACCGTCGAGGAGCGCATCGTGCCGCGGGAGCCGCAGACCAGGCCGGCGGTGCCGCGGCCGGAGCGCCGTGGGGGGGCGGGCGGGTCGGGGGGGGCGGCGAAGGCTCGGGTGGCGGCCGCGACTCCCGCGGCGGCCGGGCCGGCGGAGCCGCTGTGGACCGTCCAGGTCAGCTCGTTCCGGAGTCGCGCGCTGGCGGAGGATCTCCGGAAGCGGCTCGCGGCGCGGGGCTACGACGCGTACCTCCTGGCGGTGGCCACGGAGGAGGGGCGGGTGCGCCACCGGGTGCGCGTCGGCGGCTTCCCCACCCGTACCGAAGCCGAGCGCGTGGCCGCCGAGCTCCGGGCCGACCGTCATCCGAGCGTGTTCGTCACCACGCGCTCCCGGTAGCGCGCGACGGGGCGCGCCGTGCCGTCCGTCCCCGGCCTCAAGCGCGTCCTGATCGACGCCGACGAGCTGGCCACCCGCGTGCGAGAGGTGGGCCGGCAGCTCGCCCAGGACTACGCCGAGCGGGAGCCGATCCTGGTGGGCGTCCTCACCGGTGCCGTCGTCTTCCTGTCGGACCTCATGCGGGTGATGGACGTGCCGCTTCAGTGCGACTTCATCGGGCTGTCCTCCTACGGCGAGGCCTCCCGTTCGTCGGGGATCGTGAAGATCACGGCGGACCTGACGGTCCCCATCGAGGGGCGCCACGTCCTCATCGTCGAGGACATCATCGACACGGGGCGGACGATCTCCTACCTCCGCCGCAACCTCGAGACGCGCCGGCCGGAGAGCCTCCGGATCTGCACCCTGCTGGACAAGATCGAGCGCCGGGAGGTGCCGGTGGAGCTCGACTACGTGGGCTTCACGATTCCCAAAGAGTTCGTCGTCGGCTACGGCCTCGACTACGCCGGCCTGTACCGCAACCTGCCCTACCTCGCCGCCCTGGACCTCGGGGACCGTCCCGCCGGCTGAGCGCGCGCGCCGGAAGTACCGGTCGCCACGGGCCGTTTGGTTCGTGTGCTATAATGACCGTGCCTTTCGCATGTCCGCGCGCATTCGACGCACGGCGGCTCGGGCCTGAGGTAAGGAGGGTGCCGGACCAGGGATGAATCCGTTCTACAAGAACCTCGCCCTCTGGATGGTGATCGGCCTCGTGGTGGTCCTCCTCTTCCACGTCTTCGGCGGGTTGACGGAGAAGGGCGGAGCCGAGCCGAACTACACGGAATTCCTCAAGAACGTCGAGACCGGGCGGGTGGAATCCGTGACCATCCGGGGCAACCTCATCACCGGGAGGCTCAAGGACGGGGGCGACTTTCGGACCTACATCGTCGACTCCCCGGACCTCATCAAGCTGCTCCGCGACCGCAGCGTGCGCATCACCGTGAAGCCGCCGGACCAGAACCCCTGGTACATGTCGTTGCTCATCTCCTGGTTCCCCATGGCGCTCCTGCTCGGCGTGTGGATCTTCTTCATGCGTCAGATGCAGGGTGGCGGGGCGAAGGCCCTCTCCTTCGGCAAGGCGCGGGCGCGCCTGATCTCCGAGAAGCACAACAAGATCACGTTCGTGGACGTGGCCGGCGTGGACGAGGCCAAGGAGGAACTGCGGGAGATCATCGAGTTCCTCAAGGACCCGCAGAGGTTCCAGAAGCTCGGCGGCAAGATCCCGAAGGGCGTGCTCCTCGTGGGGCCGCCCGGCACCGGGAAGACGCTCCTCGCCAAGGCGATCGCGGGGGAGGCGAACGTCCCGTTCTTCTCGATCTCGGGCTCCGACTTCGTCGAGATGTTCGTGGGCGTCGGGGCCTCGCGCGTGCGCGACCTCTTCGAGCAGGGGAAGAAGCACGCCCCCTGCATCATCTTCATGGACGAGATCGACGCCGTCGGGCGCCACCGCGGCGCCGGGCTCGGCGGCGGGCACGACGAGCGCGAGCAGACGCTCAACCAGCTCCTCGTCGAGATGGACGGGTTCGAGACGAACGAGGGCGTCATCCTCATTGCGGCGACGAACCGCCCGGACGTCCTCGACCCCGCGCTCCTGCGTCCGGGGCGCTTCGACCGCCAGGTGGTCGTGCCGCGGCCGGACGTGAAGGGGCGGGAGGAGATCTTCCGCGTCCACGTGCGCCGCATCCCGCTCGCCCCCGGGGTGGACCTCAAGGTCCTCGCGCGTGGCACGCCCGGCTTCTCCGGCGCGGACCTCGCCAACCTCGTCAACGAGGCGGCCCTCCTCGCCGCGCGGCACGGGAAGAAGTTCGTCGAGATGATCGACTTCGAGAACGCCAAGGACAAGGTCCTCATGGGCGTCGAGCGGCGCAGCATGATCATCAGCGACGAGGAGAAGCGCACGATCGCCTACCACGAGGCGGGGCATGCCCTCGTCGCGCAGACGCTGCCCGGCGCCGATCCGGTCCACAAGGTCACGATCATCCCGCGCGGCCGCGCGCTCGGGCTCACCCAGCAGCTCCCGACCGACGACAAGTACAACTATTCGAGGGAGTACCTCCTCAACCGGATCACGATCCTCCTCGGGGGGCGGGCGGCCGAGGAGATGATCCTCCACCAGCAGACCACCGGCGCCGGCGACGACCTCGAGAAGGCGACCGAGATGGCGCGGAAGATGGTCTGCGAGTGGGGGATGTCGGAAAAGCTCGGTCCCCTGACCTTCGGTAAGCGGGAGGAGCACATCTTCCTCGGCCGGGAGTTCGCGCGACACCAGGACTACAGCGAGGAGACGGCTGTCCTGATCGACGCCGAGGTCAAGCGGATCGTCCTCGACGCCGCGAGCCGGGCCCACCAGGTCCTCGAGGAGCAGGTCGGGAAGCTGCACCGCCTGGCGCAAGCCCTGCTCGAGCACGAGTCGCTGGACGGCGAGGAGATCGCCCGGATCCTGGCGGGGAGCCCACAGGACGCCCTGGAGGGCGCGCCGGCCTGACGCGTGCGGCGGTGGGGGCGCGGTCCCCTCCCGGCGGCCCTCCGGTGTCGTGACGCGATGCTGATGCTCCGAGTGCGCGGACACACCTTTGCGTGGGAGCCGGCCCGGCGCCGGGCGCTCGTCATGGGGATCGTCAACGTGACCCCCGATTCGTTCGCGGACGGCGGGCGCTTCCTCGAGCCGGACCTGGCCGTCGCGCGCGCCCGCGAGCTCGCGGCGGAGGGCGCCGACCTCCTCGACCTGGGGGCCGAGTCCACACGGCCGTGCGCCCGCCCGGTCTCGGCCGCCGAGGAGCAGGACCGCCTCCTGCCGGTCCTCGAGCGCCTCCTGAAGGAGCCGCCCTGCCCCGTCTCCGTGGACACCTCGAAACCGGAGGTGGCCGAGGCGGCCCTCGCAATGGGCGCGCACATGGTCAACGACGTCACGGGGCTCGCCGCCGGGCCGGCCCTCGCCGAGGCGTGCGCGCGGTACGGCGCCGCCCTGTGCCTGGTCCACATGCGGGGGACGCCCGACACCATGCAGCTCGATCCGCGGTACGAAGATCTGCTCGGCGAGGTGCGGGCGCGCCTCGCGGCCGCGGTCGCGGCGGCCGAGGCGGCGGGGGTCCCTCCCGACGCGATCTGCGTGGACCCCGGGATCGGCTTCGGCAAGGCCGTCGCCCACAACCTCACGCTGCTCAAGCGCCTCGACGCGCTCGCCCCGCTGGGGAAGCCGATCCTCGTCGGGCCCTCGCGGAAGAGCTTCATCGGCGCCCTGCTCGGACTCCCGCCGGCCGAGCGGCTCGAGGGGACGCTGGCCGCCTGCGTCGTCGCGGCGGCGGCCGGCGCCCACATCCTCCGGGTCCACGACGTGGCGGCCGTCCGGCGCGCGGTGCGCGTGGCCGAGGCGATCCGCGACGCCCCGGACGGGTAGCGTGCGCCTGCTGCTCGAGCTCCTCCGGGGCTTCCGACTGCGCGACCTCCTCGACGTCGCGCTCGTCGCCTTCCTCCTCTACCGCGTCTTCCTCGTCTTCCGGGGCACGCTCGCGGTGCAGATCCTGGCGGGGCTCGGCCTCCTCATGGCTCTCCGCGCGGTCGCGCACGAGGCCGACCTCCCCGGCATGGGCTTCATCCTGGACAATTTCTGGACGGTCTGGGTTCTCGCCCTGGTGGTGCTCTTCCAGCCGGAGCTCCGCCAGGCGCTCGCCCAGACGGGCCGGAGTCGGCTCCTCCAGCGGCTCTCGGGCGAAGGCTCGGCCGAGCGCTCCCACGTGGTGGGGGAGGTCGTCCGCGCGGCGGAGTCGCTCGGGGCGAAGCGGATCGGGGCCCTGATCGTCGTCGAGCGGACGAGCGGGCTGCGGAACTACGCGGAGCTCGGCGTACCGGTCGACGCGGCGCTCTCGGCCGAGCTTCTCGGCAGCCTGTTCCTCCCGGCCTCGCCGCTCCACGATGGCGCGGTCTTCATCCAGGAGGGGCGGGTCTCGGTCGCCGGCTGCTTCCTCCCGCTGTCGCGCAACCTGCAGCTCGCCCGGGCGCTCGGCACGCGGCACCGCGCCGCCCTCGGCCTCGCCGAGGAGACGGACGCGGTCGTCGTCGTCGTCTCCGAGGAGACCGGGGGGATCTCGCTCGCGGTCGAGGGGCGCATCGAGATGGGGCTCGACACGGCGAGTCTGGGCCGGCGGCTGGCCGAGCTGCTCGCCGCGCCGGGACCGGCGGCCGTCTCGCGGGGCGGGCTCCTCGCGGGGGTCCGGCGCCTCTCCGTCCGGGGGAAGGCGTGATGCCGTTCCTCGCCCGGCTCCTCGAACACTGGCAGCTCAAGCTCCTGGCGGCCATCCTCGGCGTGGCGCTCTGGATCTTCGCCTCCGCGGAGCATCGGGGCGAGGCGGTCCACACGGTCGCCGTGCGGTTCGTGGCGATCCCTTCGGGGCTCACCGTGACGGCCCTGGAGGACGAGACGGTGGAGGTCCGGGTCCAGGGTCGCCGGGGCGTGCTGGCCCGCATCCGGGAACGGGACCTCCTGGTCGAGGTGAGCCTCCGGGACTCGCGCCCCGGCGGGTTCGTGGCGCGGGTCACGCCGGCCAACGTGGCGGCCCCGCGTGGCGTCCAGGTCCTGAGAGTCGCCCCCTCCCGGATCCGGGGGACGCTCGCCGAGGCCAGGGGGACATCGGGGTGAGGAAGCGCCTACCGTGTTGCTGAGAAGAGGGGCGTAGCCCCCCTCCGGGGAGCGCGCGTGGGACGGCTGTTCGGGACCGACGGCGTGCGGGGCGTCGCCAACGCCGAGCCGCTGACCCCGGAGCTCGCCTATCGCCTGGGCCGGGTCACCGCACCCTACCTCGCGGAGCGGGCCGGCGGGGCGGGACGGCCCGCCGTCCTCGTGGGGCGCGACACGCGGCTGTCCGGCCCGCTCCTCGAGCAGGCGTTCGTCGCGGGCGTCCTCTCGACGGGCGTGGACGCGTGGGTCGCCGGCGTCCTGCCGACGCCGGGCGTCGCGACGCTCACACGCCTGCTCGGCGCCTCGGGCGGGGTGGTCCTGTCAGCGTCCCACAACCCGTTCGAGGACAACGGGATCAAGCTCTTCTCGAAGGAGGGCGGCAAGCTCCCCGACGCCTGGGAGGAGGAGATCGAGGCCCACCTCGACGGGCCCGACCGCGCGCCCCGACCGACGGGGGGCACGATCGGGCGACTCCGGCCCGTCGCGGACGCCGAGCGGCGCTACCTCGAGGCGCTGCGCGCGACGGTGTCCCCCGGGCTGGATCTCTCCGGCGCGCGGCTCGTGCTCGACTGCGCCCAGGGCGCGACCTACCGGGTCGGCCCGCGGCTCTTCCGAGGGCTCGGGGCCGACGTCGTCGCGCTCGGCACCCGCCCGACCGGGACCAACATCAACCGGGAGGCCGGCGCACTCCATCCCGCACGGCTCCAGGCGCGGGTCCGGAGCTGGCCGGGAGCCCTCGGGCTCGCATTCGACGGCGACGGGGACCGGCTGATCACGGTGGACGAGGGCGGGGAGGTACGGGACGGCGACTACGTCCTGGCGATCTGCGCCCGCGCGCTCCAGGCCCAGGGCGCGCTGCGCGGCGGGGTGATCGTCTCCACCGTGATGGCGAACCTCGGGCTCGAGCGCGCCCTTGCCGGGATCGGCGTGGGCATGGTCCGGACGCCCGTCGGCGACCGCTACGTCCTCGAGGAGATGCACCGCCGCGGGGCCAACCTCGGGGGGGAGCAGTCCGGCCACCTGATCTTCCTCGATCACGTGACCACGGGGGACGGCCTCGTCTCGGCGCTCCAGCTCCTGCGGGTCCTCCGGGAGACGGGTCAGCCGCTCTCGACGCTGGCGGGCGCCGTCACCAAGCTCCCGCAGGTGCTGGTGAACGTGCCGGTGCGCGCCAAACCCCCCCTGACAAACCTTCCGGCCGTGCAGCAGGTCGTGGGAGACTGGGAAAGGCGGCTGGAGGGTCGCGCGCGGATCCTCCTCCGGTACTCGGGCACCGAACCGCTCGCGCGCGTCATGGTGGAAGGAGACGACCAGATGACCGTCGACAAGGTTGGTCAGGAAATCGCGGCGGTGATCCGCGCGGAGCTGGGAGGGCATGCGTGAGCCTGGGGCGGAGTGCCTGTCGCGCGCTGCTCCTCCTCGTCCTCTCGGTGGGACTCCTGGCCTGCGAGGACGACACGGGGATCGACGATCCGAAGGAGCGGGCCGTCCTCTTCCAGCTCAACGCCGTACACAACGGCGGGAAGACCGTCCGGTTCGACCCCCTGCCGATCGCCACCCACCTGCCGGCCGACGTCGGGTCGGAGAACGAGGTGACCGAGTGGACGCAGGTCAGCGGCGGCAAGGTCCAGTTCACGTTCGTTGGGAGTCCGCCGGGAGTGGGGATCAGCTTCCGGCTGGCGAGTCTCGCCGACGACGTCTGCGGGGTGACCGACGTCGAGTTCGACAACGATCGGATCGAGCTGGCCGACGTTCGCCTGAATCCCCGAAACTACCGGTCATCAGGGTGTCAGCGGACGGTCACCCACGAGGCCGGCCACGCCATCGGCATCCTCGATCACACCTCGGATGGTGGCCTCATGGATCCGGACGGGGGCGACGGTAACATCACGAGCGACGTATCCACGATGGTGCGGAACCTCTACTCCCTCAAGCCTGGGACCCAGGTGGGCCTCTTCGAGCGAGGCTCGCGGGCCCAGCGCCGGGGCGGCCGGTACGTCGTGACGATCGTCGACTACGTGCGCCGATGAGACGGGTGGTGGCGGGCGCCGCGCTGGCCCTGCTGCTCTCGGGGGTCGACGCGGGAGCGGGAATGCGGCGCATGATCGTCCTCGACCTACCGTACGCCCGGGTGTGGGAAGACGCGCTCAAGGCGGTCGAGGGGTACCCGCTCGACCGCGCCGCGGACGGGGTGATCGTGACCGGCTGGCGGGAGCGCCCGGCGCGTGAGGGGGAGTCGGCGTTCGAGCGCGTGAGCGAGCGGGTGACCCTCCGGGTCGAGCGCGTGAGCGACCTCGTCACGCGCGTGACGGTCGAGGTCGAGGCCCAGGGCTGGCGGGACGGCACGTGGGTCTCGATCCATGACACCACGGCGACCGAGCGAGCGGTGCTCGCGAAGCTCCGTGAAGCCCACGGGTAGCGCCGTGATCGTCGGCGTCGGTGTGGACCTCGTCGAGATCGCCCGGATCCGGCGCGCGATGGAGCGCTGGCAGGACCGGTTCCTCCGCCGCGTCTTCACCCCCGACGAGCTGGCCTACGCCCTCCGCCGCCGGGATCCGGCCGAGCACCTCGCGGCGCGGTTCGCCGCCAAGGAGGCGACGCTCAAAGCGCTCGGCACCGGCCTCAGCATGGGCGTGCGCTGGCGCGAGATGGAGGTCCGGCGGGCGCGCGGGGAGGCGCCGACGCTCCGGCTCTCGGGGCGGACCGGTGCGCTCGGGACGGCGCGCGGGATCCGGGCCCTCCACGTCTCGCTGACGCACGACGGGGGCTACGCCTTCGCCCAGGTCCTCGCCGAAGGCGATCCCGTCGCTCCGGCGGAGGGCCGGCGGGCATGATCCGCCTCGCGACCGCGGAGGAGATGCGGCGGGCGGACCGCCGCGCCACGGCTGAGCTCGGCGTCCCGAGCCTCGTCCTCATGGAGAACGCCGGGCGCGGGGCGGCGGACGCCATCGACCGGGTCTCTGGGGCGATGCGGGACCGCCGCATCGCCGTCGTCTGCGGGAAGGGGAACAACGGAGGAGACGGCTTCGTCGTCGCACGGCATCTCGCGGGCCGGGGGGCGACCGTCCAGGTGTGGCTCCTCGCCGCGGCCGGGGAGATCCGCGGCGACGCGTCGGTGAACCTCGAGGCCGTCCGTCACGCGCGGCTCCCGCTCACGGAAGTGACGGGCCCGCCGGGGCTCGAGGCGCTCCGGCGCGCCCTCGCCGCCGCGGACCTGGTCGTGGACGCGCTCCTCGGGACCGGCGTCAGCGGTCCCGTGGGCGGCCCCCTCGCCGAGGCGATCGCCGCGATCAATGGGGCCGGCCGGCCCGTCTGCGCCCTCGACCTCCCCTCGGGCCTCTCGGCGGACCACGGCCGGGTCCTCGGCCCCACCGTGCGCGCTCAGCTCACCGTTACCTTCGGCGTGCCGAAGCGCGGCCTCTACCTCCACCCGGGCGCCGCGCACGCGGGCCGGGTCGAGGTCGCCGACATCGGCGTCCCGCGGGCGTGGCTCGAGGAAGGCCTCACCGTGGGCGTCCTCGAGGGCGAGGACGCCCGCGCCGTCCTGCCCGCACGGCCGACCGACGCGCACAAGGGTCACTACGGACACCTCCTGGTCGTCGCCGGCTCGATCGGCAAGACGGGGGCCGCCGTCCTGGCCTGCCGTGGCGCGTTGCGCGCGGGGACGGGCCTCGTCACGTGCGCCGCGCCGGCCAGCCAGCAGCCGATCGTCGCGTGCCACCTCGCCGAGGCGATGACCGAGCCGCTCCCCGAGACGGGCGCCCAGACGCTGTCGGCGAAGGCGCTCGACCGGCTCTTCGAGCTCGCGGCGCGGATGGACGCCGTCGCGGTGGGGCCCGGGGTGGGGCTCGACGCGGAGACCCAGGCGGCCGTACGCGATCTCCTCCGCTCGCTGGAGCAGCCCGTGGTCGTGGACGCGGACGCGCTCACGGCGCTGGTCGATCACCTCGGCGAGCTTCGCGAAGCCCGGGGACCACGCCTCCTCACGCCGCACCCCGGGGAGGCGGCCCGCCTGCTCGGGCGGAGCATCGCGGAGGTCCAGGCCGACCGCATCGAGAGCGCCCGCCGCCTCGCGGGCGAGACCGGTGCCGTGGTCGCCCTCAAGGGCGCGGGCACCATCGTCGCGGGCCCCGGCGGCGAGGCCGCCATCAATCCGACCGGCAACCCTGGGATGGCGACGGGTGGGAGCGGAGACGTCCTGACCGGCGTCGCCGGCGGGCTCCTGGCCCAGGGGGTGCCGCCCGAGGCCGCGCTCCGCGCGGCCGTCTACCTCCACGGGCTCGCCGGTGACCTCGCGGCCGGGCAGCGGGGCGAGGTGGGCCTCGTCGCCGGCGACATCGCCGAGGCGCTGCCCGCCGCGATCCGCCGGCTGCGCGGGGAGGGCCGCTGACGGGAGCCGGTCGCGCGCCCGGCGCCGCCGGCGAGCGGGCGGCGGTGCGGCTCGAGAGCAGGACCCCGGAGGCGACGCGCGAGATCGGCGCCTGCCTGGGGCGCCACGCGCGGCCGGGCGAGGTCATCGCGCTCTACGGCGACCTCGGGGCGGGGAAGACCTGCCTGATCCAGGGCATCGCCGTCGGGCTCGGCGTCGGCGACGCGGTCGCGAGCCCGACGTTCATCATGATCGCCGAGTACGCCGGTCGGCTGCCCCTCTACCACGTTGACCTCTACCGGACGGGGAGCCTCGAGGAGATCCACGCCCTCGGCCTCGACGACCTCCTCGGAGGCGACGGGGTCGTCGTGATCGAGTGGGCCGAGAAGGCCGAGCCGCTCCTGCCGCTGCGGACGATCCGCGTGCGGATCGAGGGGGTCGGCGACGAGCCGCGCACGATCGAGGTGGAGGGGGCTCCGCCCGGGTGGTTCGGCCTGTAACGGTCGCGTGTCGGCTCGTCTACTGCGCGATACGACCCGTGGTCTCGGTCGAGCACCCTGCCCCGCGCAACTTCCCGCCGCTCCGTTCATCGCGCCGAGCGAGGCGTCTGGCACCGGCCTTGCTCTCCGCGTCGGTCGTGAGCGTGCAGCACCCCACGATCCGCGAGTGGCCCGCCGAGGACCGGCCCCGCGAGCGGTTCCTCACGAAGGGTCCCGAGGCCCTGAGCGATGCCGAGTGCCTCGCCATCCTCCTGGGCTCGGGCGTCCCGGGCCAGACCGCGGTCGACCAGGCCCAGGCGCTGCTCGCCGCGTTCGGGTCGCTCGGGGCGATCGCGGAGCGGGAGGTCCAGGAGCTGGCCTGGGTCGGCGGGCTCGGGATCGCGAAGGCCGTGCGGCTCGGCGCCGCCGTCGAGCTGGCGCGGCGGCTCCGCGCCCGGCCCAACGGCGGGCGCGTCAAGCTCTCGAGCCCCGAGGAGGTGGCGGGCTACTACGGCCCGGGGCTCGAGTCGAAGAAGAAAGAGGTCTTCCGGGTCGCCCTCCTCGACAGCCAGAACGGCCTCCTGCGGGACGTGCAGGTGTCGGAGGGGAGCCTCTCGGCCTCGATCGTCCACCCGCGCGAGGTGTTCCGCTCGGCGATCCTCGAGGCGGCGGCGCACCTGATCCTGGTCCACAACCACCCCTCCGGCGACCCGACGCCGTCGAAGGAGGACGTGCACCTCACGCGCCAGCTCGTCGAGGGCGCGCGCCTCCTCGGCCTCAGGATCCACGACCACGTCATCATCGGGCAGGGGCGGCACGTGAGCCTCGCCCAGCGCGGCGTGATCTGAGCGGCCACTCCTTCTTCCCTCCGGAGAGAGGGGCGGGGTGAGGGGTTCTACCGCCGCGCGCCGCGGAGGTCGGCGACGCGCCGGAGGCCGCGCGTGTCGACCGTGGCGAGGAGCGCGTCGCCGATTCGGCGGGGGAGCGTGGGACCCCGCGTGATGAAGGCGGTGAAGTAGCCGACGGCGTCGGCCCCGGCCTCGATCGCGGCCAGCGCCTTCGCGGGCGCGTCGATGCCGCCCGTCGCGATGAGGCCGATCTGCGGCCCCACCGCGCGCCGCAGCTCCCGGATCGTCGCCACGACGGTGGCGAAGAGCGCCGGGCCCGAGAGCCCGCCCGCGCCCTGCGAGAGGCCCGGGTGCTCGACCCGCCGCGTGTTCCCGAAGTTCACGGCCTCGATCCCGGCGTCCAGGATGGCCGGGACGATCACCTGGCGGTTCTCCGCCGGGTAGTCGGGGGAGAGCTTGACGATCAGCGGCTTGGCCGTCGCGCTGCGGACCTCCTTCAGGAGCCGGCGGATCCGCTCGGACGAGGCGGAGAGCTCGTAGACCAGGCGCGTGTTCGGCGAGGAGATGTTCACCTCCACGAGGTCGGCGAAGGGCGCGAGCACCTCGACGAGCTGGCGGTACTCCTCCGGCGACTCGCCGGCCACGCTGACGATCAGCGGCCGGTGGCGCGGCACGCGCGCGAGCGCGGCGCGGAACGCCTCGAGACCCGGGTTCCGGAAGCCGTTGCAGTTGACGAACCCCGGCCCCTCCGGCGTCGGGATGCGCACGAGGTTCGGCTCCGGATGGCCGGGACGCGGCGTGACCGTGATGCTCTTCGTCGTCACGGCCCCGAAGCCCAGCGCCATGGCTTTCCGGAGGATCGTGAGGTCGTAGTACATGGAGGAGAGGATCACCGGGTTCGGCAGGCGGACGCCCGCGAGCTCGACGGCGAGGCGGGGGTCGTCCAGGGAGAAGCCGGGGAACGCCCGGACGGGGAAGGCTCGGAGGAGCGCCTGACCGACCCGCACGGCTCGGCTCTCGGGGAGGCGCGAGAGCAGGCCGTGGTAGAGGAGCCGGTAGAGGCCGTCTGCCACGGACAGGAGCATCCCGCTGCCGGCAGGATACAATACCGGCAGCGAGGTCGCAATCCGACCGACCGCGGAGGTGATGCCGAGGGTGGGCGAGGCGCGCTTCGTCGCGGACGTGATGCTCGGGAAGCTCGCCCGCTGGCTGCGGGCACTCGGCTACGACACGCTCTACTTCCGGGACGCGTCGGACTCGCGCCTCCTCGGGATCGCGCTCCGCGAGCGCCGGCAGCTCCTCACGCGCGACACGGGGCTCGCGGCCCGCGCTGGCGCGGCGGGGCTCCTGATCCGCGCCGAGGACCTCGACGCGCAGATCCGCGAGGTGATGGCGGCCTGCGGCCTGAACTCGCGCGCGGCGCCGCTCTCCCGCTGCCTCGAGTGCAACGGGACGCTGGCCGAGCGGAGCCCGACCGAAGTCGAGGGCCGGGTCCCACCCTACACCCTGGCGACCCAGCCGCAGTTCTGGGAGTGCTCGGGCTGCGCGCGGGTCTTCTGGGCCGGTAGCCACGCCGAGGGGATCCTGAGCCGTCTCCAGCCGTATCTTCCGGGCGACTTCGATGGCAGGGGTTGACTCGGCGCCCGGCCGCCGTACAATCATCACGCGCACGGACGATTAGCTCAGTTGGCAGAGCACCGGCCTCACATGCCGGGGGTCGCTGGTTCGAGTCCAGCATCGTCCACCACTGAGGACAGAAAAGCCGGAGAGCGTCTCGCTCTCCGGCTTCCTGCCTTCTTGCTACAGTTCCTCAATCCCCCTGATCCGCAGGTATTCGAGGGCTTTCAGAGCCGGGAGGTAGTCGGGATCGTAGGCGAGCGCCTGCTCGAACGAGCGACGGGCGTCCCCGACGCGACCCTTCATGAGGAGGGCGCGCCCCAGGTTGAAGTGGGCGAACTGGTAGCAGCAGTAGCGCCGGGCGGCGACGGCCTTTTCCAGCCAGGGGATCGCCTCGTCCGGGCGGCCCAGCTCCATCAGGTAGGCGCCGATGTCGTTATAGGGGTTCCCGTAGTCCGGGTCCAGCGCGATGGCTTTCTTGCACTCGGTGATCGCGTCATCGAGGTGGCCGAGCTGGCTGAGGGACCACCCGAGGAACGTGTGGGCCTCCGCGGTCGGGTGGATCTCGATGGACTTCCGGAAAGAGAGGACCGCTTGGTCGTACCGGCCGAGAAGGTGGAGCAGGTAGCCGTTCCGCCAGAGCAGATAGGCTTGCTCTCCGGCGGGGAGCTTCTCGGGTTCGTCTGCGCCTGCCTGCGGGGCCGCCCGCCCGGCCAGCAGCGCGAGGACCAGGATCGCGCCCGCGAGGTGACGGTGTCCGCCTGCCGTCATGCGGTCACTTCCTCGGAGGCTGCCTCGGCTGCTGGCGCTGCTCGAGGGCTCGCAGCATCCGCTCGGCCTGCTCGATGTTCCGATGCGCGTTGACGTGGCCGGGGTCGTACTCGAGGATCTGCCGCCACTCCGCGATGGCCTCGGGGAGCTTCTCCTCCCGGAAGAGCTGCAGCCCCTGGCTATAGTGCTGGCGGACGAGCAGCTCGCGGGCGGTCCTGAGCATCCGCTCTGAGTCCTCGTAGTCCGGGGCGAGCCTGGCGAGCTGGCTCAGGGTCTGGTAGGACGAGGCGTACTTCTTCTCGGCGAACTGGCCCTTGCCGATCTCGTAGAGGATCTGCTTCTTGAGATCGAGCCCTTCCCGGTGCTGCGGGCTCGAGGCGAGGAGCCGGTCCACGTCGCCGAGCGCGACCACGTACTCTCCGCGCTCGAAGGCCTCCCGGGCGTCGGCGAGCAGCGGATTGACCTCGGGCTCCTCCCTGACCGGCGGGGGTGCTCCCGGGGTGGTCGGCGGCGGCGCGGCCTCGAGGACCCGGAACGGGACGCCCGGGATCTCGGGGATCCGGAGGGTCGCCCCGGCGGCGAGCCGCGCGTTGGGACGGAGCTGGTTGACCTCCTCGATCAGCTCGACGCGGGTGCGGTCGCCGTAGTAGCGCTCGGCGATCGACGCGGCCGTGTCGCCCTGCCGGACGGTGTGGGTGACGAAGCGCACCACCCGGACCTCGTTCTGGAGCGCCGCGAACGCGGTCTTGTTGAACGGGTCGAGCGCCAGCACGGCGAGGAAGTGGCGCCGGGCCTCGAGGTGCGAGCCCCGCGCGAGGGCCTCGCGCCCCTGGCGGATGCGCTCGGCGACCGTCCGCTCGATCCGCGCCTCGACGTTCCGCTTCGCCGCCTGGGCCGCCGTGTCCTTCGGGTCGACGGTGAGGGCGACGGCCAGCTCGTCGGCGGCCTGCTTGAGGTCGCCCTGACGGGCCAAGAGGTCGGCCCGGTCCCGGTGGCGCTGGGCGAGGGCGGCGGGCGACGGTGGCGCTGATCCGGGGAGCGCGGCGCAGGCTCCGAGCCCCAGGCAAACCAGCAGGAGAGCGCCGGGGGCGAATCCCCCTCGGCGAGTCGAAGACGAGCTCATGGACGGCGAGAGCGCGCCGGATCAGGCGCGGGAGCGTGCCACCGTCGGGCGAAGCTGCGCGCTGAGGCTCACCGGATCCGCTCCTCGCTGAAGACAGTGAGGTTCCTCGCGAACTCCTCGAGCGTCATCTCCGAGTAGATCTGGCTCCGGTGGGCCCGGAGGGGATAGACGAAGGACGGGTTGCCCTCCCGGTAGACGGTGAAGGCCGCGAGGTAGCCGTACTCCCTGACCTTCTTGATGACCTCGTCGTCCTGGTTGCCGTACGGGTAGGCGATGATCTGCGCGGTCCGCCCGAGGTGGCGCTGGAAGAGCCCCTGGGGCAGTCCCAGCTCCTCCTGCATCCGTCGGTCGAAGTCGGCGTCGGACTCACCCGGCTTGCGCCGGAGGTCCCCGTGAGTCTTCGTGTGTCCCTGGATATCGAACCCGTCCCGTGCCAGCCGGCGCAGGTCGTCCCACGTCATCGCGTTCCGCCCTGCCCCGACGTAGTCCGTGTAGATGAAGAGCGTCGCCTTGAATCCGAGCTCCTTCAGGATCGGGTAGGCGTAGTCGAGGAACGACTTGTAGCCGTCGTCGAAGGTGATGACGACAGCCCTGCGCGGGAGCTGGTGCCGGAACGAGATGAACTCGAACAGCTCCCGCAGGGTCACGACCCGGTAGCCGTTGGCCTTGAGGTGGCGCATCTGCTCTTCGAAGCTCTTGGCGGCGATGACCAGGCGCCCGCGGGCCTGGGGGCCGATGTTGTGGTAGACGAGGACGGGGACGAGCTGGTAGCCCGCGCGATCCACGCCCGCGAGGTTCCAGGGCCGTTTCGGGACCACCACCTCCCGGCCCGGGGCGACGCCCTCGTTGTAGTCCTCGATCATCCACGCTTTGCTCGGGTCGCCGAGGAATCGGCTCGCCAGGCGCTCGGCGGTGTCGCCGGGCTGGGCGAACGTGACGACGAACTCCTCCGATTCGAACGCCGCCGGCTGGGTTGCGGGCTTCCCGGCGGTCGGGCCCGGCGCGGGCGCCAGGCGCGCCTGAAGCTCCGCGCAGGCCGACAGCGCGAGCACGGCGAGGCCGAGGGCGGACACCCGGGTCCACGACGGCCGCATGTGGCCGGGGTCCTCAGGCCTCTCCGGTCAGGCCGAGGATCTCGTAGACCTCGACCGGCTCTTCCTCGTCCCTGAGCTGCACGACGCCTTGGGAGCGGGCCAGGACGGACGCCCTGACCGCCTTGTAGGTCTGCCGGCTGATAAGGATCTGACCGGGCTTCGCGAACTCTTCGAGGCGCGCGGCGAGGTTTACGTGTCTGCCGATGACCGTGTACTCCATCCGCTCCTCGGTGCCCACCGTGCCCGCCACCGCCACCCCGGTGTTCACGCCGATCCCCACGTTGATCGGCTCCTTGCCTTCCCGCAGGCGCCGCTGGCTGAGCTCCACGACGCCCGCCTGCATGGCGAGCGCGGTCCGGATCGCGCGCAGCGAGTGGTCCCCGTGCCGGATCGGCGCCCCGAAGACCACCATCACGCCGTCGCCGAGGAACTTGTCCAGGGTCCCGTCGTACCGCAAGGTGGTGTCGACCATCAGGGCGTAGAACTCGTTGAGCAGCGACACCACCTCCTCGGCCCTCAGCCGCGCGGCGAGCGGCGTGAACCGCCGGATGTCGCAGAAGAGCACCGTCACTTCCCGGCGCTCGCCCTTCAGCGCGGCCCGCTCCGGGTCCTTCAGGACCTCCTCCACGACCTCGCGGGAGACGTAGCGGCTGAAGGCCTGCTTGATCATCTCCTTCTCGCGGAGGCTCGTCGCCATCTGGTTGAAGGATTCCGTGAGCGCGCCGATCTCGTCGCGCGAGGTCACCGCCAGCGCGACGTTGTAGTTGCCGCCCGCGATCGCCCGCGTCGCGTCCACGAGGCGGAGGATCGGCCGAGAAAGGGCCGTGGAAAGGGCGACCGCCCCGCCGATGCCGGCCAGGACCATGACGACGCTGATGAGGATCGTCTCGTTGCGCGCCTTGACCAGCGCCTCGCCGATGGACCTGCGGCTGAAGCCGAGGTAAAGGGCGCCGACCCGCACCTTGCTGAAGACAAGCGGGACCGCGAAGTCGATCAGGGGGCCGAGCGCCGGGTCGGTGTAGGCCTGGACCAGCAGCTCCTCGGCGAGCGGCGCGAGTGGCCGCCGCCGCTCGAGCGGCTTGCCGACGAGGCTGAGATCCGAGTGTGCCAGAACCTTGCCGTCCTGGTCGGTGATGACGAGGTAGACGACGTCCTCGTCCTTCAACGCGTCCTTGACGAGGAGATTCAGGCTCAGCTCGTCGTGCGTGACGATCGGGTTCTTCGCGCTCGCGGCGAGGTCCCGGGCGATGGTGAGCCCGCGCTTGGTCATCTCGGCTGTGAGCTTCGTCTGCTTGAGGTGGAGCAGGAAGGCGCTCACCAGGGCGAGGGTGATGATGAGGAGGATGGCGATGAGCAGGCTGAGCTTCAGCTTCAGCGAGAGCCGGAGGCGCGCGGGCGGGCTTCCGCTGGCTGGCCGCCGCTCGGCCGTCCCGGGTCCGTCGCCCTGCGGAGAGTCCTCGTCGCTCATCGCCACGCTGCGTTTCTAGCCCCCGGAGTCCGGGTGGCCGATGCAGGTTAGACGCGCCAGCCGCCAAGCGATTATAGCAGCGCTCCCGCTCGCCCGCGGCGGCCGCCGCCGTCAGCTCGGTCCCGGCGCGGTGCGGATCACCCGTTCCAGGACCCGGACGACGACCGGGTCGAAGGCCTTCCCGGCCTCCTGCCAGAGCACCTCCAGCGCCCGCAGGGACGGCATCGGTCGCTTGTGCTTGCGCAGGGTCGTCATGGAGTCGTAGGCGTCGGCCACCGCGACGATCTGGCTGAACGGGTGGAGGTGCCAGGTCCCGGGAACCGGCGGGTACCCGAGGCGGTCGTGCCGGATCTGGTGCTCGAAGGCGACGATCATCGGCAGGCGGTTGAACCCGGGCAGTCGACTCAGCATGTCGGCGCCGCGGACCGGGTACTGCCGCATCACCTGCCATTCCTCCTGGCCCAGCGGGCCCGCCTTCTGGAGGATCTCGATGGGGATCGTGATCTTTCCGAGGTCGTGCAGGATGGCGGCGATCGCGAGCTCCCGCACGTCCCCTTCCGGCAGGCCGAGTCCGATACCGATGCTGACGGACAGGACGCAGACGTTGACGGAGTGGTAGAGCGTGTACTCGTCGTAGGACTTGATGTTCGCGAGCCGCAGGACGAGTGACGGGTCGGAGAGGATCTGCTCCAGGATCGCCGAGGTGACGACGCGGAGCGAGGAGAGCTGCTCCACCGTGACAGGCTCGCGGCGGAGAATGCCGGCCTCGACTGTCCGGAGCATCTCGACCGCCCCGAAATAGGCGCGCCGGGCCATCGCCTCGCTGGTCTGCTCTTCGCGCTTGGCCGGCTCCTCCAGGACGATGTGCGTCACGCCCTTCCGTTCGGCCCACGTCGCGACTTGGTCTCCGGTCCCGCTCGCGAGAATCTCGGCGAGCGCCTCGACCTCGGCCGGCGTGACCCCGCGGTGGAAAGTGATCCCGCCGATCTTGCGCTCGGTCTGGCACAGCTCGAGGAAGGCGCGGTACATCAGGCTCTCGCGCGGGAGGATTCGGTTCCCCGCGATCAGGAGGTCACCGATGAACCGATACGCGAGCACTTCCCGCCGCTCGAGGTAGGCGGCGACTGCCTGCAGGAAGGCCTGCTGGGCGCGCTGGATCTGGGGGTGCCGCGGCGGGTACAGCCCGGACAGTCGCAGGAGGCCGTTGAGCTGGGCGAAGACGACCTCCGCCTGGGCGAGGACGCTTTCGGTGCTACTCACGCCCGGGCTCGGCGGGCTGCGCGGAGGGACCTGCCGGGGTGCGCATGGCGACGAGCGCGTCTTCCGCGAACCGACGGACCTTCCGCTCGTTCTGCTGCCAGGGCCACGCGCGCCGCCGCGTGATCGCCTCGAGGACCTGTCGCGCTTCGGGACCGCCGATCGAGGCCAGCGAGCCGATGATCTCCCGCTTGACCAGGAGGTCCGTCACCGTTCGCGTCGGCGTCGAGAGGAACTCGCGCAGCGGCCCCACGGCGTCGGCATCCATGAGGCTCCCGAGGAGCTTCATGGCGGCGAGGCGGACCTCACTGTCGGGATCGGCGAGGTACTCGATGAGCGGGCGCATCGCCTGCTTGCCGCCGAGGGTCGCGAGGGCGCGCGCGACCTCCCGGCGGACCAGGGGGTGCTCGTGTCGGGCCAGCTTCTCGACGATGGGGTAGGTGGCCGCGTCGCCGATGCGCGCGAGCAGCGCGACGAGGTGGCGCGTGAGGGCCGATGGCGCGTCGGCCACCTGCGACCGGATGGCCGGGACGGCGGCCGGGCCCAGGGCGGCGAGGGTCTCGAGCAGCCGATCGCGGGCGCGCGCGTCCTGCTCCGCGACCAGCAGCGCGGCGAATTCCTCCGTGGCCTCGGCGCCGAGGAGCCCGAGGTACTCCGTCGCGCCCCGGATCTCGTCGGGTCCTTCGCTCCGGCGGAGGACGTCGACGAGGAGCGAGACGTGGGAGCGCGCAGACAGCCGCTTCTGCAAGAGGTAGAGGCGGCGCTGGTGCTCGGCGATCCACTGCGGCCGGAGCTTCTCGAGGCTGTTGAGGGCGCGCAGGATCCGGAGGGCGAGGCGCAGCTCGCTCCGGGTCAGGCCCTCGGCGATCGCCTCCTCGAGGGCATCGATGAGGAACACGGGATAGGCTTCGGTCTCCACCGTGCCGAGGAGGTGGAAGAGGATGTTGACGCTGTGTCCCAAGACCGCGTCCGGGGCGCAGGCCGCGCGGACGATCTCGCCGAGCTTCGCCAGCCCGGGATCGTCCTCGGCGATCAGCGGCTGCGTCGGCGCCGGCGGCGTCTCCTTCGCGGCGAGCGCATCCTCGAGGGCCTCGCGCAGGCGCGCCTTCCGCCAGTCCTCCGCCGGCATCTCCTCGAGGTTCGCGCGGATCTCCTCGATGGCGGTCGCCGGCACGAGGGCCGTCAGTTGGGCGAGCTCGTCTCCCGAAAACCGCGTGAGGAGGCTCAGCACGTCGGGGATCCACGCCCGGGGCATGAGCCACGAGCCGGCCAGGGTACCACGGAGAGGGTCGGGGAGGGCGACGATCGACTCGGCCAGGATCCGGTAGCGGAGCTCCTTGTCCGGCTCCGCCTCGATCAGCGGGATGAGCATCTCGATGGCCGCGAAGACCCCCTCCGCCCCGCCGGGCTCGGCGAGCTCGAGGAGCCAGGGCGAGAGTCGCTTCCGGTCGTAGGTGAGCTCGCGGAACTGATCGGCGAGCGCCTCCACGATCGCGTTCACGAGGGCTTCCAGCGCGTCGAGCCGCGCCGTGAGCGCGCCGGGGCCCGCCGCACCGGTCCCGCCGTCCTCGCCCCAGAACAGGCCGCGCAGCGAGACGTGGACGACGTTCTTCTGGGAGAGCACCGCCTGCGGTCCGCCGGCGGCGTCCAGCGCCTGCTGGCCGAGGTTCAGGCAGTCGAGGAAGTCGCGCAGCTCCCACGGCTCGACGCCCGGCTCGATGACGATCTCGTTGATGTGGCACGTCTCCAGCTCGAACCGAAAGGCGTCGAGAGCCTGGTCGCGGCTGGCGAGGTGGCCCCCGTCCCATTCCCACCGGCCGTTCGCGATCCGGAGCGAGCCGGGAAGCCCCTCGTGTCGTGCACCCTCGAGATTCCGGTGGAGGCGTTGGATCCACTCGGCGGCGAGGGGGTTGCCCGCCGGGTAGAGCTTGACGGCCTTCTTCGCTCCGAGGAGTTCTTTGAGGAAGCCCTCGACGACCTGCGGGACCGGAGCGGTCGGCATCGCCACCTCTCGAAGGTTACCGGCGCACTCGAGCCCGGTTTGACGCGCTGGCGTCATTTTAGCAGACGGCCGGGCCTGGCCGGAAGAAATGGCCGCTTCTGGTGCGGGCCTAACTGCTACCGACCGCTTGACAGCTTCACCGAGCGTGGGCTACAGGGTGAGAGCGTGCGGCGCGCCCGCCCCGACTACCGGACGCTCCCGACCGAGCAGCCGAACCCCCGCACGCGCCACCTCGACCGGCTGAGCCCGCTCCGCCTGGTCGGCGCGATCGCCGCCGAGGACCGGCGGGCGGCCGCGAGCGTCGGCCGCGTCCTTCGACCGCTCGCCCGCGCGGTCGAGCTCGTCGCGGGGGCGCTGCGGGCCGGGGGCCGGCTCGTCTACGTGGGGGCGGGGAGCAGCGGCCGGCTCGGCGTGCTCGACGCGGCGGAGTGCCCACCGACCTTCGGGGTCCCGGCCAGCCGCGTGGTGGGTGTCGTGGCGGGCGGGCGCCGGGCCCTCACGCGCGCGGTCGAGGGCGCGGAGGACCGGGGGGCGGAGGCACGCCGCGCGCTCGCCCGGCTGCGCGTGGGTCCGCGGGACGTGGTCTGCGCCATCTGCGCGAGCGGGGTGACGCCCTTCGCCCTCGCGGGCCTCTCCGCCGCCCGGCGCCGCGGCGCGCGGACGCTGCTCGTGACGTGCGCGCCGTCGCCCGCCCTCCGGTCGCTCGCGGACGTCGTCATCGCGCCGCGGGTCGGGCCGGAGGTGCTGGCCGGCTCGACGCGGATGAAGGCCGGGGCCGCGACGAAGATGGTGCTGCACACGCTGACCACCGGCGCGATGGTGCGGCTCGGCAAGGTCTACGGCAACCTGATGGTGGACGTACGCCCGACGACCCGGAAGCTCCGCGCCCGCGCGCGCGGGATCGTCTCCGCCCTCACCGGGCTGCGGCCGGCCGCCGCCCGCGGCCTCCTCGCGCGCGCCGGCGGCCGTCCGAAGGTCGCGGTCGTCATGCAGCGATGCCGCCTCGGGCCTGCGGGAGCGCGTCGCTGGCTCCGGGCGCACGGCGACGACCTCCGCGCCGCGCTCGAGCCCCCGCGCAGGGCGCCGAGAGCACGCCGGAGCGGTTTGCCCGTTCGCGCGCCCCAAGCCGAAGCGCTCCGAGCGCGTTCCCACCCCTCCGGGGTAGGTTCCCGGCCCGCGCGATCTTCCATCTGGTCGCGACGGCTCCGGCCTGCGGCCTCCGCGGCGTCGCTCCCTTCTCCGCGGGGGGAGGTTCGGCCCCCCGAAAGAAAGGGGGGCGAAGCCCCCCTCCGAGGATCACCCCGTGGCCGCTGACCCGCTCGCCGCGCTGCTCGCCCTCCGGGAGGTCGCCCCCCGGCGGATCGTCGGCCTCATGTCCGGGACGAGTGCCGACGGGGTGGACGCGGCGCTGGTCGAGGTGGAGGGCGCCGGGGAGGCGACGCGCGTCCGCCTGGTGGCCTTCCTGACACGGCCCTACGCGCCCGCGCTGCGGACGCGGGTGCTCGGTCTGGGCGAGGCCGGTGCCGCGGAGCTGCTCGACCTCCACTACCGCCTGGGCGAGGAGTTCGCCTGCGCGGCCCTGGCGGTCATCGAGCCGGCGCGGCGCCGCGGCGCCGCGGTCCACCTCGTCGGCTCGCACGGGCAGACCGCGCGCCACCACCCGCGGGGCGCCGCGCCCGCGGGGCGGGGCGCCACGCTCCAGGTCGGCGAGCCGGCGGTGATCGCCGAGCTGACCGGGTTGCCGGTGGTGGCGGACTTCCGGGCGCGCGACGTGGCCGCGGGGGGCGAGGGCGCGCCGCTCGTGCCGCTCGTGGACTGGCTGCTCTTCCGAGTCGCGGGCCGGGTGCGGGCGTGCCTCAACCTCGGGGGCATCGCAAACGTGACGGTGCTCGGCGACCGACTCGAGACCGTGCGCGCCTTCGACCTGGGTCCGGCGAACATGCCGCTCGACGCCGTCGTCCAGGCGTGGACCGGGGACGTCCAGGCGTTCGACCGGGAGGGCGCCCGCGCGGCCGCGGGGCGGGTGGATGCGGCGCTGGTCGCCGAGCTCCTCGGGCATCCCTTCCTCGCCGCCCCACCGCCGAAGTCCACGGGGCGCGAGACGTTCGGGCGGGGGTTCGTCGCCCCGCTCCTGGCTCGCTTCGCCGGGCGCGAGGCGGACCTCCTCGCGACCCTCACCCGCTTCGTCGGCGAGGCGGTGGCCGACGGACTCCGGCGCCACGTATCCGAGCGGATCGACGAGCTGCTCGTCTCGGGCGGCGGGGTGCGGAACCGCACTCTCATGCGCGCGCTCGGCGAGACCCTGGCGCCAGTGCCGGTGCGCTCCCTCGACGCCGCGGCCGGGATGGACCCCGACGCCAAGGAGGCCGTCGCGTTCGCGGTCCTCGCGAACGAGACCCTGTTCGGGCGCCCCGGGAACCTCCCCGCCGCGACCGGCGCCGCCGGGCTCCGGGTCCTCGGGAAGATCGTCCTGCCGTGACGCTCCCCGGCGGGAGGACGCTCCTTCCCCGGGCCGTCCCCTACGTCCCCCAGTTCGCGAGCCCGGAGCTTACCGCCGACATCCTGGCCGGCCGGCTCGACCCGGCCGCGGATCCCCGGTGGGCGGAGTCCGGCTACCCGAGCGTGGGGGCGTACGCGTTCTGGGCGCCGCGACTCTGCGGGATCGCGTGTCTCATGATGGGCATCCGCGCGGTCCGGCCGGCCTTCGCCGGGTCGCTCGCGGGGCTCGCGACCGAGTGCGCCGGCGAGGGCGGCTACGTGCTCTGGGACGCGGCCGGCCGGTGGGTGGACTACGGGTGGGTCTACGAGCCGATGCTGCGGGTGGCGCGCCGCTACGGGCTCGAGGGCGCCGTCTCGACCGCGCTCGGTTTCGAGGACGTGTGCGCGGCAGTGCTGCAGGACGTGCTCGTGATCGCCTCGGTGAATCCGAGCCACGTGCGCGGCGAGCGCCTCGACGAGCCACTCGACCCGGGTGGCCACCTCGTGGTCGTCTTGGGGTTCGACGCTGCGGGCGGGCAGTGCGAGGCGGTGCTCTGCCACAACCCTTCGGGGACGACCGCGACGACGCGGGAGGCGGGGCGGGTCGAGGCTGCGGTCTTCCGCCGGGCGTTCGCCGGTCGGGGGCTCCTCCTCTGGCCGGCCGGTTCCCCTCTGGGGGCGAGGACGGGGTGAGGGGGTTCGCCTCAGAGATCCGGGAACAGCAAGGGCTGCTCGGCGCCGACGCGCCGCGCCTTCCGGGCGCGCGGGGCCTTCGTGGCTCGCGGTTTCGCCGGCGGGTGGCGCCGCTTCCGCGCGGGGAGGGTCCACCCCTTCTGGCGGGCGATCTTGTCCCCCTGCTTGATGACGAGGAGGTCTACGAGGCGGGCCAGCGGGTGGCCGAGGAGGGTCAGGTACTTCAGCCAGTAGCGCGGGGTGAAGGCGAGCGTGCGCATCTCGTCGAGGGCGAGGGCGAGCGCGGCGCGGTCGCCCTTGCGCGCGGCGACACGCAGCCGGTCGAGGATGCGGCCCTGACTCGTGCGGCCCCGGGCGGTTCCGCCGCTCACGGCCGGGGCTGCCGCTCGCGGCGAACGATCCGCACCGCGCCGACCGCCACGAGGACCAGGCCCGCGGCGGTCAGGAGCCCCTGCTTCCAGCCGAATCCCGGGAAGCCGCCGACGTTGATGAGATCGGCGGTCAGACCGAGGATGGCCAGTGCGGTCCCGGCGACGAGAGCGACCCAGTCCAGCGCGCGCATCGGACCTCCTCGCGGTCCGCCCGGCGTATTGTAGCACGCGCCCTCGCGCCGTCCGGGTTGGCCGCGGCGGTCGCCGGTTGTAAACTGAAAGCAGGTGGTCGCGCGAGGCGGCCAGCGGGTCCACCCGAGAGCGCCCGAGGGAGCCGGCGCAGGGAGCCGAGGCATGACGCAGATCGGGTTCGTCGGGATCGGGAACATGGGACTCCCCATGGCCACGAACCTCATCAAGGCGGGCTACCCGGTCGAGGCTTACGACATGCGGCGCGAGGCGGTCGAGGCTGTCGTGGCCCGCGGCGCCACGGCCGGGGGCTCGACGGCGGAGGTCGCGGGGCGGGTGGAGGTGCTGATCACGATGCTCCCCAACTCCCCGGACGTCGAGGCCGCGTACCTGGGTCCGAAGGGCGTGCTGGAGGGGGCCCGACCGGGCCTCCTCTGCATCGACATGAGCACCATCGACCCCGCGGCGACCCGCCGGGTCGGCGAGCGGCTGGCCGCCAAGGGGGTCCGGATGATCGACGCCCCCGTCTCCGGGGCGGTGCCGCGGGCGGTCGAGGGGACGCTCACCATCATGGTCGGCGGCGAGGCAGCCGTCTTCGAGACGGCGCGGTCGATCCTGCGTGCCATGGGATCGAACGTGATCCACGTCGGTCCCCTGGGCTCGGGCGAGGTCGCGAAGATCTGCAACAACCTGATCGCCGGGGTCGCGATGATCGCCGTGGCCGAGGCCTTCACGATCGGGCTCCGGGCGGGCGTGGATCCCAAGGTGCTCCACGAGGTGATCAGCAAGAGCTCGGGGAACTGCTGGTCCCTCGAGCACAACTGCCCGGTGCCCGGGCTCACGCCCAGGGCCGCGTCGAACCAGGCCTACGCCCCGGGTTTCATGACGGACCTCATGGCGAAGGACCTGTCGCTGGCGCGGGCCGCGGCGCGCGACCTGGGCGCGACCTGTTTCACGGGGACCCTGGCGCACGAACTCTACACCCTCGCGAGCCGCCACGGCCTCGGGCGCCGGGACTTCTCGTCGGTGATCCAGCTCCTGACCGCGACCGGGCGCTGAGGTCGGCAGGGCCGGTCGCCCGGAGGCGTGCGATGTTGACGCGGGCGACCCGATCGAGTGTCGTGAAAGTGACGCTGGGGGTGCTCGTCGTCCTCGGGGCCACCGCCGGCGCGGCGCAGCAGCCACCGAGCGTCGGGGTGGAGGCCCCCCGGCCCGACCGTCCCCCCGCCGAGTTGGGGCTCGAGCCGACACAGCCGCCCGAGCAGCAGGGGGCGCGCGAGCAGGAGTTCTACCCCGGGCGGGTCAGGAGCCGCCACGAACCCGCCTTCATCACTCCGTTCGTCGGCACCGCGCCGGTTTCCCGGCGGTCGGCCGTGAAGTTCGGGCTGAGCGGCTGGACGGCCCCCGCGCTCCCCTTCGACATGCCGGAGGCGAGCGGGGGGTTCGCGTTCGGGCTGACGGTGCTCTGGGGGGTGCCGGTCGCCGAGGAGAAAGCGCCGGAGGCGATGCCGTCCGGGGAGCGCTGACGGCGAGGGCGGCTCAGCCCTTCGCCAGGCGCTCGATGTCGCGCTTGGGCAGCCCCTCGAGTCGGCCGAGCAGCGCCTTCACGCGACGCTCGGAGGTGTGGTCCGCGAGGATCCGGCGCCTCGAGCGCGTGCCGTTCACGATGAAGGCCACCCAGTCGTCCAGGTTCGGTGTCCCCCGCCACTGAATCACGAGACCACTCGATTTCAGTTTCTTCCGTCCTTCGGATTTGGCCAGGGGCTTTCGCGGGACCTCCATCACATCCTCCGGCGTGACCGCGGGCGATGAAGTGAAGCGGGACGATGCCGTCAACGCCCTCTATAAATCGTCCGCGACCGCATCCGTGTCAAGAGTTTGTTTCGTCAATGACGATGCGCCTCCGCGATCGAGAGGGCGCGCGGCGAGCGGATTCTTCGGGCGATCGCACACGCGACCCTCATGGATCACGGTCTGATGCGGCGCCGCGGGGCGTGCATGCGCGGAAGGCGCGCCGAACGCGGGGGAGCGCAGACGGTGGATGAGTGTGGATAAGTGGATAACTTTGCCGGGCCGACGACCCACGCGTCGACATCACGGTCGTGGCGCACGCGACTCACCGCCCCGTGCGGTGTCGCGCGATGTTCGCCTGCGTGAGCGGGCTCGCCAGGCCGCGCACCGCGACGTCGACGCAGGCGACGGTGCCCGCCTTCGTGGCACGCTCGAGCGCGGGGCGGAGATCCGCGGGGTGCGTCACGTGGACGCCGACCCCGCCCATGCCCTCGACGACCCGGTCGTAGCGCACCGGGCCGAGCTCGACGCCGCTCGTCCGGTCGTAGAACGCCGCCTGGAGTTCCCGCTCCATCCCCCAGCCGCTGTCGTTGCCCACGACCACGATGACCGGGGCGTTGAAGCGGAGCGCCGTGTGCAGTTCCCACCCGTGCATGGCGAACCCGCCGTCGCCGATGAGGATCACGACCGCCGCCTCCGGCCGAGCGAGCTTCGCCGCGATCCCAAATGGGATCGCCGCCCCGACCGTGCCCATGGGGCCGAGCCGGAGCCAGGAGGCCGGCCGGCGGATGACCTCCCGCGCCGCGGGGTTCAGCAGAGGGTCAGCGTACCCGAAGCAGAGGGCGTGGTCGTCGGAGAGGGCGCCGCGCGCCAGGCCGACCGTGAAGCAGGGGATCCCCGTCGCCTCGACGAGGTTCCGCAGCGCCTCCCCCCCCCCCCCCCAGAAGACTCCGCTCCCCGCGACGATCACGGGCCGCGCCGCGGCGCGGAGGCGATCGAGCAGCGCCTCGACGGCGGCCGCGGAGGCCGCCGGACGCTCGGGACGAACCGGGGGTGCGAGCGGAACGGCCGCTTCGTCCACTTCGGCCGAGAGCACGTCCACCGGGATCGAAGGTGCTCGGCGAGCGCGTGGTGTGGGTGAACGCGGCCGGCTGCTTCACCATGCTCGCGGTCTTTCCCTACACGCCGTTCCGCGGGTCGTGGCTCTACACGACGATGGCGAGCGCGCCGGCGGGTGCCCAGGGGATCCGGGACGCGCTCGACGTCCTGCAGGCGCGCGGCCGCCTCCGCCCGGAGGAGGACGTCCAGGTCGTCGTTGTCGCCGGGGACGGCTCGACCTACGACATGGCGCTGTCCTCGACGTCGGGCGCCATCTGGCGGGGCCTCGACTTCTGGTACCTCTGCTACGACAACGAGTCGTACGGGAACACCGGGGTCCAGATGTCGAGCGCGACCCCGTACGCGGCGCGGACGCAGACGACGCCGGTGACCGCGCGCACGGCCGAGGGGATGGGGCAGCGCCGGAAGGACCTCTTCGAGATCTGGCGCGCCCACCAGCCGGCGTACGTCGCCACGGTCTCGCCCCGCTACCCGATGGACCTCGCCCGGAAGCTCGAGAAGGCCCGGGCGCTCCGGGGGCCGAAGCTCATCCTCGCGGCGGCCCCCTGTCCCACGGGGTGGGAGTTCGATCCCGCGAAGACCTACGACGTCGCCCGGCTCCAGGTCGAGACGGGCCTCTTCCCCCTGAAGGAGGCCGCCGGCGGCGGCCCGGTCGTCCACACCCACGTGCCGGGCAAGCGCCGGCCGGTGGAGGACTACCTCCGCCGTCAGGGCCGCTTCCGGCACCTCTTCGAGCCCGTTCGCCAGGACGCCGTCATCCAGCGCATCCAGGCGGACGTGGACCGCTACTGGGCGTCCGTCGCCGCTGCGGCGCGGTAGCCGCGCTCTTCAGAGACCCGCGAGGACGTCCTCGATCGCCAGCGGGCCGGCCTCCTCGAGCCGGTAGCGGGAGTCTCTCTCCCTCCCTCATCCGGCACCGAGCAACTGCGGATCACCAACCGGCAAAGGCGCGGTATACTCGGCGAGGAGGCGCACCTGGCGTGGGTCTCTTCCACATCTCAGGACGGCTGATCGGACCCGCGGGGCGGGGTGAGGACGTCCAGCTCTTGGTGGACACGGGAGCCACCTTCCTCGTGGTCCCCCAGCCGCTCGCGGACCGCCTCGAGCTTCGGCCGACGCGAACTTGCCCGATTCAGACCGCGGGCGGTCGGGAGGAGACCTGGCCGCTGGCGGAAGTCCGTCTTGTGCTGGATGGCGACGAGGTCACCACGCGATGCCTCATCGCCCCCGGTGGCCCGCCGCTGCTCGGCGCGGTCGCGCTCGAGAGCCTGCTCCTCGCGGTCGACCCCGTCGCCAAGCGCCTCGTGCCCATAAAGGGTTTCGTCGGCTAGATCTTCGGACGGGAGCTCCGCCCCCCTTTTCCATCTCTCCCCGTCTCGTCTCTCGCGCCCTGCCCGATCCGCGACACCGCTCCGGGGGCCGACGGCGCTCGCGGCAAGGCCGCGGTCTTCGCCCTTCGGCGAACGCATCGCACCTGCCGCCCCCAAGAAAGTCACCCGGACGGGCGCCAAGCCGCGGCCGTCTGATCACACTCCTGCGAGCACGTCCTCGAGCGCCAGCGGGCCGGCCTCCTCGAGCCGGTAGCGGACCCGCACGACGGGGTGGCGCACGGTGAGGCTCCGCCGGAGATCCACCGGGGTCCCGAGGAGGACGAGGTCGCAGGGGACGGCGTCGATCGTCGCCTGCAGGTCCGCGAGCTGCGCCGGCCCGTACCCCACCGCCGGGAGGACCGGCCCGAGGCCCGGGTAGCGGGCGAAGACCTCGCGGAGACTCCCCCGCGCGTAGGGCCGCGGATCCACGAGCGTCGCCCCGAAGCGCCGCGCGGCCAGCTCGGCGGCGCCCGCGGGCATGCCTCCGTGGGTGAGCGTCGGGCCGTCGTCCACCGCGAGGACCGCGCGCCCGCGGAGGGCCCCGGCATCCTCCACGGTGATGGGGAGTCGCGTGTCGAGGACGCGGGCGCGCGGGTTCAGCGCTCGGATCGCGGCGCGCACCGCCTCGATCGCCGCCGGCGCCGCCGTGTCCTCCTTGACGATCACGGCGACGTCCGCGAGCCGGAGGTTGGTCTCGCCGGGATGGTAGCGGGACTCGTGGCCCGCCCGGTGCGGGTCCACGAGGCAGAGGTGGAGCGTCGGGATGACGAACGGCAGGTCGTTGTTCCCGCCGTCCCACACCAGCACGTCTGCCTCGTCTTCCGCCCGCGCCAGGATGGCCGCGTAGTCCACCCCGGCGAACACGACGCTGCCCGCCTCGAGGTGCGGCTCGTACTCCTCCCGCTCCTCCAGCGTGACGCGGGCGCGGTCGAGGTCGGCGAAGGTGGCGAAGCGCTGGAGGCGCTGGGCCAGGAGGTCGCCGTAGGGCATCGGGTGGCGGACCACGGCGACCCGCCGGCCGCGGCCCCGCAGGAGCTCGACGACGCGGCGGCTCACCGCGCCTTTGCCGCAGCCCGTCCGCACCGCGCACACGGCGACGACGGGCTTCGTCGTGCGGAGCATGGTCCGCCGGGGCCCGAGGAGAGCGAAGTCCGCCCCGGCTGCGAGCGCCCGACTCGCGAGGTGCATGACGTCCTCGTGGCTCACGTCGCTGTAGGCGAAGACCACCTGGTCCACGGAGCGCTCCCGCACCAGGCGCTCGAGCTCGGCCTCGGGCTCGATCGGGATCCCGGCAGGGTAGCGCGGCCCGGCCAGCTCGGCGGGATAGCGACGGTCCGCGATCCCCGGGATCTGCGCCGCCGTGAAGGCCACGACCTCGACCCCGGGGTCGTCCCGGAAGGCGACGTTGAAGTTGTGGAAGTCGCGGCCGGCCGCG
>CAYQDR010000045.1:0-32517 GCA_964416315.1 uncultured bacterium
CGGGGTAGTAGTAGTACCGGGCGGCGTTGTGGAGCCCCAGCTTCATGTCGTCGTGCGGCCCGACCCACTCCGTACCGTCGATGACGCCCCGCTCGAGGGCGGGGAAGATCTCACCGCCCGGGGTGAGGACCACCGTGGTCCCGGCCTTGGCGTAGACCTTGCCGCCCAGCCCCGGGATCCGGAACTTCAGCCCCTTGAGGTCGGCCATGCTGTTGACCTTCCGCTTGAACCACCCGCCCATTTGGGGACCCGTGGAGGCTGACGGGCGCGGCACCAGGTTGAACGGGGCGTAGGTCTCCTCCCAGAGCTTGATCCCGTCGCCGTAGTAGTACCAGCAGAACTGAGCACCGGGGTTGAACCCGAACGGCACGGCCGTGAACCACTGGGTCGCCGGCTCCTTGCCGGCCCAGTAGTAGGCGGCGCTGTTGTACATCTCCAGCGTCCCCTGGGAGCAGGCGTCGAAGACGCCGAAGGCGGGGATGAGCTCGCCGGCCGCGAAGACCTCGATCTTGAACTTGCCGCCGCTCATCTCGTCCACCATCTTGCCGAACCTGGCGGCGTTACCCTGGAGGATGTCCAGCGCTGGCGTCCAGCTTGTGGCCATCCGCCACTTGACCGTGGGCTGGGCGATGACGTTCGGGGCATCCACCGCCGCCGCGGCCCCGGCAGCCACCAACATGCCCCCTGCTTTGACGATGAACCTTCGACGCTCCATGCGCCACCTCCTTGGGTGAGGAGTGAGGGGTCTGTCCGTTTCCGCGCAGCGATAGGGGGATGATAGCACCTGTGCCGCACCGCGCAAGCCTACCGTTCTCCGCTCAGGCCGGGCTCTTCGTTCGCTCGGACGGCCGCCTCGGACGTGGGCCACACACGAACTCGCTCGACAGCACCCTGTCAGTAGCCCGCGGCCAGCCCGTCCGAGCGGGGGTCCGCCACCCCCATCCTGACGCCGTCGTCCAGGAGCATCAGCCCGTGGGCGTGCCCGGTCAGTTCGTCCCAGGGCTCCCACACGTTGACGAGGTGCCCCCGCGCCTCGAGAACCTGGCGGGTTTCGGGCGGGATGCGCCCCTCGAGGTTCAGGAACTCCCGAGGGTCGCCGATGGCGAATCGCCCGGCCAGCCAGCGCGGGGCCTCGATGGCCGCCGAAAGGTCGAGGCCGTGGTCCAGCAGGGCCGAGTACACCTGAAGATGGATCTGCGGCTGACCGTCGGCTCCCATGCAGCCGAACACCAGCCAGAGGCCCTGCCCCCGGAAGGCGAGCGACGCCATCAGGGTGTGCATGGGACGCTTGCCGGGCTCCAGGCAGTTGGGGTGGGTCGGATCCAGGGAAAAGTACGCTCCCCGGTTGTGGAGGAGCACGCCCGTCTCCCCCGCGACGATGCCCGAGCCGAAGCCCATGGATCCAGCCTTTGAACTTGGCGGTGACCGGGACCCCGTCCCTGGCATACGCGATGGCCGCCTCGAAGAGGGATCGCCAGGGAAGCCGGCCGTAGGCCCGGTGGGCGGCGACCCACCCGTCCACCGCCCCGGGCACCGTGACCGCGAGGAGGCTGCGCGGGGGAATCTCCCGAAGTCCGCGGCGCTCGAGCTCCTCCCGCGCCGCCGCAGCCGGAGCCCGGCCGGCTGCGGCCAGGGCGCGGACCCTCCGGCTCCGCGCCTCGTAGATCAGCCCGAAGGCATCGCCGCCCAGGCCGCACATGTGCGGGTAGACGACGGCCAGGACCGCATTGGCGGCGATGGCGGCATCCACGGCTGAGCCTCCGGCGCGAAGCGCCGCCACGCCGGCCTCTGAGGCCAGAGCGTGGGGGCTTGCCACCATGCCCGCTGGCGCCAGCGTCGGCGCCCTTTCTGCCACGTGGCGCTTCATCGCCGGGGGCTCACGAGGTCAGCGCGCGGCGTCTGCCGGATGGTCACGAAGCCCAGGTGGCGCCGCGGCGCCTACGCCTCCTCCTCGACGTGCAGCTCGGTCGCGATCTCGACGCACCCGCGAAGCGTCCGCGCCACCGGGCAGTGGGCCTGATGCGCCGCGTGCGCCCGCTCCGCCGCCTCGCGCTGCTCCGGCCGAAGCTTGAGATGGTAGCGGACCCGGATCCGCTTGATCACGAGCACGCGCTCCTCGGCCTCGACCTCGCCGACCGCCTCCGCGGAAAGCCGCCTCTCGCCCGCCGGGATCTTGCGCGCCTCCAGCGCGCCACCGAAGGTCCCGGTGAGTCAGCCCGCTGCGGCGGCGACCACGTAGTCGAGGGTGGTCGCGTGCGGCTCGTGCTCCGCCATGCTCACGCCGTAGTGGCTGGCCACGGCGCCATGGACGCCGAAGAGCACCGGCTGCGACTCGGCTGGGATGAACGCGCGGCGCAGCGGCCCGCGGACGCGCTCGATGCGGACCTCGGATCGGTAGACGACCTCAGCCATCGCGCCCTCCTTGGAGCTGCCAGATCGCGGTGTGGCGGACGTGCAGGACCGGCCGCGCGCCGTCGGCGACGACCAGCACGTCCAGCTCCACGTAGCGGTGCCCCTTTCGCTCGAATAGACGCGCCACCCGCCCCCGCGCCGAGAGCCGGTCGCCCGCCCGCGCCAGGCCGCAGTGCGCCAGGTCGCTCGCGACATGGATCCACGGGCCGAGCCGCAGGTTTTCGGAGAGCGCCCGGTTCGCCTGCTGGAGGACCAGCCCCGGATGCGCCACGGCGCCGGCCCCTCGGTAGACCGAGAGCGGCTCGCCGACCTCGTCGGCGTAGCGACCGAGCGTCTCCCCGTCCAGGGCGAGCGTCGGGGCGCCGAGCGGGTCGAGGCGCGCGAGAGCCTCCGCCGTCGCGACCGGAGGCTCGGCCGGGAGCGGCGCGACCGGGTACGCCGCCGGGTCCGGCGCCGGCGGTGGCGCGCCCCAGGCGAGCCCGGCGACCGCCGTCGCGACCAGGCCCTCGCCGCCCGTGTGGGCCTCCACCTCGGCGACGACCTCCCCCGCGGCCTCCCCGCCCGAGCGTCCGACCGGCCGGGCGCGCACCGACACCTCGTCTCCGTCGTAGACCGGCCGGAGGAAGCGGACGTGAGCCGTGCCACGGGCGAGCCAGTCGGGCCCCCAGGCCGCGACGAGCGGGTGGCTCATGTACGCCCAGGTGGTCGTGCCGGCCACGAGCCCGCCCGCGTAGCCGTACCGCCGGGCGACCGCGTCGTCGTGAATGCGGTTCGCCGAGTCCCGCGAGAGATTCCGCGCGCGGACCCGGTACTCGGGGATCGGGTCCGGAGCCTCGCCGGATCGCACCGGCGTCATGAGGTGCCTCCTCGGGTGGCAGAGGGTCTCAGCGCCGGCCCGCTGCGCGTCCGATGATAGCACGCGCCGTTGCGCCGCTCGAGCGCGGAAGCAAGATCGCCACAGCCCACGCCAATGTGCCACAGAACACCCGCGCGGGAACGGCGCCCGCAGAGCGCAAGCCCGCGGTACGAAAGACCGCCGGAGCGATCAGCCGTTGGCACGTCGCTTGCTCGGGATGACCAGCAGACTGCATTCACCCACACCCACACAGGAGGTTCGTCATGCGGAAGGTCCTGGGAATCGCGTTGGTCTTGATGCTGGTTAGCGCCGTCGGCAGCGCCTGGGCTGGGGAGATCGAGGGCAAGGTCCAGAAGGTCGAACCGAGCGACCGGATGTTCGTCCTCGAGGACGGGACCCAGCTGTGGCTGGCCGAGGGGCTCTCGATCGAGAGCCTCAAGGAGGGGACGACGGTCAAAGCCTCCTACGAGGAGCGCGACGGCAAGAACATCGTCACGACCTTCGACGTCAAGGAGTAGCTCCCTCCGGCTCGCGGAAACGGGCACACCGGCTCCGCCGGGTGCCCGTTTTCTATTTCGGGGCCAGCGTCTCGAGCCCCGCTGCGCTGAGAAACCGACGGATGGCGCGAGCCGGAATCAGCACGGTTTCGCCGGGCACCGGGAACTCGAGTGCGCGCTCCCGAGCCTCCGGGGCCGCCATCCGCGCGGTCCGATAGCCCTCCACGATCCCGATCAGCGCCCCGCTGACTGCATCGAAGACCCCGCCTCCACTGGCCCCGTAGCTCACCGAGGCGTCAACCATCGCCGCTGGCCCTTCCACAGCCGCCTCGCCGGCCTCCGCCACGATCTGGCTCACGACACCGCTTACAACCGTGAGGCGACGGCCCCAGGGGAACGCCACGACCCACACCTCGTCCCCGAGCTGGGCTTCCTCCCTGAACTGCACCGGCGGGAGCGCGACGCCTTCGACGGCGAGCACTGCGAGATCGGCGTCCGGGCTCGAGGCCACGACGCTGGCGCGGAGTGTCGCTCTGCCCGGCGGGACCCTCACGTACACGCGCTGGTGGGCGCCGGAGTCCAGCAGGTGTCTGGTGGTGACGATCCACGAGCGGGCCGTGGCCGCATCGGAGGCGAACACGACCCCGGAGGCCGCGGCCCGTCCGCCCGCTTCCCGTTCGACCCGCAGCTGGACGATCGAGGGGAGGATTCGCCGGACGACCTCGCCACGGTCCAGGACCGGCGCGGCGGCGCACCCCGCAGCGACGAGCAGGATTCCCCCGAGGCCGAGCCCTCGGTTCACGGCGCTGGTCGCTCGTCGACCTCCCGGCGCCCGAGAATCCTGTAGAGCGTGCGCCGGTCGATCCCGAGAATCTCCGCAGCCCGCAGCTTGTTTCCCTCGACTTCCTCAAGGACCTTCGCCACGTACCAACGCTTCACCTCGTCCAGCGTCATGCGCGCCGCCGGGAGTCGCGGCGGCTCCCGACGAACCACACCCACCTCCGACGGGAGATCGGCCGGGAACAGGACTTCCGACGACGCCAGCGCCACGGCGCGCTCGATCGTGTGCTCGAGCTCGCGGACATTGCCGGGCCACCCGTACGACGAGAGGAGCGCGAGCGTCTCCTGGGCGAATCCAGTGACCCGTCTTCCGCCGGCGCCCGCGTACTTTCCGAGGAAGTGCTGGGCAAGGAGCGGGATGTCCTCAGACCGGTCCCGAAGCGGCGGGATCGCGATCGTGACGGCATTGAGGCGGTAGTAGAAGTCCTCGCGGAACGCCGCCTCCCCCACCAGCTTCCGGAGGTCACGGTTCGTCGCCGCGATGACGCGGACGTCAACCGGGATGAGCTCGTTGCCGCCTACCCGCCGGATCGTACGGTCCTGGAGAACTCGGAGTAGCTTGGCCTGGAGAACGGATGAGAGTTCTCCGACCTCGTCGAGGAAGCAGGTCCCCCCGGCCGCCGTCTCGAGGAGCCCGCGGCGCGTGGACTGCGCACCCGTGAATGCCCCCCGTTCGTGGCCGAACAGCTCCGACTCGAACAGCGTCTCGGGAAGCGAGGCACAGTCGACCACCACAAACGGCCGGTCAGCCCGGGGGCTTGCATAATGGATCGCTCGGGCCACCAGTTCCTTGCCCGTGCCGGTCTCGCCCTGGATGAGCACCGTAGTGTCGAAACCGGCGACTCGCGCGACCAGCTTGTAGACCTCCACGATCTGCGGAGAGCGACCGACGAGATTCTCCACGCGGTACCGGTCGCGCAGTTCCTGCCGATACTGCTGGTTCTCCCGAGCCAAGCGCTGGACCTCGATCGCTCGGCGCACCACGAGCCGGATCTCTTCCATCCGGAAGGGCTTCGACAGATAGTCGTACGCCCCCGCCTGGACCGCCTGGATGGCGGTTTCCATGGTCGCGAAGGCCGTGAGGATCAGCACAGGCACGCCCGGCTGAATTGACCCGAGTCGCTTGAGGACATCGAGTCCGTCCAAATCCGGCATGCGCAGATCGACCAGGGCCAGATCAAAAGCCTTGGACTCGGCGAGGCGGATGCACTCCTCGCCACCCCCTGCGACCACCACCCGATACCCTTCGCGTGAGAGCACCTCCGCCAAGAGGTCGCGGGCCACGGGATCATCGTCGGCGACGAGGATGCTCACGCCCGTCGTCATGCGGCGTCCCCGATGACGGGAAAGAACACCCGGAACGTGGTCCCACGCCCCTCCTCGCTCTCGACCTCGACGCGCCCCTTGTGGTCGCGAACGATCTGCAGCGAGATGAACAGGCCCAGGCCGGTGCCGCGCCCAGGCGCCTTGGTCGTGAAGAACGGCTTGAAGATCTCGTAGCGGCGAGCTGTGGGAATGCCCCGGCCAGTGTCCGCGACCTCCAACATCGCCTCCCCCGCATCCCGCGCCAGTCGCGTCGTCACCACGATGTGGCCACCCGTTGGTGTCGCGTCGATGGCATTGGTGAGGAGATTGAGGATCACCTGTTGAAGCTGATTCGCGTACCCTTGCACGATCACACGGGCCGGCTCCGTCACGACCTCGAGAACGGGCCCTGCAGGCGTCACTCCCGGCCGTACCAGCTCGACCGTGTCTCGGACCAGTCTGTTCAGCTCGACAGGGCCGGATTCTCCGGGTGACCGACGCGTCAGATCGAGCAGTTGCGCGATGATCTGAATCACACGCGTCAGTTGCGTTTCAATGACCGTAAGCCGCCGGCCGAGATCGGACGAGAGCACCTCCTGGGGCAGCTCGGTCCGCAGTAGCTCCAGGTGGCCGGCGAGCGAGTGGAGGGGGGTACCGACCTCGTGGGCCACCTGAGCGACGATCCGCCCGGACAGCGCGAGCCGCTCCGCATGGCTCAGGCTCCTCTGCGCGGCAAAGAGCGTCTCGTTCAGTCGCTGGACCTCCCGGTACCGGTGTTCCAGCTCCACCGTGGCCGCCTCGACCTGCCGCTGGAGCTCCTCGCTAAACTGGTTGAGCCGGGCGATCATCTCATTGAAGTGGGTCGCCAGCACACCGAACTCGTCCGCGGTCCGCACCGAGACGGTGCCGGGAGCGTCCCCGCGTCTGATCCGGGCGATCGCCTCCATGAAGCGGCCGATAGGCCGATCGACCAGCAGTTGGACGGCCAGGCCCATGAGCAAGCCCGTCACGATCGCAGACGCCGCAGCAAGCGCGAACGACCAGTTCCGCATGCGTGACGCCAGCTGATCCGCCCGATGGAGGGAAAACTTGACGGTCACGGCCCCCGCCACTGCGCGCTCCAGGGTGACGGGGGCCATGACTTCCCAGTAGCGCTTTCCTGCCTCGGTAATGAGCCGAGAAACGACCCGTCCGTGAAGGATCTGCTCGACGTCCTTGCGGGTGAACGGCATCCGAGTCGCAGGGTCGCTCGTGGCCACGACCCGACTCCCCGACGGCGTGAACGCGAGGATGTCCAGCTGGAGAACGCTTTGCCTCACGGTCAGGACCTGCCGGATCTGGGCGTCGAGGAGGGCTCCGCTCTCGAACTCGCGTCGATCAGCGATCGTGGCGGCGATTTCGCGGGCGAACATGATCGCGCGTTCCCGTAGATCCTCCTCGACCCACCGGCGCGAGAAACTGACGTTCAGAGCCGTGAAGCCGAATGACACGACGAGCAAGAGCAGGATGCTCAGGCCGACGAGCTTGAAACGAATGGGACGGTGCACGGTGAGAGCGGGTGGACGGTCCATCACGCTGCCTAACATACGGCATGAGACCACACGGGGACAACGCCCTGACCCAGACCAAGAAAATCCGGTTGACCAACGGTCTCGCCCTGGGTACACAGTGACGACGTGACTCACCGCATGCAGGCGGGCATTCAGGCCGACGACCTGACCGGCGCGTGCGACACGGGCGCGCCGTTCGCGGCGCGGGGCCTCGCCACGGTCGTCCTGCTCCCCGACGCGGGCCACCTCGGCTCCCTCCCCGAGGTCCTGGTCGTGGACACCGAGAGCCGCACGCTCCCCCCGGGGGACGCGCGCGCCCGCGCCCGCGCCGCGGCCGCGCGACTCGCGTCGCACCGGCCCGGGGTGCTCTATAAGAAGGTGGACTCCACGCTGCGCGGCGCGCTGGCCGCAGAGCTGGTGGGCGCGCTGGAGGGTGCCGGCTGCGGTCGGACCGTGCTCGCTCCCGCCCTGCCCGCCCAGCGGCGGACGGCCGTGGACGGGCTGCTGCGCGTCGACGGCCGGCCCGCCGGCGAGACGGTGGTGGCCGATCCGGCCCTTCCCGCAACGGGGGCCAGCGTCCTCGCCCTCCTCGGCTCCGAGGGGCTGCACCCGGCGGCGCTCGTGCCCCTGGCGACGGTGCGGCGCGGGCCGGAGGCCGTCCGGCGTCGGCTCGACCGGTGCGAGGCGTCGTTCGTCTGCGACGCCGAGACGGATACCGACCTCGCGCACCTCGCGGCCGCGGTGGACGGCTGGCCGGGGCTGCTGGCCGGGTCGGCGGGCTTCGCGGCGGCGCTGGCGGCTCGCCTGCCCCGCGTGCCCGGACGTCCGCAGCGCCTCCGACGACCCCTGCTCGTCGTGGCGGGCAGCGCTCACCCGGTGACGCGGCTCCAGGTCGCGCGCCTGGAAGCCCGCGGCGTGCCGGTGCTGACCCCTCCGCCGGCCGGCAGCGGGGACCGGGCAGCGATCCTCCAGGCGCTCGCCGAGGCGGCCCGCCGGGAGATCGAGAGAGGCGCGCCGCGGACCCTTCTCCTGACCGGCGGCGAGACCGCCTACGGCGTGTGTCGGGCGCTAGGCGCCGGCTCGATCGCGCTCGGCGGCGAGCTGGAGCCGGGCGTCGCGTTCGGCGTCCTCCTCGGCGGCCCGTTCGAGGGCCTTGCCGTGATCACGAAGGCCGGCGGCTTCGGCGATCCCGACACGCTCGTGCGGCTGTGGGAGGCCTGCGAGTGACCCGGCCCGTCCTCGGGATCACCATGGGCGACCCCGCAGGAATCGGTCCCGAGATCGCCGCGAAGGCGCTGGCGGACCCCGGCGTCCGCCAGGCGGCGCGCGCGCTCGTCATCGGGGACGCCCGGGCCATGACGGAGGCGGCGCGGCTGTCCGGCGTCACCCTCGCCGTCCGGCCGCTCCAGCGCGTCGCCGACGCGGCGTGGCGGCCGGACACGATCGAGGTCTTCGACCTCGCCAACGTGGACCCGGCGACCTTCGCCCACGGCCGCGTCAGCGCGATGTGCGGCCGGGCCGCGTACGAATACATCGAGCGCGCGGTGAAGCTCGCGCTCGCGGACGAGATCGACGCGATCGTCACGGGGCCGATCAACAAGGAGGCGCTCGCCGCGGCCGGGGTCCGCCATGCGGGGCACACCGAGATCCTCGCGGACCTGACGGGCTCGCGGGCGTACGCGATGCTCCTCATGGGACGGGAGCTCCGTGTCATCCACGTCACGACGCACGTCGCGCTCCGCCGCGTCCCGGAGCTCGTCACGCGCGAGCGCGTCCTCCGGACGATCCGGCTGGGCCACGAGGCGATGCGCCGCCTCGGGATCGCAGCGCCGCGGCTGGCCGTGTGCGGGCTCAATCCCCACGCGGGCGAGAGCGGGCTCTTCGGGGACGAGGAACAGGTGGCGATCGGTCCGGCGATCGCGGACGCGCGCACCAACGGGATCGATGCGACAGGCCCCTGGCCGGCCGACACGATCATGAGCCGCGCGCGCGGCGGCGAGTTCGACTGCGTCGTCGCGATGTACCACGACCAGGGGCACACGCCGGTCAAGACCCTCGGCTTCCGCTACGATGACGCGACGAAGGCATGGACGGGGATGAGCGGGGTGAACGTGACGGTGGGCCTGCCGATCCTCCGCGTCTCGGTGGACCACGGCACCGCGTTCGACCGGGCCGGCAAGGGCACCGCGAACCCGGAGAGCATGGTCGAGGCGATCCTCGTCGCCGCAGAAATGGCGCGTCACCGGCAGGTCTGAGCATGGGACGCTACCGGATCGCGGTGCTCGCCGGGGACGGCATCGGCCCCGAGGTCGTGGCGGAGGCGCTGAAGGTCCTCCGGGCGGGGGCGGACCCGGCGCGTCTCGCGCTCGACTTCGACCTGGCGGAAACCGGCGCCGGCTGCTACCAGCGGACCGGCGAGGACCTTCCGCGCGAGACGCTCGAGGTCAGCCAGGCGGCCGACGCGATCCTCTTCGGCGCCGCGGGCCTCCCCGAGGTCCGCCTCCCGGACGGGACCGAGGTCGCCCCCCAGCTCACCCTCCGCGTGCTCCTCGACCTCTACATCGGCCTGCGTCCCATCAAGCTCTACCCCGGCGTCCGGAGCCCGCTGCGGCTGGCCGAAGCCGAGCGCGTGGACTACGTGATCCTCCGCGAGAACACCGAGGGCCTCTACGCCTCCCGCGGCGCGGGCGTGCGCGTCGGGAACCAGGTCGTGACCGACACCCTGGTCGTCACGCGCGCCGGCACCGCCCGGATCTGTCGCCAGGCCTTCGACCTCGCGCGGCGGCGCGCCGGCGCCCCCCGCGACGGCCAGCGCCGGGTCACGTGCGTGGACAAGTCGAACGTCCTCAAGAGCTACGCGTTCTTCCGCGCGGTGTTCGACGAGGTGGCGGCGGACTACCCGGAGGTCGAGGCCGAGCACGCCTACATCGACGCGATGGCCATGTACCTCGTCCAGGCCCCGTCCCGGTACGACGTGATCGTCGCCGAGAACATGTTCGGGGACATCCTCTCGGACCTCGCGGCCGCGACCGTCGGGGGGCTCGGCCTCGCCCCCTCGGGGGACATCGGCGACCACTGCGGCCTCTTCCAGCCCTCCCACGGGACCGCCCCCGACATCGCGGACAAGGGGGTGGCCAACCCGCTCGCGACGATCCTCTCGGCCGCGCTCATGCTCGACTGGCTCGGCCGCCGCACGGGCGACGGCGACGCCGAGGCCGCGGCGCGGCGGATCGAGGCGGCCGTGGCCGCGGTGCTCGCCGCGGGGCGTGTGCTCACGCCCGACCTCGGCGGGAGCGCCTCGACGGCCGCGGTCGGCGACGCCGTCGCCGCCGCGCTCTGACGCATGAGCGAAACAGGCAATACCGGTCGCCGGTCCGCGCGGTCCTGGCCGAGCGCTCCGAGCGCGGGCTCCGCCCGCGCAACCTCTCCTGGGGGGAGGTTCGGAAGGGGGGCAGAGCCCCCCTCCGAGGGATCTGACGCGTGACCCAGTCCCGCCACGCCGCGCTGAAGCTCACCGTCAGGGTCTCCCCCTTCCACCGGCTGATCCGCCTCGAGCTGGTGCGCGTGAAGGGCGGGCGGGTAGAGATGCGGCTCCCCTGGCGCGAGGAGTTCCGCCGGGCCGACCGCTCCGACTGGTACCACGGGGGCGTGCTGTCGGCCCTCATCGACATCGCCGGCGATTACGCGATCGCCTCCAGGCTCGGGCGCTGGGTGCCGACGATCGACCTCCGGGTGGACTACCTCCGCCCGGCGAAGCGGGGCGACCTCACGGCCGTGGCGCGGGCCGTGAAGCTCGGGCGGACGGTCGGCGTCGCGGACGTGGAGCTGCGGGACGCGAAGGGCGCGCTCGTCGCCGTCGGCCGCGCGGCGTACTCGACGAGCAGCCGGCCGACGCCCGACGGCGCTCCCTGACCGCGCGCCCGTGCCCTTCGCCTACTACGACCGCCTGACCCGGCCGCAGCAGCGGATCTACCGGCGGAGCGACGAGGTCACGAGCCTCACGCTGTCCGGCGCGCCGGGGCTCCGGCCGCTGATCGGGGAGCTCGAGGCGGCGCTGCGCGCCGAGGATCGGGCGCTCGTGGAGGGCGTGGCGCAGCGGCTCCACGACGGGCTCACGCGGGCGTTCGGCGTGCCGCCCTGCCGGCTCCGCGTGCTCCACGCGCGTCCCCACGGCCACTGGGGCGAGCTCCAGGGCCTCTACACGGAGGCCGGGCGCGGCCGCCCGGCGCTGGTCACGCTCTGGATGCGAACCGCCCGCCAGCGCCGGGTCGTCGCCTTCCGGACGTTCCTCCGGACGCTCTTGCACGAGCTCTGCCACCACCTCGACTACGCCCATCTCCGCCTGCCCGACTCTTTCCATACCGAAGGGTTCTACAAGCGCGAGTCGAGCCTGTTCCACCAGCTCGTGCCGGCGCCCGCCGCGACCGCACCCGAGAGTCCGTAGACCCTCAAAGGGGGGGCGCTGCCGCCGCTCGGAGCGGACCACCCGGCGACGGTTCGTTCAGAAGGACGAAGCGCCGGCCCCATCGCCGTGCCGAGACCGGGGTCAGGCGGGCCAGGTCTGCGCGCCGCCGTCCACGCGGAGCACCTGGCCGCTCACGTGGCGGCCGCCTTCCGTGACGAAGAACTCGACCGCTCGGGCGATGTCCTCGGGCCGGCCGTAGCCCTCCAGCGCCTCGCCCTTCGCCAGCACGTCCGGCTCGCCCTGGCCCGTGGCGAGGAATCGGGGCGTTAGCGTCCCACCGGGCGCGATGCAGTTGACGGCGACGTCGTACGGCCGGAGCTGGACGGCGAGACAGCGCGTGTACTCGTGGACCGCGGCCTTGGCGGTCGCGTACATAATGCCCTCCGCCCGCCCGTGCAGGCCGGCGACGCTGCCGACCGTCACGATCCGGCCCGAGCGGCGCGCCATCATCTCGGGCGCCACGGCGCGGCAGGTCAGGATGCAGGAGAGCAGGTTCCGGTCGAGCACGGCGCGGAGGTCGGCGACCGAGATGAAGACGCCGTCGTTCCGCTCGGGCTTGCCGCCCCGGGGCGCCATCGCGCCCGCCGGGCCGATGTCCCCGCCCGCGTTGGCGATGAGCACCTCGATCGGGCCCAGCTCGCGGCGGATCTTCTCGACGGCTGCCTCGACCTCCCGCTCGTCGGTGAGGTCGCCCCAGACCCCGAGCACGCGGCCCCCCGTCTCGGCCGCCACGGCGCGCGCCACGTGGTCGAGCGACTCGGCCTCGCCGAACGCGCGGGCCGAGGTCGGGGTGGTCCCGTGGACCACGACCGACGCCCCGAGGCGCCCGAGGTGCGTCGCGATCACCCGCCCGAGCCCCCGCGACGAGCCCGTCACCCACGCCACCTGCCCGGTCAGCGGTCGGCTGTTCGCCATCTCTCACCGGATCACGTCGGTCGCTGGCAGGCGGAGGGATTGGGGGATCGGGAGACCCGGCCCCCCGAAAGAACGGGGGGCGAAGCCCCCCTCCAGAAGTCCTAGCCGCCCTCCAGAAGTCCTAGCCGCCCCGGGTGTGCATCTCGAGGTGGGGGTCCTGCCGGAGGCCGTCGACCTGGACGAGCGGGCCGCGGATGCCGCGCGCCTCCAGCTCCTTCCGCTCCTCGGCGCCGCGGTCGCGCCGCTGTGTCCAGCCGGCCGTGATGATCGCCTTGAGCTCCTCGCGCGAGGCGCCGCGCCGGAGCGGCGTGCGGAGGTCGGCCCCCTTCTGCGCGTACAGGCAGAGGTACCAGGCGCCGTCGGCCGTGAGGCGGCTCCGGTCGCAGCTCCGGCAGAACGGCGCCGTCGTGGAGGCGATGATCCCAAACACGGTCCCGTCGGGCAGCCGGAACCGCTCGGCCGGCGCCGAGCTGACCTCGACGACCGGCTCGATCCGGCCGTAGCGCCGCGCGAGCGCCTCCAGCATCTCCGCGCGGGAGACGACCCGGTCCAGCGACCACCGGGTCGCCCCACCGACGTCCATGTACTCGATGAAGCGGACCTCCGCGCCGACACGCTTGCCGTACTCGACGAGGTCCGTGAGCTCGTCGTCGTTCGTCCCGCGCATGATCACGGAGTCGAGCTTGAGCCCCGGGAAGCCCGCCTGCCGGACGGCCCCGATCCCCTCGAGGACCTGCGGGAGGGTGTCCCGGCGCGTCAGCGCCCGGAAGCGCTCGGGCCGGAGGGTGTCGAGGCTCACGCTCACCCGGTGGAGCCCGGCCGCGTGGAGCGCCGCCGCCTGCGCCCCGAGGAGGACGCCGTTGGTCGTGATCGCGAGGTCCTTGACCCGCGGCAGGCGCGCGAGCATCCCAACCAGGGTCGGCAGGTCCCGGCGGAGGAGCGGCTCGCCGCCGGTGAGCCGGACCTTGTCCACGCCGAGCTCCGTGAAGACCTCCACGAGCCCCCGGGTCTCCTCGAAAGTGAGGAGGTCTTCCCGGGGGAGCCAGACATACTCCTCCTCCGGCATGCAGTACTGGCAGCGGAGGTTGCACCGGTCGGTGACCGACACGCGGAGGTTCCGGAGCGGCCGGCCGAGCGTGTCCGGCATCAGGCGGGGCTCGCCGAGGAGTTCCATGGTGCGGCCCTCATTATGCCTCATCCCCGGCGCTTGCGTCACGCGCTCGCCGAACGCCCGCGCCGATTCTCCGGCTGCGGAACGGCGCCGCTGAGGCTATCCTGTCCTCGGGGGCGGGACGTGAAGCTCATGACGGCGCGACGGCTGGCGGAGTCCTGGTCACGTTCCGGACACTGGCTGACCCTCGCGGGCCGTCCCCTCTCGCGCTGGATGCAGAAGGCGTTCACGCGAGAGGCCGTCGCCCATTTCCGGAGCTCCGTGACGACGCCGTCGCCTCCCGGGGAATGGCCGGCTACCGGCTAGGCGTGCTGCGCGGGGACGGGATCGGCCCCGAGATCGTCGAGGCCACCCTCGAGATCCTCGAGGCCGCGCGCCGCCGGACTCCCGGGCTCGGGCTCGACCTCGTCCCGCTGCCGGTGGGTTGGGAGGCGATCCGGAGCGGGGGCCCGGCGCTGCCGGAGTCCACGGTGACGGCGCTCGCCGCCTGCGACGGGTGGATCATGGGCCCGCACGACTCCGCGTCCTACCCCGAGGGCGAGCGGGCGCGGCTCAACCCGAGCGGGGCGCTGCGCCAACGCTTCGACCTCTACGCCAACATCCGCCCCGCCCGCGCCTGGCCGGGGCTCCGCGCCGTCGTGCCGGGGATGGACCTGGTGATCGTCCGGGAGAACACGGAGGGCCTCTACGCCGACCGGAACATGGCGTGGGGCTCGGGCGAGTTCATGCCGACCTCGGACGTCGCGCTGACGGTCGGCAAGTTCACCCGCGCCGCCTCGGAGCGGATCGCGCGGACCGCGTTCGCGCTCGCCCGGGAGCGCCGGCGGAAGGTCGCGATCGTCCACAAGGCCAACGTCCTCCGGGTCGCCTACGGCCTGTTCCTCGACACCTGCCGGACGGTGGCCGCGGAGTTCCCGGACGTCGCGGTCGAGGACTACCACATCGACGCCATGGCGGCGCACCTCGTCCGCCGCGGCGCCGACTTCGACGTGATCCTGACGACGAACATGTTCGGCGACATCCTCTCGGACCTCGCCGGGGAGCTCGCCGGGAGCCTCGGGATGGCCCCGTCCGTCAACGCGGGGGCGGAGCGCGCGATGGCGCAGGCGACCCACGGCTCGGCGCCGGACATCGCCGGCAAGGGGATCGCGAACCCCGTCGGGATGATCCTCTCCACCGCCATGCTCCTCCGCTGGCTCGCGGGCGCGCGCCGGGACCCGGCGGCGGGCGCCGCGGCGGACGCGATCGAGCGCGGCGTCGGCGCCGCGCTCGCCGGGGGCGCGCGCACGCCGGACCTCGGCGGCACCGGCTCGACCGCCGACGTCGCGCGCGCCGCCGTGCGGGCGCTGGGGTCCTGACGGCCGCTTCCCCCCGGGCCATCCCTGGTGCTATGGTGCCGGGCAGCGAGGTCCTCACCGAGCATCGAGCCGGGCGCCGCGTCGGGACGCGCCGGACCGGCGAGAGGAGGCATCCCATGGCGGGTCGAACGTTGCTGCGCGCGTTTCTCCCGGCGGTGGCCCTGGCGGTCTGCCTGGCGCCGGCCCTGGCCGTCGGCCAGCCGGCCGCGCCGGACGAGGCCAAGGCCAAGACCGAGGGCACCGTCGTCTACTACACCTCCAACCGGACGACCATCGCGGAGAAGCACGCCAAGGGGTTCGAGAAGAAATACGGGATCAAGGTCCAGGTCTTCCGCTCGGGCAGCGAGAAGGTCATCGCCAAACTCGAGGCGGAGATGCAGGCCGGGCGCCCCCAGGCGGACATCCTGAACGTCTCCGACCCCGGCTACTTCTTCGCGCAGCAGGCCAAGGGCGGGCTCCTGCCCCACGTCAGCAAGTACGCGGCCACCATCCCGGACGCGTTCAAGGACCGGGAGGGCCACTGGGCGGCGAGCCGGCTCACCGCCATGGTCATCGCGTACAACACCAAGCTGGTGCCGGCTGACCAGGCGCCCCGGCGGTGGGCCGATCTCACCGACGCGCGGTGGCACGGGAAGCTGACGATCGCGAGCCCCTCCTACGGCGGCACCTCGCTCAACTGGGCGGCGGGGATCGTGAAGCTCTACGGCTGGAAGTTCTTCGAGGACCTGGCGAAGAGCAAACCGCTCCTGACCGAGGGCCACCTGCCCGGGATGCAGCTCGTGGCCTCGGGCGAGCGGCCGGTGAGCGGCGAGATGAACGACTACGATGCGCGCGCCGGGATCGCCAAGGGCCAGCCGGTCGCCGTGGTCCTGCCGGAGGAAGGGACCTTCGTCATCCCGACCCCGATCGCGATCCTCAAGACCACGACCCGACCCAACGCCGCCAAGCTCTTCGTGGACTACGTCCTCTCGGACGAGGGCCAGGCGGTCTTCGTGGAGGACCACACCTACTCGGCGCGGACCGACATCCGGCCCCCGCAGGGGGCGGTCCCCCTGAAGGACCTCAAGGTCGTGGGCATGGACTGGTCCACCGTGGAGAAGCAGTCGGAGGAGATCAAGACCAAGTTCGCCAGCACCGTCGGAAAGTAGGTCGGTGCGGCTCCTCGCCCTGGGGAGCGCGGCTGCCGCCCTGGTCGCGGTGGTCGCGCTCCCCCTGGCCTGGCTGGTCATCGGCAGCTTTCGCGGACCGACCGGCCCGACCCTGGAGTTCTACCGGGCCCTCCTCACCTCACCCGAGAACTACCGGATCCTCCTGAACACCCTCCTGATCGGCGCGGCCGTGGCGGGGCTGAGCGCGCTGGTCGGCGTCCCGATGGCGTGGCTCGTCGGCCGGAGCGACATGCCGGGCAAGCGGGCGGTCTGGACCCTGGTCAGCGTCGCCTACGCGACCCCGCCCTTCCTCTCGGCCATCGCCTACGTCATGCTCCTCGGCCCGAACGCGGGGCTGATCAACCGGGGGCTGCGGGCCCTGCTCGGGCTCGCCGAGCCCCCGTTCAACATCTTCTCCGTCGGGGGGATGGTCTTCGTCATCACGCTCCACGTCTTCCCCTTCGTCTTCCTGCTGGTGGCCGGAGCGCTCGAGTCGCTGGACCCCGCCCTCGAGCAATCGGCGCAGATCCTGGGGGCCGGCCGGCTCCGGACCCTCCGCTTCGTGACCCTGCCCATGGTCACGCCCGCCATCCTGGCCGGGGCCCTCCTCGCCTTCGTGGACTCGCTGTCCCTGTTCGGGCCGCAGGCCATCCTCGGCGTGCCCGCGCGGATCCACACGGTCCCGACGAAGATCTACGCCCTCTTCAGCTACCCGCCGCGCTTCGGCCTCGCCTCGGCCCTGGCCATGAGCCTGGTGGTCGTCACCGTGCTCTCGCTCTACCTCCAGCACCGCGTCCTCGGCCGGCGCGGCTACGTCACGATGACCGGCAAGGGGGCGCAGCCGCACCTCACCCCGCTGGGCGCGTGGCGGATCCCGGCGCTCGCCGCCTGCGCCGCCGTGTTTCTCCTCGCGGTGGCCCTGCCGTACGGGGTCCTCCTGGGCGTCTCGTTCAGCCAGCAGTGGGCGACCGTCCTCGAGAGCCGGACGCTGACGCTCAAGAACTACAGCTACGTCTTGTTCGAGTTCTCCCAGACCCGGCACTCCATCCTCAACAGCCTGGGGCTCGCCACGGCCGCCGCCACGCTCGCCATGGGCGTCGGGACGCTCATCGCCTACCTGGACCTCCGCACCGCGTTCGTCGGGCGGCGGGCGCTCGACTACCTCTCGCTCGTCCCCCTCGGCCTCCCAGGCATCGTCCTGTCGGTCGGTCTCATCCAGGCCTGGATCCGGCCACCGCTCGTCCTCTACGGCACCATCTGGATCCTGCTCGTCGCCTACGTCGCCCGGTTCGTCCCCTTCGCCGTCCGCTCGGCCAACACCGCCATCCGCCAGGTGGACCCGGCGCTGGAGGAGGCCGCGCGGATCGCCGGCGCCCCCTGGCTCGCGGCCGTGTGGCGGGTGACGGTCCCGCTCATCCGACAGGGAATGCTCTCCGGGTGGCTCCTGATCTTCATCCCGGCGCTCCGCGAGCTCTCTGCGTCGGTCCTGCTCTTCACGTCGGGGACGGAGACGATCGCCGTCGCCATCTTCCAGCTCTACGAGGAGGGGTACTTCGAGGCGACCTGCGCCCTCGCGGTGCTGACCCTCGGCCTCACGCTGGCCGTCCTCGCCGTCGCGCGCCGGGTCGCGGGGCCGAGGGTGTGGGAGACCCCCCTGCAGCGCGCGGGGGGGTGAGGCATGGCGAGCATCAGCCTCCAGGGGCTCACGAAGCGGTTCGGCCCGGTCGCCGCGGTGGACGGGGTGGAGCTGGAGATCCACCACGGGGAGTTCGTCACCCTGCTCGGGCCCAGCGGGTGCGGCAAGACGACCACGCTCCGGCTCCTGGCCGGGTTCCTCACGCCCGACGCGGGCCGGATCCTGGTGGACGGGGAGCTCTACTCCTCCCGGGAGCGCTGCCTGCCCCCGGAGCGGCGACAGATGGGCATGGTCTTCCAGAGCTACGCCGTGTGGCCCCACCGGACCGTGTTCGAGAACGTGGCGTTCGGGCTCCAGGTCCGGAAGCGGCCGGCGGTCGAGGTCCGGGAGCGGGTCGGGGCGATCCTGAAGCTCGTCGGCCTCCAGGGGCTCGACGACCGCTACGCGGCCCAGCTCTCGGGCGGGCAGCAGCAGCGGGTCGCGCTCGCGCGCTCGCTCGTCGTCGAGCCGCGCATCCTGCTCCTCGACGAGCCGCTCTCGAACCTGGACGCCAAGCTCCGCGAGCGGATGCGGGTCGAGCTGAAGCAGCTCCAGCGGCGGACGGGCATCACGTTCGTGTACGTGACGCACGATCAGGCCGAGGCGATGGCCCTCTCCGACCGCGTCGCGGTGTTCCGCGACGGGCGGGTCCACCAGTACGCCGCCCCGCGCGAGGTCTACGAGCGGCCGGCGGACAAGGTCGTCGCGGACTTCATGGGTCTCGTCAACTTCCTGGACGGCGTGGTCGAGAGCCCGGGCCCGGCCGGCCGCGTCCGCGTGGGTTCGGCGGCGGCCCTGGCCCTGGACGTGCCGCCCTGGGCGAAGGCGGGCGACCGCGTCTGGCTGGCGATCCGGCCGGAAGACCTCTACCTCGGCCCGACCGCCGGTCCCCCGTCGCCGGGCCCGGACCTCTTCACCGGGAGCGTCTGCGAGCGGACCTACCTCGGCAACTTCATCGACTACCACGTCGAGGCCGCCGGCGTGCTGCTGCGTGTCCAGGCGCATCACGCGGTCGTCTTCGAGGTCGGGGCGGCCGTCTCCGTCCGCGTGGATCCCGACCGCTGCGCCGTGATCCGCCAGGAGTGAACCCCGAACCCGAGGGAGGGAACGCCCATCCACCGCGCCCTGGTGTTCGACATCGGCAACACGCTCGTCCGCACCGTGGCGTCCATCGAGTCCGCGTACCTCGCGGTGTTCGTGCGTCACGGCATCCCGGCCGAGAAGATCCAGCTCTTCAAGCAGTTCGCCGGCCGGCCCAAGCACTTCCTCTTCGCCGAGGCCCTGGGCGATGTCCCCGACAAGGCCGGGGTCGTAGCGGCCTGCATGCGCGAGTTCGAGGAGATCCTGGTGGAGGAGGCCCGGCGCCTCGAGGCGATGCCGGGCGCCGCCGAGTGCCTGCGGACCCTCGGGGGGCGCGGGTGGCGGATCGCGCTGGCGAGCGGCTTCCCGCGGGTCGTCGGGCGGGCCATCCTCGCGCGGTTCGGCTGGGAGTACCCGCTCGTCTGCGACGAGGACGTCCGGGAGCACCGGCCCGCCCCGGACCCGGTGCTGAAGGCGAGCGAGCTCCTCGCGGTGGCGGCGAGCGAGACGATCGTGATCGGTGACACCCCCCAGGACGTCTTCTCCGCCAAGGCCGCGGGCGCCGTGAGCATCGCGGTCGCCACGGGGGAGTTCACGCGTGAGGAGCTCGCCCGCTCGGGACCGACCTTCGTCATCCCCACGCTCGCCGAGCTGCCGGGGCTCCTCGAGCGGGAGTTCCCGCGCGCGGACGCGACCGCCCGATGACATCCTGGTCAGCGCGGCCTGGCGATCGCGACGGGGCGGCACGCTACTCCCCTCCCCCCCTGAGGCCACCGGAGGGACGGGACGTCGCGAGGGCCGCAGGCCCGAGCCGTCCCGGCGATCTGGACGACAGGGGGCGGGGGTGCGGGGGGACCCGATGACCGCCCGTCCGCTGATCGTCCTCGCGGTGGCGCCCCACCCGGACGGCCGCGCGCTGCTGGAAGCGGAGGCCCGCGTCGCCGAGTGCGGGACCCTGACGGAGGAGGGGCTGATCCGCGCCGCCGCGGACGCCGACGGGATCCTCGTCCGCCACCGCCCCGCCTGCACCGAGCGCCTCCTCGCAGCCTGCCCGCGCCTTCGGGTCGTGGGGCGGTACGGCGCCGGCCTCGACACCGTGGACCTCGCTGCCGCCACGCGCCTGGGCATCGCCGTGGTCCACGCGCCGGAGGCCAACGCCGACGCGGTCGCCGAGCACACGCTCATGCTGATGCTCTGCTGCGCGAAGCGGACCCGCGCCCTGGACCGGATGGCCCGCGCGGGCGACTGGGGCGCCGCGCGGTACCGCGGGATCACCGAGCTCCGCGGGAAGACTCTCGGGATCGTGGGCGTCGGCAACATCGGGCGCCGCGTCGCCCGGCTGGCCGGCGCGCTCGGGATGCGGGTGCTCGGTCACGACCCCTGGGTGAGCGCCGAGGAGATCCGGCGGCGGGGCGCCGAGCCGGTCGAGACCCTCGAGGCGCTCCTGCCGCAGGCCGACGTCGTCACGTGGCACGCGCCGCTCACCCCCGAGACGCGCCACCGGATCGACGAGCGGACGATCCGGCTCATGAAGCCGGGCGCCGTGTTCGTGAACACGGCGCGCGGGGGGGTGCAGGACGAGCGGGCGCTCCATGCGGCGCTCGAGGAGGGCCGGCTCCGCGCGGTGGCGCTGGACGTCTGGGAGGCCGAGCCGCCGTCGCCCGACAACCCCCTCCTCGCGCGCGACGACGTCGTCTGCACGCCCCACGTCGCGGGGGTGAGCGAGGAGGCCGACCGCGCCATCGCCCTCCAGGTGGCGGGGGCAATGCTGCGGGTGCTCCGGGGCGAGAGGCCGCAGACGCTGGCGAACGCTGACGTCTGGCCGCGCCGCCGGCGCCCGCGGGGGGAGCCGCCACGGTGACGGCCCTCCGCGCAGCGCTCCTCCTGGTCACGCTGGCCACCGCCGCGGCCGCCGGGGAGGGCGGGGTGGACCCGCCGCGGCCGCTCCGGATCGTGACCTACAACCTGCTCCACGGCGGGGTCCTCTCGGGCTGGGCCGGCCACGGCCAGGATCTCGACCGGCGGCTCGAGCTGGCGGCGGCCGAGCTCTCGGTGCTCCGCCCCGACGTCATCGGCCTCCAGGAGGCCTCGGTGGGGCGGGGACGCGGCAACGTCGCCGAGCGCCTGGCCGACCGGCTCGGGTACCACTGGGTCCACGCCCGGGCGAGCTTCCGGGTCTTCGAGGCCCGGTGGCTGAACCGCCTGATCGCCGCGGTGATGAACTTCACCGAGGGCCCGGCGATCCTCAGCCGCTTCCCCATCGTGGCCTCCGAGACCCTCGACCTGCGGCGCTGCGGTCGCTTCATGGAGGTCCGGGTCGCCCTCTACGCGGAGCTCGAGACCCCGTGGGGCCGGCTTCCCGTGGTCTCGACCCACACCTCCGGCAACCCCTGCCAGACCCGCCACGTCGCCGAGCTGGTGCGGGCCCGCCGGGGCTGGCTGCCCGCCGTCGTCATGGGCGACTTCAACGCCCCGGAGAGCTCGCCGGCGATCGCCGTCCTCACCGAGGACGCGGCGTTCACCGACGCGTTCCGGACCGCGAACCCCGCGGCGCCCGGCATGACCGTCTGGCAGCAGGTCTACTCGGCCGGACCCACGGTCCGGCGTCGCGTGGACTACGTCTTCCTCGCGCCCGGGACCGAGGTGGCCGGGCGCGTCCTCGGAAGCCGCGTGGTGCTCGACAGGCCCGGGCAGCTCCCCGACGGGCGGGTCCTCTGGCCCTCCGACCATTACGGCGTCCTGGCGGAAGTCGAGGTCTTCGCTCCGACGATGCGCGCCGGGCGGGTCGGAGCGCGGTGACCGGCGACCCCCGGTACCTCGGCAAGCGCGAGTCGCGCGCTTGCGCGGCAGCACGGGGTCCGGTAGCCTGAAACCGCCTGGTCGGGCTCACATCCTCACACGGAGGGGAATCATGAAGCGGATCGGTATCCTTCTCGCTGCCGTGGGTATCCTGGCCCTCGCGACAGGGCTCGAGGCGCAGCAGACCCAGGCGCCCGCCAAGCCGGCGGAGGCGAAGAAGCCGGCGGGCCGGACCAAGGAGTCGAAGATCCGGAACGCGATGAGCGCGGCCCCGCGGTCGCTCGCACAGAACGCGACGGTCCTGGATTGGCCGGCCAAGCCCGGGGACCAGCCCGCCGTCCTCCGCAAGGGGACGAACGACTGGACCTGCTTCCCGGACGACCCGAGCACGCCGGCGAACGACCCTCAGTGCTTCGACAAGCCCTCGATGGAATGGATCCAGGCTTACCTCGCCAAGAAGGAGCCGAAGCTCGCGGCGCCCGGGCTCGGCTACATGCTCCGGGGCGGCGGGAGCGCGAGCAACACGGATCCCTTCGCGACGAAGCCGGCGGCCGGCGAAAAGTGGATGAAGGAGGCGCCGCACGTCATGGTGTTCCCGACCGGGAAGCTCGACCCGAACGCCTACGGCACGGATCCCCGCTCCGGCAAGCCGTGGGTCATGTGGGCCGGGACCCCGTACGAGCACCTGATGATCCCGGTGAAGTAGGGGGACCTCGGGGGAGGCCGTCCCCCTCCTGGGGGGAGGCAGGCCCGAGCCGTTCGCCGAAGGGCGAACGGTCCGGCTTTGCCGGAAGGGCCGTCGGAAGGGGGGCGCAGCCCCCCTCCGAGGTTCTAGAGCTTCAGGAGTCCGAAGGCCGCCGCGTAGGTGGGGTCGTCGCGGCGGAAGCTGTCCGGGTTGACCTTCCGCGCCACCGCCATCCCGTAGGCGAGGAGCTGGATCGGGACGACCGCGAGCAGCGGCGAGAGGAGCTCCGGCGTCTCGGGCAGCAGGAAGACCGTCGCCCGGGCGAGCGCCGGGATCCCCTGCCCCACGAGCCAGAGCCGCGCGCCGAGGGCATCGAACGTCGCGGCGCTCTGGGCGACGCGCTCGGCGCCTCGCCCCGGGACGTTCACCAGGATCACGAGGTCGCCCGCGTTGACGGAGACCATCGGCCCGTGGAGGAACTGCTCGAGGCCGAGCGCGTCGATCCACCCGTGGGCCGCCTCCCGCACCTTGATGACCGCCTCGAACGCCGTCGCCTCGTTGGGGCCGGCGCCGGCCGCGTAGATCCGGCGGCTCGCCGCGTCCTGCGCCACCGGCCAGACCTCCGCCTCCCGCGCGAGCACCTCCGCGATCTGGTCGGGGAGGCGCCCCAGCGCGCCCCGGAACCCCTCGACGCCGGCGGTCTTGCGACGCTCGCCCAGCTCCGTCGCGACCTGGGCCAGCACCGTCATCGCCGCGAGGTGGGAGGCCGTGAAGGCCGCCGACTTCTCGCGCTCCACGGTCCGCAGCACGAGCTGGGAGTCGGGGTGCTCGGCCGTGAGACTCCCCACGGAGAGCACCGCCGCTCCGACCGCGCGCGCCTTCGCCATCGCCTCGGCCGAGAAGCGCTTGACGCCGGTGTGCGCCATGACGACGACGGCGTCCGAGGCCCGGAGCGCGGCCGCCTCGGGGTAGAGCGCCAGGTCGAACGAGTGGACGGCGCGGGCGTCGGCGCCCGCGGCCCGCAGGAGCCAGCCGCCCACCAGCGCCGCGTGGTAGCTCGTGCCGATGCCCACCACGAGGACGCGCTCGGCGCGCGCGAGACGCTCCGCGGCCTCCGCCGCCGGCCCCCAGCCGGTCGCGAGCAGGCGGCGGAGGTCCTCCGGCTGCCGGTGCATCGTCCGGTACATCGCGGAATCGGTCGTCGGCACGGCCATCGGGTCGGCTCCTCCGCGCCCCACCCGGACGCCGGGGGGCGCATCACGCTTGTGCGAGGCCGGGTCATTCTACTACGCTGGGTCGCGTGGCGCTCCTCGATAGGGGCGAGTTCGTGGGGCTCGAGGGGGTCGCGCACCTCTGCACGGGCGGCGAGGCCCCGTGGCTCCGCTCGCACGACGACGCCTGCCGGCGCTTCGGCCGGGTGAAGGGCGCCGGCATGGCGGCCCGCGCGGAGCTGGACGCCGTTTACGCCAGCGCGCGGGCGCGCATCGCGCAGATGCTCGGCGTGGCGCCGGAGCGAGTCGCCTTCCTCGCCCATGCCTCGGAGGGCCTGAACCAGGCCGTCCGGGCCGTGGACTGGCGCCCGGGGGACAACGCGGTCTTCGCCGACCTCGAGTACCCCTCGGCGATCTACCCGGTCCTGGCCCTCCGCGCCCGCGGCGTCGAGCCCCGGGTCGTCCGGACCCGCGACCACTATCTCGCCCTCGACGACCTCGCGGCGGCGGCGGACCGCCGCACGCGGTTGATCCTCGTGAGCCACGTGAGCTTCCTCACGGGCCAGCGGCTCGACCTCGCGGCCTGCGCCGACCTCGCGCGCTCGCGCGGCGCGTGGCTCGCCGTGGACGCCTCGCACGCGCTCGGCGTCGTCCCGGTCCCGGGCGAGCTCTGCGACTTCGTGGTCTCGAGCTGCTACAAGTGGCTCCTCGGGACCCACGGGGTCGGCGTCTTCGCCTATGCCCCCGACCGGGTCGGCGCGCTCGCCCCGGCGACGCTCGGCTGGCGGAGCGTCGTCCGCCGGGGCGGCCCCGCCGATCCGCTCGCGATGCCGCTCCGCCCCGACGCGTCCCGCCTCGAGGCCGGGAACCCGAGCTGGCTCAGTCTCTTCGTCCTCGACAACGCGCTCGCCACGCTCGCGCGGCTCGACCCGGCCGCCGTCTGCCAGCACGCCCTCGACCTGGGCGGCGAGGCACTCGCCGGGCTCCGGGCGCGCGGGTGGCCCGTCATCACGCCGGAGAAGCCCGACGAGCGCGCGGGCAACCTCTGCTTCCTCGCCCCCGACGCGCCCGGCCTCGCGGCGCGGCTCGCCGAGCGGCGCGTCCTCGTCTGGGGCAGCGATGGCCGGATCCGCGTCTCGGTCCACCTTTACAACGACGCGGCGGACCTGCGCGCCCTCTTCCGCGCGCTCGACGAGGTGACGGGTGCGACGGCGTTGGCGTGAGCGCTCTGACGAAGACCGCCTAGTGGCCGGCCACTGGAGTCGGCGAGGCCACGCCTGTCACGGGCGATAGAAGGGCTTGTCTCCGCGGATCGTCACCCGGAGGCCGTGGCGCCGGTGCGGGTAGTAGTCCCACAGCGCGTGGTGCTGCGCACACCGGTTGTCCCAGAAGGCGATCGAGCCTGGCTGCCACCGGAAGCGGCACTGGAATTCCGGCGTTTCGATCTGGCGGTAGAGCATCGCGAGCACCGCATCGCTCTCGTGCTTCGCGAGCTGGACGATGCGCGTGGTGAAGACCCGGTTGACGAACAGGAGCTTCCGCCCGCTGATGGGGTGGGTCCGGATCACCGGATGCTCGGCCTTGGGGAACGCCCGCCCCTCCGGCGTGTCGCCCTCGTACCGCCCGCGGTAGACATGCTCGCCGTCGTGGATCGCCGTCATCCCCTCGAGGAATTGCTTGATCGGCTCGGAGAGCGCCTCGTAGGCGGCGTACATGCTCGCGAACAGGGTGTCGCCGCCGACCGGCGGGACCTCGAGCATATAGAGGATCGTGCCCAGCGGCGGCTCCGGGTCGCAGGAGACGTCCGAGTGCCAGTCCTCGCCCGCCACGCGCTTCGACGTCTCGTCCGCGTGGATGACCATGATCTCAGGATGCCCCTCGAGCAGGAACGGGTAGGCCGGGTGGATGTGCAGCTCGCCGAACCTCCGGCCGAACGCCTTCTGCTGTTCGGGCGTGATCCTCTGGTCGCGGAAGAAGATGACGCAGTGCTCGACGAGCGCCGACTGGATCTCCTCGATCGTGCGGTCGCCCAGCGGGCCCGCGAGGTCAACGCCAACGATCTCGGCGCCGCAATGGGGCGTCACCTTCCGCACCTGGATGGCCACGGCAGACCTCCTCCACCCCGGCCGTCGCGTCACGCCGGAGGGGTGAGTCCGGATCCGCCTCCGGCGCCCGAAAGCATAGTGCAGGTCGCGCGCTCCGGCAAGCGCGGGGCGTCGGAGGACTCAGAGGCGGGTCCGAAACTCGATTCTCCCCGCCCGGGCTTCTCGCAACGCTCCCGTCACATCCACCTCGCGGCCGTGGCGTTCCGCTCCGAGCCGCGGCTTTGCCGCGGCAACCTCTGGGGGAGGCCCGGGAGGGGGCCGTCGAGGCCCCCTCCCGATATACTCAGAGCGCGGCGATGGTCGCGATCTCCACCAGGTAGCCCGGCCGCGCGAGCCGCGACTCCACGGTCGCGCGCGCCGGCGTGTTCGCCGGGTCCACCCAGGCGTCCCAGGCCGCGTTCATCTCGTCGTACGTCCCCATGTTCGCGAGCCAGACCGTGGCCGAGAGGAGCTTCGTCTTGCTCGTCCCAGCGGCGGCGAGGAGCTTGTCGATCTTCCGGAGGACCTGCTCGGTCTGGCCCTTCACGCCGACCGAGACGTCGTCCGCGACCTGGCCGGCGAGGTAGACGGTGTTCCCGTGAACGACGGCTTGGCTCAGCCGGGGGCCTTTGTCATGGCGCGTGACGCTCATCGCTTCATCCTTTCCGTTGAGGGTTCACGACTGAGAACCAAGGCTGGACGAGGACGGCCCGGTCCACGCCCGCCTCGTCCATGTAGTCGAGGAACAGCTCTAGCGGGCGCGGGCGACTGGGGGCTGTAGGCCGCGCGCATCGGCTCGGGGTCCTTGCCGGCGGCAGTCTCGTCCCAGACGTGCAGGTGCGCATCGCCAACAGCGTGCAAGGCGCGCCATTATTCGGGACCGGCCGCGCGCGTGTCAAGGCCTGGCCCTCGCACGCGACTGCGCCTCGGCAGCGCGCGGCCGGCGCACCCGCCGGCCGCCCGGCGCTCGCCCCCGCTCCCAGCGCGGCCGAGGCGCCGCCGGGCGCTTGACCCCGCGTGCGGAACTATGCTTTGCTGTGCCTGGGCGTCGATGACCATTGCTCGTTCCACGTGAAGGGGGGTCGCGCCATGCGCCTGTCGAGAACGGGATTCGTCGCGGGCCTCACCGTCCTGGCGGTCCTGGCCGGTCTGGTCTCGCTCACCGCCGCGCAGCCGCCGATCCGGATCGGTGCCTCGCTCTCCCTGACGGGCACCTACGCCGCGCTCGGCCAGAACCAGCACCGGGGCTACAAGCTCTGCGAGAAGCACGTCAACGAAAAGGGCGGGCTGCTGGGACGCAAGGTCGAGTTCGTCCTCTACGACGACCAGTCCCAGCCCGCCACCGGAGTCCGCCTCTACGAGAAGCTGATCACCCAGGACAAGGTGGACCTGCTCATGGGCCCCTACTCCTCGGCGATCACCGAGGCCATCGCCAACGTGAACGAGAAGTACAAGATGCCGATCGTCGCGCCCATGGCCTCGACCACCTCGATCTTCAAGAAGGGCCGGAAGTTCATCTTCATGGTGCAGTCGCCGGCCGAGGTGTACCTGGAGGGCCTCCTGGACATGGCCGCGAAGTCCGGGCTCAAGACGGTGGCCATCGTCAACGAGGACACGCTCTTCCCCAAGGCGACGGTGCAGGGCACCATCGAGCTGGCCAAGAAGAAGGGGCTCCAGGTCGTTTTCGTCGAGGCCTACCCCAAGGGGAACACGGACTTCTCGGCGATCCTGACGAAGATCAAGGCGGCCAAGCCCGACGTGGTCGGCGCCGCCACCTACTTCGACGACGCGGTCGCGATCACCCGCCAGATGAAGGAGCTGGACGTGAACCTCAAGATGTACGGGGTGACGGTCGGCGGGGACCTGCCCAAGTTCTACGAGCTGCTGGGGAGGAACGCCGAGTTCGTCTACGGCGCGACCCAGTGGGAGCCCGAGCTGCCGTATCCCGGCGCCAGGGAGTTCAACGACGCCTACAAGAAGGAGTTCCCCGGCGCGGATCTCTCCTATCACTCCGCCGGCGGGTACGCGGGCTGCCAGATCCTCGTGGAGGCCACCAAGCGCGTCGGGTCCCCGGACGGCGAGAAGATCCGCGCCGAGATCCTGAAGATGGACCTGAACACGGTCTACGGCGGGTTCAAGGTGGACCAGGACGGCTTCCAGGTCTCCCACAAGATGGTCATGTTCCAGTGGCAGGACGGCAAGAAGGCGATCGTCTGGCCCGACGAGCTGGCAACCGGCAAGGCGCGGTTCCCCACGCCCCCGTGGAGCCAGCGCTAGACCCTCGGAGGGGGGCTTTGCCCCCCTTCCGAACCTCCCCCCCGGATCGATTGCGCGGGCAAAGCCCGCGCTCGAAGCGCTTCGATCGCGCGGCCCGGACGGGCAGTTCGCTGCGGCACTTCCTCAGCATCCGTCCAGGGATGTGAGCGGCTGATCCGCGACGCAACGGGCGCCCGCCGGACCTCTGGCGGGCGCCGCTACGTTCGGGGCAATCGATGAGCGTCGTCATCACGCCCACCATGGTCGTCCAGGTGGTCATCTCCGGCCTCCTGGCCGGCGCCCTCTACGCCATGGTGGCGCTCGGCCTGGCCCTGATCTTCGGGGTCATGCGCGTCATCAACGTGGCCCACGGCACGATCATGATGCTCGGGGCCTACACGACCTTCTGGTGGTTCCACCTGCTCGGCGTCAACCCCTACGTGTCGCTCCTGGCCTCCATGCCGCTGCTGTTCCTCGTCGGCGCGATCCTCCAGCGAACGCTGGTGGCGCGGGTCGTGGACGCCCCCGAGCTCTCCTCGCTCCTCCTGACCTTCGGGATCTCGATCGCCCTCGTGAACCTGGCCCAGCTCGGCTTCACCTCCGACCTCCGCTCGGTCGAGTTCCTCACCGGCGCCTTCCTCGTGGGGCCCTTCGCCTTCTCGAAGGCCCGGCTCGTGTCGTTCGCCTTCGCGGTGGCGATCACGCTGCTGGCGTACTGGTTCCTCCAGCGCACCAAGCTCGGCAAGGCCATCCGCGCCACCTCGCAGTCGAGCGAGGTGGCGATGATCTGCGGGATCAACGTGGGACGCATCCACCTCTACACGTTCGGCATCGCCTCGGCGCTGGCCGCGGCGGGCGGCAGCCTGGTCGCCGTGATCCTGGCCATCCAGCCCGAGATGGGGCAGGTCTTCACGTTCAAGTCCTTCCTGGTGATCGTGCTCGGCGGGGCCGGCAACTATCCGGGCGCGCTCCTGGGCGGCATGCTCCTGGGGCTCGTCGAGCAGCTCTCCTCGCTCTTCCTGACCACCCAGCTCTCCGAGGCCGTGGCCTACGTGCTCCTCGTCCTGGTGCTCCTGCTCCGGCCGACGGGGCTCTTGGGAGGGCGCGCGCGGTGAAGCGCGCGTTCCTCCTCGGGCTCGGGGTCGCGCTCCTCGCGCTCGCGCTCTACCCGCTGGTGGCCACCGGCTACGGGATCCGCTTCATGCTCCAGCTCTTCATGTGGGTGGCGCTGGCCCAGAGCTGGAACCTGATGTCCGGCCTCACGGGCTACGTCTCCTTCGGGCACGTGGCGTTCTTCGGCACCGGCGCCTACGCGGCGGCCATTCTGGTGACGACGCACGGCTGGCACTGGGGGCCGGCGTCCCTCGCGGGCGGGGTCGCGGCGATGCTCCTGGCGCTGATCATCGGCTACCCCTGCCTGAGGCTCAAGGGCCCCTACTTCGCGATCTCGATGCTCGGGCTCAACGAGGTGATGCGGGTCCTGGTCTCGTACTTCGAGGGGCTCACGGGCGGCGGGCTCGGCCTCTCCCTCCCCACCCTGCACGCCAGCGTGCAGATCTACTACACGATGGGGCTCGCGGCGGTCGCGGTGACGGCCGCGGCGTACTTCATCATCACCTCGCGCTTCGGGCTCCGGCTCATGACGATCCGGGAGGACGAGATCGCCGCCGAGGCCATGGGGATCGACACCGCGCGCCACAAGCTCTACGCCTTCCTGCTCTCGGCCTTCGTCCCCGGCGTCGTCGGCGGGTTCTTCGCCCGGGACACGGGCTACATCGAGCCGATCGCGGTCTTCCCGCTGTTCTACACGATCACGATGATCGTGATGGCCCTCTTCGGCGGCAAGGGCACGATCTGGGGCCCGGTCCTGGGCGCGGTGGCGCTGTTCGTCCTCCAGGAGCTGGTCTGGGCACGCTTCCTCTACCTCCACCAGCTCCTCTTCGGCGCAATCATCGTGCTCGTGGTGCTCGCGATGCCGAGGGGCATCCTGGGCGTGCTCCAGGAGCGCTACCGCCTGCCGCGGACCCTCTGAGATGCGCGACGGCCCCATCCTCGAGATCCGCGACGTCACCAAGCGCTTCGGCGGCGTCACGGCGGTGAACCGCTGCTCGCTGGCCGTGGCGCCGGGCAAGATCTACGGGCTCATCGGCCCCAACGGCTCGGGCAAGACCACGCTCTTCAACTGCATCACCGGGCTCGAGCCGCGCGACGAGGGGGAGATCCGCTTCAAGGGGGAGCGCATCGACGGGCTCAAGCCGTACGCGGTCGCCCGCCGGGGCATCGGGCGGACCTTCCAGATCATCCGGGTCTTCCCGGAGCTGACCGCGCTGGAGAACCTCCTCGTGGTGACCCGCGAGCCGTTCGAGGTGGCGTCCGGCCGGGCGCAGGAGCTGCTCCGCTTCGTGACGCTGGACCGGCTCCAGCAGGAGTACGCGGGGAACCTCTCCTACGGCCAGCAGAAGCTCCTGGAGTTCGTCCGGGTGCTGATGCCGGACCCCGAGCTGATCCTCCTGGACGAGCCCGCCGCCGGCGTGAACCGCACGCTCCTGAACGAGCTGCTGGCGGCCATCACCCGGCTCCGGGACCAAGGCAAGACCATCCTGATCGTCGAGCACGACATGAAGGTGGTCATGGGGCTCTGCGAGACGGTCTTCGTCCTCGACTACGGGGAGAAGATCGCCGAGGGGCCGCCCCAGGTCATCCAGGCCGACCCGCGCGTGATCGAGGCGTACTTTGGACGCTGACGGCTGCCTCCTGACGGTTCACGAGATCCATGCCGGCTACGGCAAGATGGAGATCCTCCACGGGGTCAGCCTGGAGATCCGGCCCGGCGAGCTGGTGAGCGTCATCGGCCCCAACGGCGCGGGCAAGTCCACCGCCTTCAAGAGCATCGTGGGGCTCCTGCACCCGAAGTCGGGCCGGGTCGTCTTCGACGGCCTGGACATCGCCGGGCGCGCGCCCTACGAGGTGCTCCGCCTGGGGCTCGCCTACGTCCCGCAGGGGCGCATCGTCTTCCCGCAAATGACGGTGCTCGAGAACCTGGAGATGGGCGCCTACATCGTGAAGGACCGGGCCCGGGTGCAGGCGGCGCTGGAGCGGGTCTACGCGCTCTTCCCCGTCCTCGGCGAGCGCCGGCACCAGAAGGCCGGCACCATGTCGGGCGGCGAGCAGCAGATGGTCGCGATCGGGCGGGCGCTCATGACCGTCCCGAAGCTCATCCTCCTCGACGAGCCCTCCCTCGGCCTCTCCCCGAAGTTCGTCACGCTCATCTTCGACAAGCTCGTGGAGATGAAGGGGGCGGGCTACACGCTGATGGTGGTGGAGCAGAACGCGGCCAAGGCCCTCTCCGTGGCGGACCGGGGCTACGTCCTCGAGCTCGGCCGGAACCGGTTCGCAGGGACCGGCCAGAGCCTCCTGAACGACCCGGAGGTCAAGCGCCTCTACCTCGGCGGGTAGCCCCTGCTCGGGGCTATCGCCGCCCCGGACCCTGCGTGGCCCGGCTATCCCCGGTGTCCACCGAGGGAGCCGCCCCTGGCGCGTCGCGCCCTGGGTGGGCTACGCTGGCAGCCAAGCCTCAGCCGGCCGGACCACCGCTCGCGGCGCGTCGGCTCCACTCGCGGGTTAACCAGGAGCCTTGAGCCGACCTTTCCAATAACCGGGTCGCCGATACGCGTGTGCAACCGCCACGATGACGACTCGCGTCGGCTCAATGCGATACACGAGGGAGTACGGAAACCTGCGTAGCAGGAACCGCCGTGTGCCGTGCTCGTACGGCGGCCAGGCCTCCGGCGCCTGCTCGATCGCCGCTGCGGCTACGTCCAGTTCGTCAGTGAACCCTGCGGCCGCCGTCAGGCTGTGCTCGGCATACCACCGCGCAGCTTCTTCGGCCTCGTCGAGCGCCTCGTCGAGGTACTCAAGCCTGCGAATCACGGCGGGCCGCGGCGAGAATCCGGCGGCGGGCTTCCGCCCAGGGCACCGTGTTCGCTAGGCCCATGTTGAGCCGCTCGAGCCGTCGACGGAGCTCCGCTGACCACGCCGCCTCGGCATCGTCGTCGACCTGGGAATCGAGGCTATGGATAAGCTCCCCGGCTAGGGCGGCGCGTTCTTCAGGCGGAAGGTGGAGCGCCTCGGCAAGCAACTGCTTGGGATCCATGCTTATTAATCCGAGCACAAAATGTTTGACATATTGACTACGATTGGCTATTCCGTT